>CAMLOU010000035.1 GCA_946481735.1 uncultured Cellvibrio sp.
TAATGCCCGGGAAACCAGCGGTGTTGTATTCGATATTTATTCGTCCACGCAATCAGGGCAGGCAGTGGTAAGTCGCACCAAAGAATTAATCAGCCAATTAAATGTCGAATTGACGATTGCTTCTGATGTTATCGACAGTGTGCGAGATAACTCTAATGGCATTGGTTCGATTATATCGGTGATCAATCACATCGCGCAGCAGACGAATTTGCTTGCCTTAAATGCAGCGATTGAAGCTGCGCGTGCTGGCGAGCAGGGGCGTGGTTTTGCCGTTGTGGCTGACGAAGTTCGGGCACTCGCCACTCAAACACAATCTTCTACGGCAGAAAGTGCCCACATGATTGAAAGCCTGCAAACCAGTGCAACCGAGGCGACGGCGATTATGGCGCGCAATAAGGCGTTTGCGAGTTCCTGTGTTGATCAGTCAGACATGGCTAACGACGCCTTGGTAGGAATCGCTGGCGGTCTTGATCGGATCAAGCATATGACAGCTGCCATTACGCAGGCAGTTGTAGAGCAGAGTGGTGTCATTACCGAGTTAGCGAAAGGTGTGGTGAGCATGTCCGATATTGCTGATCACGTTCAACGTGAAGCGGTAGAGCTGGAGGAGTCGAGTAGTGCGTTGAATCAGATGGCCCATGCACAGAAAAAATTAACCAGTAATTTTGTGTTGCCTTGATATTGCTGCAAAAAACTGATGAAAAAAGGCCAAACCGGCGATTCCGGTTTGGCCTTTTTTCGTTTGGTTTTGTTAATCAGTATGCAAAATATTCGAGGGAAAAAATTACTATTTTGCTAACTTACACGTTGTACGTAGACGACGCCGTATTACCGCCGCGACCGGTCCAGTTGGTGTGGAAAAACTCACCGCGCGGTTTGTCGACGCGCTCGCTGAAGTAATCGCGTTGGGTTTAAGGCAGATTTGCAATAACGCTGCCATCTGCATTGCTAAATGTTCTGAAAAACCTGCCTCGTTTACTTCACACGCACTTCGTGATCAAAAGAAAAATTCCCGTTTTCAGCGGTTGTTACAACTGGAATTGAAAACCTACTGCTTAGGCCTATTAAGTTTTGCTGTTACTAGCAAATCTATTCCGTTGATGAATTCCCCATCCCCTGCGACTACCAAGACGCGAGTGCCAGTGTCATTAAGCCCAAGTCGTTGCAATTGTTTAGGCGAGACTCGCAACCAGTACTCTCCCGCAACTATTCCGGGAATGATATAAAAGCCGTCCCAGCTACTGGTGGTCTGAGCGACCACGTTATATTTGTCATCCAGTAATTCCAGCTCCAGCCCTCCCATTCCGCGTGTAACGCCGTCCTCATATAAATACACCGTTCCGTCGATCTCGGTGGTTAATCGTACGGGAAAATCCAGCTCGGCCACCCGGCCCGGACGCGGTATCAGGCTGCGGCCCGCAAGCGCAGGCATCCATTGGGGATCTTCCAGGGTGCCGATATCTACGCCGATATCAACGTGCTGTTTTACCGGCAGGTGATCGATATGGGTAATTCCTGCAGCATCGGTGCGTGCCGGATGTCTACCGCCATTGACGGTAAAACCGACACCTTGTAAAGGATCCTCGCCAGCATCCATCAGGCCATTGTTGTTATCGTCGAGGAACATACGTATTGAGGCTGCGCCGGTATTGGCCATGGGGCGGGCGTCGAGTAGCCAGTTGGAGCGTATGGAATCCCGCCCCAGAGCAAGGAATAGCTGCAGGCTGAAGGCGATTTCTCCGGTGTCCAGATAGCTGGCGTTCGCCCCGAGTCCATATTGTCCAAGGCTCTTGGTAAAGCCGGCGGAGTAGCGGGTTTCAGGTGTGTCCAGTTCATGTGCTACCCCCAGCGTCAAGCGATAGCCGTCGCCAAGGAATTTATCCGCCGACAGCGCCACAATCGAGACTCGCGCGTCAGACCCGAGGTCGTAACCAATTTGTCCGCGTAAACTCATATCGCGGATGCGACGGCTGATTTGCAGCGTACCATAAGCATCGTCAATACCATCATAAGAGCGCCAATTGAATGTGTTGGTCAACGCGGTGCGATAGGCATAGGCAGAAATGCGCGCACTAAGATCGTTATCAACGCGACCAGATTCATGTTCATCCCAAAGGGCTTCAATGGTGACGGGCAGGCGGATACGTGCAGTTACCGGAATGGCACCGCTGAGCCGTAGCGTATCGCGGGTGACAACCGGATCATCAAGGTCGCGGAAGATATCGCTATAGAATTCCCTCAGATAGATCCGGTCTGCATCCAGTGATACACCGGATATTCTTGTCTTCAATCCGAACTGGGTGAGTGAGCCTCCATCCTGGTCCATCGTCCGGTCCGCACTGAGGCTGAGCGACTGCCAGAAGGTACGCAATCCCGTCGTCAGGTATTGATGCTCGATCCCCGCCACGGGGGCTTTGATAAAACCGGCGCTGGCGGACAACGAACGGCTAAAGCCCAGGTCGAACTGCGCGATGGAACGGGTCAACCCATCCTCGTCGCGGTGCTCGAGCAGGTGGTATTGGAATTCGCCGGGTTGGACCATGGACTCCGCCAGCGAATAGCTGTACTGCTCAACCCGTGTTTGGCCCAGAGGTCCATGAAATACCAATTTAAAGTCATTGCGGCCGTAGCTTAGTGGGAGGTCCTCAAAGCGATACTGGCCCTCTGGATTAGGTTGCTGAAAACCCACCAGCGCATCGTTGTAGAAGAGCTCAACGTCCCAACCGGGGGTTAAATCACCTTCAAAAGTTTGTCGATCAAACCGGGTCGGTTGGGTTAGCGGTCGATTGCTGATATTCACCCCATGGCCGGCCGTGCCGAGGGTAATATTTTCCACACTGGTGGCTGAGAGACTGCCAAACTGGTAGGTGCGGGCGCGCAGTGGACCCAGCAGGCCTGCGTCGGGATCGTGGCGCCCCAGCGTGACGCGCAGATCGTGTGACGTGTTCTGTGTGTCCTCACTGAAATAAATAGATGACTCAAGACCGAGCAAATCACCGGTTATATGGGCGGTATACCGGTTATTGAATTCGGCAAGTTCATCATTTTCCCGGTATTCAGAGAACAAGCTCTGGTCTATAAAAGGTGGACTCCATAAGCGATAAGGTAGATCTACAGATGGATAGGTGGGGTCCTCGCCTGTGACTCGCCCGCTCATTCTTTCGCCCCTATCGGCGCGTTCCAGGCGCGCCTGTAAGGGGAAGGTTTCAAGCGGATGAACACGTAAGATCAGCCTTGAGCGCTCCACATCGAGTTCGACCGGGAGCCAGCGTTCCAGCAAAAACAGGGGCACATATAGATCATCCGGCTCTACCAGCACCAGGGCTGGATCGAAACTTTCAGTGACGCCCGCACGGGTCACGCGTCCATCATTCAAATTAAGGCTGAAACCGCGCTCTTCGTTCAGGACAAAACCGCTGGCGGTACCGGTGCCAGGTTGGGTCTGAATTGCGATGCTAAGTACGCGTGCCAATTCCCCCAAGGGCAATAACGTGTGGGGGCCGAGGTCATAGGCGGGGATACTGCTGGAAACCAGGGTCTGGTCCATGCGTACTTCCAGCAGAAGCAAATTCAGCTCCGGTTCCTGGGCGGGTAGCGAGCCGGCATACAACAGTAGTGTCAGTGCTAACGCGAACCGGATTTGTATGTACTCCCGACGGACATTAATCACGGAAGGCAGGCCGGTGCCGGGAGTGTTAGTTAACCTGCAGAACGGCCTCAGCGAGCAGCTTTCCTCCTGCCTCCGCCTGCTCCTGGAAGGTCACACGCAAAGACCCGTTTGCTAAGGGTTTCTCGCCGGGTAATTCGAGCGCGAGCCGTGCCCGACGCACAGGGTTTGGCGAATAGACTGCAACTCCGTTGGCACGTGCAACAACCGTCTCTGAGCCGCCTTTTGGAGTAAATGTCACCGTCAGATCACCGTAAACCGAACGCTCCCCGCTACGCTCCAACCTCAGCGCGAGAAACGATGCTTGCCCCCGTGATTGTTGCAGCTCCAGGTGGGTTAGCTTTACCTCCGCGTCGAGCTTGCCGTGGCGGACGATCAACGGAATAGAGGCTCCGATTAATGGGGTAATCACCACGCCAATTCCCTTGTCGTGCTCTTTACGCGTTTCAACGCTGTTTTGGCCTGAAGCCTCCGGCTGTTGTGAGAAGAGCAGGTGAGAACGGTACTCTCCCTCCGCGAGATTGGCTGGCTTGCGCACCATGACGCGCACTGTCTGTCCGGCGCCGGGTGCCAGCGTGACCTGACGTGGCGAGAAGCGCAGCATGTGGTCCGCAAAAAGTTCTCCCGGTAGCGGCTCATCAATGTCAACGAAGCCTCCCGTTTCACTCATGCGCCGGTTCACTACGGCGATCCGGTAAGTCTTGCTCTCGGTACCGTTATTGATTAACTGAATTTGCGCCGTGCGCTGATTGCCTTCTATGACAACCCGCGTCGGGTATAGCATGAGTTCGGCGAATGCAGGAACCGCGCCCAGTAACAGTAACAGGCTGGTTAATATCTGACGGCTGCGAGAAACTCGGGTAGCTGACGGGCAAATTGTCTTCATCATTATTGCGATCTTTCCGTTTAAAAATTCTTTACCTGCTTTGCGTAACATCCAGTGAGACTTTCGTTGTGCCAGAAGAAACGCAAAACTCAGTGGGCTAACTTTGCAGCTGAATTAATTGTAGTCCACGATAATCGTGAAGTTGCCCGTATAGCTGCCGGGGGCTTGGTTATTGCCGACGTTTAGCGTTCCGCCTACCGTTAAATTTTGCGACCCACCCGCACCTAGCTGGCCGTTCGCCCCGGCGGGATTACTGGTGAATTGGGTGATACTCATGTCGCTGCCTGGCCCGGTCAGGGTCACAAAATTGTCGGCAGGTAAGTCGATAAAGTAGGTGAAATTCGGATCACCAGTAACGGTAAATTCTGCAGCCGCACAATCGGCGATAACGACGATGACGTCGCCGCTGCCGCTGCACATACCGCTGGGGCTTACCGTCACTGTGCCACCGCTGCCAGCTGCAAAACTGCCGAATGCCAATGGGCTGTTGTTGCTGATCGCGATTTCTGCCGCGTGAGTGGATATCGGGAAGATCAACCAAACGATCATCGCGATGGCAAAATTGCGTTTCATTATTGTCTCCAGCTCAAACTCGCATCAATTGTAGGTGACGATGACCGTGATGTTAGTTGGGCTTGTCTCGTCCGCCTCGCTGGTGCTGATATCAATGCTGTTGACCGGATTGCCATCCAGCACACCAGCCTCTGGCCTTGTGCTGCATGCGGAGCCTGTACAGTCCGCTAGCTGGGCATGCCAGGCCGAAATTGCTGACTCGACACTTTCGATAGACGGCCCCACATGCAGTGCAGAGGTGCCCGATCCGAGTGTGTCATGCTCATCTGATAGGGAGATTGTTGCAGGGCCTGCTGCGGGAAGACGTATGATCAGATCACCCGTCATGCCGCTGGCAAAAGAGCTGGTAGTCCAGATTCTCACGTTTTCGCTAACTCTGGCAGGCTCTACCACTGTTGCATGGCTAGCGGTTGTTGCCCTGTCAGCAAAAGCATTGCAAGCGCTTACGAAGACAACTACCGCCACGAACCTGAAGAAAAAGGCGAAGCAGCTGAAGAGGATTCTCATAACCTCGCCTCATCGAGTTTTCGATGAACTACCACTCAGTTAAGACCATCTGCGCCGATGGTTAATTGTAATTAACAGTCGCAGTTATCGTGCCGGAATAAACACCCGTTGTTTGGGCGTTGCCTACTGTCAGGGTTCCGCCCACATAGATGGTTTGAGTCCCTAACGTCAGTGTGCCCGAGGCAGGATTATCCTGTGACGTGCCATCAAGGTCATGGGTTGTTGCCAAGACCATGGTAGTTACATTGTCTGTATGGGTGAGGTCGTCATCGGCAATGCCAATACTGAAACTGGCATCAGCCTGACCCGTTACGGTGAATTGCGCTGCTGTGGCGGTGCCGCCGGTTAACACGACATCCCCGGTAGCAGAGGCCGCCCCGCCAGTAGTTAACACTACAGTCCCACCAGTTCCTGCTGCAAACTCACCAAAATTAAGATTTTGTGCATCCACAATTGCAATGGGTGTTACAACAGTAGCAGACGTCGTTGCTGTGTCACTTGCGGGAGCGGCGAGAGCGTTTGGTGTACACAATGCCCCTGAAACCGCTATTGAGGTTAGAGCGAATCTATAAATATTTTGCGTAAAAAGAACAGATAACAAGGAGAAGTTGAAATGTTTCATGTGGAATACCCGTATGACAAATCCAGAGCTTAGCGCTGCGGAAAGTTGCTATATAAACCGAGGATCCGAAACATAGGATACGACTGGCACGGCAATATGTACCTGAAAAGTCGCATGAGATGTCGGTGATCCCGCTGCCGTAGGGAGGAATTCCCCTTAGGCCGGTGACTTTGCGTCCCCGCCTTTCGACGGGTTTGCCTTTTTCGTAACTCACTGTGGAAAATAGTCGATGATTTTGTGTTTTGCAAATTTATGTGATCCGGGTCACATAAATTTTCGTAAGGAACGGTCCAAGTCTTTCGGAAAATAAAAAGCCGGGCCAGAAATATCTGGCCCGGCTTTTTTAACCTGCTGGAGAATAACTTACACGTTATACGTAGACGACGCCGTATTACCACCGCGACCCGTCCAGTTGGTGTGGAAGAACTCACCGCGTGGTCTGTCGATGCGCTCGTAGGTGTGCGCGCCGAAGAAGTCGCGTTGCGCTTGCAGCAGGTTAGCTGGCAGGCGAGCAGTGCGGAAGCCGTCGAAGTAGGTCAGTGCTGAACTGATGGTCGGTGCGGGGATGCCGTTAACAATGGCCGCCGCCGCCACACGCCGCCAACCGGCCTGGGCTGCTTCCACGGTGGTGCGGAAGTAGTCGTCCAGCAACAGGTTGCTCAGCTCCGGGTTCTTGTCGAAGGCTTCCTTGATGTTGCCGAGGAAGGACGAGCGAATAATACAGCCGCCGCGCCACATCAGGGCGATGCCGCCGTAGTTGAGTTTCCAACCGTATTCTTTGGCTGCTTCGCGCATCAGCAAATAGCCTTGGGCGTAAGAAATAATCTTGGACGCGAAGAGCGCGTTGCGCAGGTCGTCAATCATGGCTTTCTTGTCGCCGTCAAACTTGATGGCGGGGCCGCTGATGACTTTGGACGCTTCTACGCGTTGGTCTTTCTGCGATGACAGGCAACGCGCAAATACCGCTTCGGAGATCAGCGTCAAGGGAATACCCAGGTCCAGCGCGATCACGCCGGTCCATTTGCCGGTGCCTTTCTGGCCAGCGGTATCGAGGATCTTGTCCACCAGCGGTGCGCCGTCTTCGTCTTTAAACGCGAGGATGTCGCGGGTGATTTCGATCAGGTAGGAATCCAGTTCGCCCCGGTTCCACTCTTTAAAGACTTCGTGCATCTCGTCGGCAGACATGCCGAGCAGGTCTTTCATGATTTGGTAGGCTTCGCAGATCAGCTGCATATCGCCGTATTCAATGCCGTTGTGCACCATCTTCACAAAATGGCCGGCACCGTTCTCTCCTACCCAGTCGCAGCACGGGCTGCCGTCATCCACCTTGGCGGCGATGTCCTGGAAGATCGGCTTGACGTGGGGCCAGGCCGCCGGTGAACCACCGGGCATAATCGATGGGCCGGTCAGGGCGCCTTCTTCACCACCGGATACGCCGGTGCCGATAAACAACAGGCCTTTGCTCTCAAGGTAGGCAGTGCGGCGGTCGGTATCGGGGTAGTGGGTGTTGCCGCCGTCGATGATGATGTCGCCCGGCTCAAGGTGGGGAATCAGTTGTTCAATAAAGTCATCTACGGCCTTACCGGCTTTTACCATCAGCATGATCTTGCGCGGCTTGGCCAGGGATTGGACCAGCTCTTCAATGGAGCGGGCGCCACGAATGCTCTTGCCCTGGGCGCGGCCTTCGATGAAGGCGTCAACTTTTTCAACGGAGCGGTTATAAGCGGTGACGGTATAGCCCTTGCTCGCCATGTTCAGGATCAGGTTTTCGCCCATGACGGCGAGCCCAACGAGGCCTATGTCAGAAAGTGGTTTCATAGAGAGGATGCCTGTTATCAGTGGTTGATGTTCTCATGAGGGTTGTGGCGCTGGGCGCTCTTGTAGGGCTGCGTATTATTCAACTTTATCAACCAAAATAACAGCGCGGCGGCATAAAGTTGTCACTATTTAATTCATTGTTTTTGCTAATAAATGTACAACCGGTCCCGCTGTTGTATTACGCGGCGGTTGCAATGGGCTGGCGAGCATAATTATCGACGGGTCTGCCAGGTGATCAGGGGATTCTCCGCCGGGATGCAAGCCTGGGGATGGGCCGGGATTACCCGTGCGGTAAAGTCGCTCAACGGGCGTTCGGGCACGGCGGCGCGAAAACGGTAGGCGTGCACGGCGCCTTCGATGTGGGACAGCAGCGTCATGGGGATAATCTGGGCCTCTTGTGGCGGGCGCGGGTCGGCCACCATCTGCACGGCGACGGTGGCCGGATCAATCCCGCCCAGATACACCGTCAGTTCAACGGCCGGGGGATCAGATTCGGCGGCCTCAAACTCGCCGATATGGATTTCATGCCAGTGCTGGGTCAACTGGTTGCGCCAGGCTTCCAGTTGGGCCGCCAGGGCGCCCTTGTCGCGCTGCCGTTCGCGCCATCCGGCAGCGGCGGGCAAGTAATACCGGTCCAGGTATTCGTGCATCATGCGGTTACTGCTGTAGCGGGTGGTCAACTGCGCCATGCTGGCGCGTATGGTACGGACCCAACGGCGCGGAATGCCCTCGGCATCGCGGGTGTAGAACAGCGGAATGATGTCGTTTTCCAACAGTTGATAGAGCCGTTCCGCATCCTGGTCGTCGTCTTCGTGTTCCTCTCCGTTCCCCAATGACCAGCCCACCTCCGGGTTCCAGGCTTCTGCCCACCAGCCATCCAGGCTGGACAGGTTGAGCCCGCCGTTCACCAACACCTTCATGCCGCTGGTGCCGCTGGCCTCCCAGGGGCGGCGCGGCATATTCAGCCAGACATCGACCCCCTGGACCAGATGCTGGGCCAGGGCGATGTCGTAATCTTCGATAAACACCAGATGCTGGCTCACGTCCGGCCGCTGGATAAAGTGATACCAGGCTTGCAGGACTTGCTTGCCCACCTCATCCGCCGGATGGGCTTTGCCCGCTATCAGCAATTGCACCGGATAGCGCTCATTGCACAGCAGCCGCGCCAGGCGCTCCGGCTGGTGCAACAACAGGTCGAGGCGCTTGTATTCGGCGAAGCGCCGGGCAAATCCCAGGGTCAGGATATTGGGATCAAGGACGTTGGGGGTGGGGAGGGCGCAAACGTCCGGGGCGGTTTCATAGCGGAATTGCTCCGCCAGCCGGTGGCGGGCGTAATCCACCAGCCGGGCGCGACCGTGGCCGACCAGTTGCCAGAGCTGCTTGTCGCTGAGCTGGTCCAGTTGGCGGGTATCCAGGTCATCCAGTTCCCCTCGCCAGCGTTCGCGCCCGAACAATTGCGTCCACAGATTATCGGCTTCGATAGAGTCCCAGGTTGGAATATGAACGCCGTTGGTCACATGGCCGACGGGCACCTCGCGCTCCGGCCAGCGGGGAAACAGCGGCTGGAAGATGCGCCGGCTGACCGCGCCATGCAACCGGCTCACCCCATTGCTGTGCGCGCAGGTCTTGAGCGCCAGATAAGCCATATTAAACGGCTCTTCCGGATCATCGGGATGTGCCCGTCCCAGTCCGATCAGGCTGTCGATAGGGATACCCAGGTGCTGGGCAAATTCGCTGATATACCACTGCAGCAGCGCGATGGGGTAACGATCAAAGCCAGCCTCAACGGGGGTGTGGGTGGTGAAGACATTGCCGATCCGGGTGGCCCAGAGTCCACGCCAGAAGTCGGTCTTATGTTTTTCCGCATAGGCACGGGCGCGTTCCAGGGTCGCAAAGGCGGCGTGGCCTTCATTCAAATGGCAGACATCAATATCCAGCCCCAGGGTTTCCACCAGCCGCCAACCGCAAATACCCAGGGCAATCTCCTGGACCAGCCTCAACTCGGTGGAACCCCCGTAGAGTTTGCTGGTAATGCCGCGATCACTCGGGCGGTTGCGCGGGTCGTTGCTGTCCAGCAGATACAACTGTATTCGGCCGATCCTGGCCTGCCACACCCGAAAGCGCACCTGGCGACAGAGGAAGCCGGTGTCGATATGCAGCCAGCTGCCATCGGCGCCTTGCAGTGGTTGCAAGGGCAGGCTGCCGGGATCGTTATATAAATAGGTTTCCTGTTGCCAGCCGTCGCGCGTCAGGCTTTGCCGGAAATAGCCCTCCTGGTACAGCAAGCCGATGCCCACCAGAGGTACACCCAGGTCGCTGGCGGTCTTTAAGTAATCCCCGGCCAGGATACCCAGGCCACCGGCGTAAAGCGGCAGGGCATCACACACACCGAACTCCATACTGAAATAGGCGATGCCGCGCACCGGCTGGTCGGGATAGTGGCGGCTGTACCAGGCTGGCCCGTCGAGATAGTGGCGGCGCGCCGTGACCAGACTATCCAGTTGAGCCACAAACGCCGGGTCCCCGGCCAGGCGGGCCAGATCGGCATCACTGGTCAGTTGCAGGACGCTCACCGGGTTGTGGGTGTGGTCCCAGACTTCGCTGTTGATCTGTTGCCAGAGCTCGTCGCCGCCGTGGTTCCAGCTCCAGCAGAGGTCGGCCGCCAGCTCATTCAGGATGGCCAGGGGTTCGGGCAGCGGGCGATCAAAAGTGGACATGGCCAGGTACTCCCGGTTGATGAAGCGACCAGCGCCGGTGAGCATGGCGCAGCCACGCCTTCTCAAGCTCAACCAGCAGCAGGATAGGACTGGTGGCCGCCACCAGGATCAGCCAATGGGCCGGCGCCAGTGGGGCGAGGGAAAACACCTCCTGGCTCAACGGCCAATAGGTAAAGGCAAGCTGCATGACCGCGACCAGGGCAATGCTCAAGAGTGCCGGCCCACTGCCAGCCCAATAACGCCGGTGCCAGATCGCATCGTGCAGGCTGCGCGCGGTCAGCAGGTAAAACGCTTCGAAGCACACCAGTGCGTTCACCGCCACGCAACGTGCCAGCTCGATATCGCCGGTGCTCTGCAACTGCCAGCGGAACAGCAGAAAGATAGTCGCCGCACCTATACCGCCCACCAGCATCACCCGGTACAACAGCCGGGGGGTCAGCAACCCTTGATGGCGTGGGCGGGGCGGGCGTTGCATCAGGTTGGCTTCCGGGGACTCAAAGGCCAGCGCCAGGGTGAGGGTGACCGCGGTGATCATGTTGACCCACAGGATTTGTGCGGGGGTAATCGGCAATAACCAGCCGAACAGGATGGCCAGCAGGATCACGCTGGCCTCTGCCAGGCTGGTGGGCAGGATGAAGACGATGGATTTGACGATGTTGTCATGAATCCTGCGCCCTTCGGCGACCGCGCCAACAATGGTGGCAAAGTTGTCATCCGTCAGCACAAACGCGGCGGCGTCGCGCGCGGCATCGGTACCTTTCTGGCCCATGGCAATGCCGATATCCGCCTGGCGCAGGGCGGGCGCGTCGTTGACCCCGTCACCGGTCATGGCCAGGGTGTGTCGGTGTGCCTGCAGCGCTTGCACTAACTGCAATTTATTGGCCGGGCTGGTGCGCGCGAAGATGGACACCTTCTCCGCCAGCGCCGGTAAATCCTGCGGCGCAACCTGGTCCAGTTCGGCCCCGGTCACCACCCGATCCGCTGCCAGGCCCAGCTCCCGCCCGATCACTGCTGCAGTGGTCGGGTTATCGCCGGTAATCATCAGCACGCGAATACCCGCTTGCTGGCATTGGGCGATGGCCGCTACTGCCTCCGCACGGGGTGGATCACTGATGCCCACCAGCGCCACCATCACCAGACCGCCCGCAGTTACCTGATCGTGGTGCAACTGGCTGGCATTGTCAGCAGCAGCTTTGTTCGCCAGGGCGAGCACCCGCATGCCCTGGTTGGTCAGGAAGTTCACCTCGGCTTCCCAGTAATGTTTGTCGAGCGGCTCGATACCGCGCGGGCCCCATTGGTAGCGACACAGGTGCAGCAGTTGGTCCGGCGCACCTTTGATAGCGATCTCCCGGGCGCCATTTGCCATCTGGTGCAGGCTGGCCATGTAGCGTTTTTCAGTTTCAAACGGCAGGGTGTCCAGGCGCGGTCGACGTCGGGCATGGTCCGCCGCATTGAGCCCCTGCTTGAGTGCCAGCACATGGAGCGCTGCCTCGGTGGGATCGCCATGGATATTCCAGTCGCCGTCGTCTTCGGTCACATTGGCGTCGTTGCACGACAGGGCAATACCGCAGGCGGTATTCAGCTGTTGCTGTTCGTCCTCGCTGGGCGAGCGGCCATGGTGATGCTGGATGTCGCCGATGGGCGCATAGCCCTCACCGCTGATGGTGAAACGGGCTGTGCTGGTCACCAGCAACCGCGCGGTCATGGCGTTGGCGGTGAGGGTGCCGGTTTTATCGGAACAGATCACGTCCACCGCGCCGAGCACTTCAACCGCCGGCAAGCGGCGCACCAGCGCATGCTTGCGCGCCATGCGTTCCACCCCCATGGCCAGGGTAATGGTGACGATAGCGGGCAAGCCTTCCGGGATGGCGGCCACCGCGATGCCGATGGCGCCCTGAAACATCGCCGCTAGACTGTAATCGCGGACGAGGAAACCAAACACGGCGGTAGCCGCTGTAACCAACAGGATCACCAGGGTCAACTGGCGCGCCAGCTGCGCCAATTGCCGTTGCAGTGGCGTTTCCGGCAGGGATACCTGTTGTACCAGTTCACTGATCTGGCCGATCTGGGTGCGGCTGGCGGTATGGGTCACCAGGCCACGGGCTGTGCCGAAGGTCACCATGGTGCCCATATAGGCCATGGTGCGTCGTTCGGCCAGCGGGGTGTCCAGGGGCACAGCGTCCACGCTTTTTTCCGTGGGTTGGGACTCACCGGTGAGCATGGCTTCATCGCAGTGCAGCGACTTGTTATAAAACAGGCGCATGTCCGCCGGCACGCGGTCGCCAGCCTGGAGCGTCACCACATCGCCGGGCACCAGCAGCTGGCTGTCCAGGGTGAAGCTCTGGCCGTCGCGCATCACCAGGCACTGGCTCTTGCTCAGGCGCAGGATGCTGCGCAAGGCCGCTTCGGCCTTGCCTTCCTGGATAAACCCGATGGTGGCGTTGATCAGCACCACCGCCATGATCACCCCGGCGTCGACCCAATGCTGGATAAGGCTGCTGATCAGGGCGCTGGTGAGTAGCACGTAGATAAACAGGTTGTGGAATTGATGCAACCAGCGCCGCCAGGCGGGGGTCGGCGGGTTGGCGGGCAAGCGGTTTTCACCCCAGCGAATGCGCCGGCGATAGGCTTCTGTGGCCGATAACCCGACATCGCTCGATGCCAGCTGCGCGAACAGGTCTGCCGGGGTTCGGGCGTGGGCGTCTGGCAATGGCGGGGCGTCAGCCGGTAACTCGGGAGGCAGAGAGCGGTTCATGGTTAATCCACGCAGCAGATCCGGTCCAGTTCGCCGCGCGCAAAGTGGCTGATGTTGGCCAGGGTCACGCGGGCGATGGCGGTCAGGGCTTCCCGGGTAAAGAATGCCTGGTGCCCGGTAATCACGACATTGGGGAAGGTCAGCAGGCGGGCGAATACATCGTCCTGCAGCAGATTGTTGGAGTAATCCTCGAAGAACAACCTGGCTTCTTCCTCGTACACATCCAGCCCCAGATAACCAATCTTGCGCGACTTCAAGCCGGCGATAACCGCGCGTGTATCGATCAGCCCGCCGCGCCCGGTGTTAATCAGCATCACCCCATCTTTCATGGCCTTGACAGTTTCGGTATTGATCAGATGGTGGGTAGCGGGGGTGAGTGGGCAGTGGAGGGAGATGATATCGGCCTGAAACCAGATGTCGTCGCGGGCGAGATAACGAACTCCCCGCTCAACAAGTGCCGGGTTGACCACCGGGTCGTACGCAATGACCTGGCAACCCATGCCCAGCAGGATGTTGGCCAGCACCTCGCCGATCTTGCCGGTGCCGATGATGGCGACCGTCTTCTGGTACATATCAAAGCCGAGCAAACCGTTGAGGGAAAAGTCGTTCTCGTGCACGCGATAGTGGGCGCGGTGCAGGTGGCGGTTGAGCATCAGCATCAGGCCCAGCGCATGTTCAGCCACCGCGTGGGGCGAATAATCAGGCACGCGCGCCACGGTGATGCCCAGGTCTCTGGCGGCGGTCATATCCACCTGATTGAAACCGGCACAGCGCAGGGCAACGAGGCGAACCCCCTGTTTGGCCAGCACCTTCAGGGTGGCGGCATCAAGGATGTCGTTAACAAAGCAGCATACGGCGTCGCAGCCTTGAGCGAGCAATGCGCTCTGCTTATTTGCGGCGGCTTCGTGGAAGATCAGTGTATGGCCCTGGGTATTGGCCGCTGTCAAATACTCCACGTCATAGGCTTTACTGCTGAAGACGGCGACTTTCATAAGCGGCTTCCACCCGGTGATTGTAAGGACCTTCGGGGGAGTCTAGAGCAAGCGCCTGCGCGGTTATTGATGCAGGACAAAAAAGCGCGCAATGGCCAGTATTTTGGCGGCTAAGTGCATGATGTGGTGGCGAATCATCGCCGGGGGGCGAGGTGTTGCGCACGCTGTAACGGGTAGAGTGCGCACCAACTGCTAGACTCAAGGAGATATTCGGGTTACGGGGTAACGAACATGCTTTCCGATAACTACAAAAAACACCTGACACTGGTTTGTATCATCGCCCTTCAGTTGCTGGCCTGGCTGGTCGGGTTGCCCTTGTGGCTGACGATTACCGGCGTATCGGTGGCGCTGGCGGTGCTGTTGTATTGGCCCGCGCAGCACAGACCGGAGGCCGGGACGACGACCGAGTCGGCTACGCTTACGCGCATGGCAGACCGGGTGTCTGCCGCGACGTCCAAGATGGCCACCGGGGCGGCGGAAGTCTCGTTTTATATCGATGGCCTGGTGAAAGACATCAAACACAGCGCGGACGACAGTGGTGAGATCGTCAATGCCGGGCGCAACCTGGCCAGTACCAGCGCGCAGATGAGCGGCAACCTGCACACCATTACCAAGACCATCGAACAAACCGCCCGGGCCTGCCAGGATGCCGATGCACGCCTGAAACTGGGGGTGACCAACATCCATCAATTGGGGGAGTCAGTCACCCGGGTAGCGGGGCAGTTGCAACAACTCCAGACCAGCGCCGACAACATCCAGCGCATTACCGATGTCATCAAAGGCGTGGCGGAACAGACCAACCTGCTGGCACTGAATGCGGCTATCGAGGCCGCGCGGGCCGGCGACCAGGGGCGCGGCTTTGCGGTGGTGGCGGACGAGGTGCGCGCCCTGGCGGGCAAGACGCAGGGTGCGACCCGGGATATTGCAGCAATGCTGGGCTCAATCCGCACCCAAAGCCAGGAGGTCGGGGCGTTAATGAGTGGCTTGCAGCACTCCAGCGATCAGGTAAAACAGGAACTGCAACAGGCGGCGGAGGGCTTTGAACAGGTCAACAGCGAGATCAGTAAATCCTCCGCCGCGCTGGGTTCGATTGAGCAGGCCGGCAGCGGGCTGGAAGACACCAGCGAGCGCATCAGCCAATCCATCAACAGTATCAGTAATGCCTTGGGTGCTATTGAACAAAAGAGCAGCACCATCGCCAAGCGCGCCCTGGAGGTGTCCGAAGAAACCGAGACCATCTACAGCGACCTGGCCGATGTCAGCGACACGGTGTTCTTCATGCCGATCCTGCGCGAAGCCCAACAGGCGGCGGCGAGTATCGGCAAATTATTTGAGCAGGCCATTGCCGAGGGACGCCTGACCCAGGCGCAGGTTTTTTCACAGGAATACAAACCGATTCCCAACACCAACCCACCGAAATACCACACGCCCTACGACGACTTTACTGACCAGCATTTCCCCGCCATACAGGAGCCGATCCTCACCCGCCATCCCGGCGTGCTGTTTGCCGGTGGTGTGGATGTGAAGGGATATTTTCCGACCCACAACAAAAAATTCTCGCAGCCGCTGACGGGCAAATACGAAAAGGATTTATTGAGCAATCGCACCAAGCGAATCTTCAGTGATCGCACCGGCAGCCGTTGCGGTGCTAATACCCAACCGATGTTGTTGCAGACCTATAAGCGGGACACCGGGGAAGTGATGCACGATTTGTCGGTGCCGATTATGGTCAACGGCAGGCATTGGGGTGGTTTCCGTATCGGTTTTAAACCGGATACGTCACGTTAATTGAGGTAAGAGTCTACCCCACACACTTCGGTCCACCAGATCGCCCAATACCACTTGCCGATTCATGCGCGCTATTTGCGCGAGCAATAACAACGCGCAACTGTATGCATCCTCCAATGCATTGTGGGTGCTGGCGAGCGGTAAATGATGGCGATGCAAACACGCGTTCAAGCGCAAACCATCGGCCTTGAATGCCTGATCGCGATGGGTCAAATGGCGTTTCTCAATACGCAGGGTATCAATTGCTTTCAGCGGCGGTGCCGAACCAAACAGGTTGCGTAACGCGGTGCGCAAAAACGCGAGATCCAGTGCCGCGTTATGCGCAACCAGCACATAACCGGCGTAATCTTCCAACCATTCCTGCAATACGTTTTCCAGCGTGGGTGCGTTGTGTAAATCCCGATCATGCAGGCCATGAATCGTCGCACTTTGCCCCACACTGACCGGCGGTTGAATCAAATAATGGCGCGCGTCGGCGAGCACGATTTCGCGTTGACGAATGGGCACCCAGCCGATGCTGACAATGTGGTCGCGCGCGGGATTCAACCCGGTTAATTCCAGATCGATGGCAAGCAAGGGGCAATCGTCTATTGCGGTGTGATGCGCAGGGAATGTCGCCTTGGCGAACGTCTGTATCAGTGGATGCTGCGCGCGTTTATGAAGGGTAAACCAGCCCACAATTACAAACCCCGCAAAAAACGAAACCGCACCATCGCCTGGGCTTTGTTGATCACCTCAAAGCTGTCGCGCAGTTGTTGGCGTTGCAGGTTGTGCAGGCTGGCCGGGTCGAGGATATTGCTCAGGGGGCGTTGGGCGTGAATATCCTGCTGGTGTTTTTCCCAGCGCAGTTGCGCAATTAAATCGAAGGCATCAAGTAAATTCTGCGCGAGGTCTTCGTCCATGGCGTTGGCGCGGTTGAGTGCCTGTAAACGCTGCCGGGTATTGACCTCGTTAATGCCCTGCGCGTAAGCCGTCACGCGCGCGATATCGGTAATCAGTGACGTACCGTTTTTTTTCAAATCGCAACCGGGTTGTTGTTCGCCTTCCTGGGTGAGTACAAAGCCTTTAAAAAACCCCAGTGGTGCGCGATCGCGCAACGCGTTTTGTGCAAGATGAAACTGGAACAGGGTGTTGTGGCGGGTGAGTGGTAACAGGTGTTGATGCAATTGTTGCGCAAAAGCTGCCTGGCCATCGATCGCGCGCAGATCGAAAAAAATGCTCGACTGCAACATCGATTCCGGTGTGGGGTGGCTGACAATGTGGGTAAATTTTTCTTTCCATCCTGCCAGGCTCAAACGCAGCGCCGGATTGGAGGCCATGATATTGCCGGGGCATAAACGAATGCCGCACTCCCCTAAACCTTCGCACACCAATGTCGCCAGCCGGGCGAAATAATCCCCCACGGCTCCCTCGGGTTCCTCCGCCAGGATCAAGGCATTGTCCTGGTCCGAATTCAGGCTTTGATCCATGCGCGCCTGGGAGCCGAAACCGATCCAGCAAAATTCGCACGGCGCTGCGCCCAGTTGTTCCTGCGCAAGAAGAATCAAGCGCTTGGTGAGCGCATCGGTGATGGTGGTCATGATCTGCCCGATTTCCAGCGCCGGCACCCGTTGGCGACCGAGCAACATCATCAGCGGTATAACACCGTTGCTGATATTTTTCAGCCCGGCCAGATCCGCTTGGCGATGGATATTGCCGATCAGGTAAACCGGGTGATCCTGTTGCACGCGGATGATATCGGTAATGGAAAGCATGCCGTAAATCTGCCCGTCGTCGAGCACGGGCAGGTGATGCACATTGTGCATTGCCATGGTCTGGATCGCTTCGTAGAGATACGCAGAACGTTTGATAGTGTGCGGCGAACGGGTCATCACCTGGCTCACCGGTGCATCGCCGGTAACGCCTTTTGCCAGCGCCCGCGCGCGCAAATCCCGGTCGGTCAGCAGGCCTGCCAGTTGGCCGTTTTCTTCCACTAACAAGGTGGATACGCGATTGTCAGTCATGCGCTGCGCAGCCGTTACGATGGTGTCTTGCGGTGTGATCAGGACTTTGCGGGCGCTGATCACATCGTTCACTTTGAGCGTTAAATGAAAACTGGCCGGCGCTTCTTCATAGCGATGCAAACGGTGGCCGGCCAGTGCATGAAAGTAATCGGCAACGCGCGCATGGTGCGCCAGCAATTTGTGAAAGGCATCGGCCTTAAGCCAATACACCAGGCCATCTTCTTCGCACAACACCTGATGGTTTTCCGCCTGGCCGGAGAGCAACCATTCCTGGCCGAAAAAATCTCCTTCCTGCAATTTGCCGAGCAATTGTTGGTGCGCATCGTAGAGGGCGAAGACGCCGGAGCGGATAATCATCAGACGCGGCTTAACCGCAGTCACCGGGTGCTGCGCCTGAACGTACACCACGTTGATGTGCTGCGCGAGCCGCGCAATGTCCGCCGCGTTGAGATAACCGAATGGCAGGGTTTTGGCGAGAAAGCGGGTGACTTCCATAACCTCCATAACGCATGCCCCCTGTGTCAGTGAAGGATTACCCGGCGCTGGTGTGAGGCGGCGCATCGCACGCCAGGCGCAGGAGCGGGTCATCCTGAGCCAGGCTAAGCCATTGCTTGCCCAAGGTCTCCCCGGCGCGCGGGATTTGCAAATCGGTGGTGAGATCGGCACGCGCATGTTGGGCGCAGTGGAAGACTTGCGGAATGCGACGCGCTGCCATGCGGCGCTCGAACACATACAGGTCGGCCAGTATCACATCGGGATTGATCTGGTTGGCAGCGGCAGAGCTGGTATCCACTGCAATAAAACGCAGGGTTTGGGGAAACCAGTACGTCCAGGGCTTCCAACTGGTTGACTCGGCTACGGCCTTGCCCACCTTCACGCCGGCGGGTAAGCGGCTCACCTGATGGTCATACCAGCTGTATTCGCTGTGAATCTGGAAGGCGAGCATGCCGGCCCCGGCAAAGGCCGGTACGATCCAGCGCGGCAGGCGTTTGGCGGTGAGGGTGCGGCACAGGAGCGCGAGCCCCGCCGCGCCCAATCCTGCACACAGGGTGGCGATCAATTCCAGCAGCATAGCTACCTCAAAAAAAGCCCCAGCTTACACATCCGCGGCTCACTCATAAAGAAACGGGCTTTCGATGGAAAGCCCGTTTGATGTTCAACCTATCCTGGCAACTCAGTGATGTGCTGTGGCTTTACCCGCACCCTTGGGATAACGCACGCTTTCCACCAGATCCTGAATCGCTTGCGGCGGTGCCTTGGTCACGGTGGAGACCGCCGCCGCAACCGCAAAGTTGATCATTGCACCGATAGCACCAAAGGATAATGGCGAAATACCAAACAGCCAGTTCTCGGGCACGTTGGCGAAGGTGTTGGTGCCGGGGATAAAGAACCAGCCCAGATACAGGAAGATGTAAATGGTGGTCGACAAGAGCCCCGCCAACATACCGGCCATGGCGCCCGCACTGTTAACCCGTTTGGAGAAAATACCCATCATCAAGGCCGGGAAGATCGATGCCGCCGCAATCCCGAATGCCAGCGCCACCACCTGCGCCGCAAAACCCGGCGGATTCATCCCCAGCCAGGTGGCCACCACAATGGCCACCGCCATGGAGATGCGCGCGGCCAGCAATTCCCCCTTATCCGAGATGTGGGGATTGATCACCCCCTTGATCAGGTCGTGGCTGATGGACGAGGAAATCGCCAGCAACAGCCCCGCTGCGGTGGAGAGGGCTGCCGCCAGACCGCCGGCGGCGATCAGGGCAATCACCCAGCCGGGCAAATTGGCAATCTCCGGGTTGGCCAATACCAGGATGTCGTTGTTCACCGTCAATTCATTACCGGCCCAGCCGCGCGATTCAGCGACCTCGGTAAACGCCGGCACATCGTTGTACATCTGGATGCGGCCGTCGTTATTTTTGTCGGTATAGGTGATCAAACCGGTGCTCTCCCAGGTGCGAATCCAGTCCGGCCGCTCACTGTATTCCAGTGCCTCGGCGGTGGGGCCTGCGGGGTAGATGGTGTTCACCAGGTTCAGGCGCGCCATGGAGGCCACGGCCGGCGCGGTCAGGTACAGGGCCGCAATGAACACCAGCGCCCAACCGGCTGACCAGCGTGCATCGGCCACCTTGGGAACGGTGAAGAAACGGATAATCACGTGGGGCAAACCGGCGGTACCGATCATCAGCGACAGGGTAAAGAGCACCATGTTCAGTTTGTTCGGTACATCGGCGGTGTAATCGCGGAAACCCAGTTCGCGCACCAGGCCGTCAAGGGTAGCCAGCAGCGGTTGGCCGGACTCCACATGGGTGGAGAAAAGCCCCAGGGGCGGAATCGGGTTATTGGTTAACTGCAAGGAAATAAACACGGCGGGGATGGTGTAGGCGATGATCAACACCACATATTGGGCCACCTGGGTGTAGGTGATGCCTTTCATTCCGCCGAGTACCGCGTAGAAAAATACCACCACGGCGGCAATCATCAGTCCGGTATTGCTGCTCACCTCCAGGAAGCGCGAGAAGGCCACACCGGCGCCCGTCATCTGCCCGATCACATAGGTGACCGACGCAACGATCAAACACACCACCGCAATCATGCGCGCACTGGAACTGTAAAAACGGTCGCCGATAAATTCCGGCACGGTGAATTTACCGAACTTGCGCAGGTAGGGCGCCAGCAACATGGCCAGCAAGACGTAACCACCGGTCCAGCCCATCAGGTAAGTGGAGTTGGCATAACCGGCGGCGGCAATCAAACCCGCCATCGAAATAAACGAGGCTGCCGACATCCAGTCAGCGGCAGTCGCCATGCCGTTGACCACCGGGCTTACGCCGCCGCCGGCCACATAAAATTCTTTGGTCGATGCCGCGCGGGACCAGATGGCGATGGCGATATAGAGCGCGAAGGAACCACCCACGAAGATGAGGTTGATCGTAAATTGGCTCATGGTCTAGTCCTCGTGCAGATCGAACTTTTTATCGAGCTTGTTCATTCTCCACGAATAGAAAAAGATCAAGGCGATAAAGGTGAGGATGGAACCTTGTTGCGCAAACCAGAAACCCAGATCAGTACCGCCGATGGAAATACCCGCGACCATCGGACGCAGAGCCAGACCGAAACCATAGGACACCAGCGCCCACACAATCAGACAACCGACGATCAATCGCAGGTTGGCTCGCCAATAGGCTTTTGCCATGGACTCCTCGCGGGTAACGCTTTCATTGTTATCAGCCATATCATTCTCCTCGTGGTTTGTTTTTAACTCCGGCACCAGGGGCGGTGCATTTTTTGCGGATTTGCTTGATGGATCCCGTGTTTATTTTTATCGATAAACCTTCACGCGCCGACGCTGAAAGTTGCACGACCAGAGCTTGAGCGCTAACGACAAATTTGGCAACACGTTGACAGATTTTTCATCTTTTACACGTTGTCGTTGTTGCTTGTGGTAACACTTGGCGTTTTTCTTATGAAGATGTATTGCTTTAGAAGCAAGAATAGTCTAGACCACCATCTAAGCAAGAGCGAAGTCAGAAACTTTTGCTATTTAGGCAATTGCAAATGGCGCCTTGTCGGGTTGTTGCAGTGGCCTTTTACTTAACTGGGAAAGCACTGTAAGAAAACGGTCATTGAACCTCCGCCCTCCATTGCACTGGTAATAAGTTTTATTAATAAAAAAGAGTGGTGGACTAGTCTACAAGTTATATCCCGGCTGTTTTTGCCCAGGTCTTTCCTGACAATAATTGTGTAGAAAAGGAGTAGCGACACATGTGCAAACCTATCACGCAAATTTGTTACGGTCTGACGCTTTTTGCTTTACCCATGACACTGGCCGCGCAAACGTTTAACGTCGGCGATACCCAGGTCAAGTTCAGCGGTTTCTTCAAGCTGGATGCTATGGTCACTGACACGGAATACGGTCAACTGGATTTTCCCGCGCGGGATTTTTATGTGCCTTCGCTGATACCGGTTTCCGGTGAAAGTGAAGGGCTGAAGTACGACACCCATGCCCGCCAGACGCGCTTTATCTTCAACACCACCACGGCCCTGGATAACGGCAAGACCATCGGCGGTCATCTGGAGTTTGACATGATGTCCACCGTCGGCGGAGACGAACGTATAACCAACGGCTATTCGCCTGGTGTACGTCATGCATTTTTCACCTACGACCGCTGGTTGTTCGGGCAGACCTGGTCCACATTTATGGACGTGAATGCCTTGCCTGAATCGCTCGACTTTATCGGCAACACCGACGGCACCATCTTCGTCCGCCAGCCGCAGGTCCGTTACACCAACGGCAATTTCCAATTCGGTATCGAAAACCCGCAAACCACCCTGACACCTTTTGGTGGCGGCACGCGCATTGTGACGGAAGACAGCAGCCTTCCCGATCTGGTCGCGCGCTACAACCTCAAGGGTGATTGGGGAACCTTCAGTGTGTCGGGTCTGGCCCGGCAGTTGTCCTACGATACCGGCGTGAGTGACGAAACGGAAAATGCGTTTGGTATTTCTGCCAGTGCAAAAATCCTGTTGTCGAACAACAACGATCTGCGGTTGACGATCAGCAGCGGTGACGGCATTGGTCGTTATCTCAATTTAAATACCGCGAACGATGCGGTGATTGCCGACGATGGATCATTGGAAGCAATCACGGCTACGGGCGCAGCGGTGGCTTATCGTCAGGTGTGGAATGCGCACTGGCGCTCCAATTTTGTCTACTCGGTGTTTGAGGCAGACAACGACACTGACTACACCGGGACCGGCGTCACCAAAACCACGCACAGTGGTTCGGTGAATTTGTTATATCAGGTCGCCAGTAAATTTATGGTCGGTATGGAATTGCGCTACGCCAATCGCGAAATCGAGGCGGGTGCGGACGGCGATATGACACGCCTGCAATTTACGGCGAAGTATGATTTTTAATGGCGGTGTTCAGCGGTGGGCGCTGGCCTACCGCTGAATCTTCCGTTTGCGTCGGCGATGGGGTGTCGCCTGTTGAGCGAGTGCCCAGTCGATATGTTCCTGTACCAGGGCGGATACCAGTGGACGCTTGCGCTCCAGCGCGGCGATGATCTGTGGGTCGCTCGGCGCGTTGCCCAAGCCCACTGCCAGATTGCGCTGCCAGCCTTCATAACCCACACGGCGAATGGCCGACCCTTCCGTGTAACGCAGAAACTCCGCTTCCGTCCAGTTGAACAGGGTAAGCAAATCGCTGTCGGCCAAACCGTGACGCGGCAGAAAATCGGTTTCCCGGGTTGGTTGCGCGTATTTATTCCAGGGGCAGATCGCCTGACAGTCATCGCAACCGAACACGCGATTGCCCATCGGCTCGCGGAACTCTTCCGGAATAGCGCCGGCATTTTCGATGGTGAGGTAAGAAATACAGCGGCGCGCATCCAGCACATAGGGCTGGGGAAAGGCATCGGTGGGGCAGACTTTCAGGCAGGCGGTGCAATCACCGCAGCGGTTGGGTTGATGCGGTTGATCGATCGGTAACGGCAGGAAGGTAAAAATCTCGCCCAGAAAAAACCAGCTGCCCGCTTCACTGTTGAGGATCAGGGTATGTTTACCGGTCCAGCCGAGCCCGGCCTTCTCCGCCAGGGGCCGCTCCATGACCGGGGCGCTGTCCACAAACGCGCGGTTTTGCACCTCACCTTTACCGGGAAAATCTGCCGGTAATGCGGCATCAATGCGCTGCGCCAGTTGGCCGAGGCGCTTGCGAATCAGTTTGTGATAATCGCGCCCCAGGGTGTAACGCGAGATGTAAGCCTTGGTGGGATCTTTCAGGATTCGGATCTGTTGGGTATCACCGGGTAAATAGTCCATGCGCACCGAAATAACCCTGACGGTGCCCGGCACCAATTCCGCCGGACGCGACCGTTTGTTGCCATGCGCTGCCAGCCAGGCCATGGTGCCCTGGTAACCCTGTGCCAGCCAGTCCTGCAAGTGTGATTCTTCGCGGCTGAGGTCGATGTCAGTAATACCCACCTGCTGGAAGCCCAGTTCCCGCCCCCACAACTTGATGTCGGCGGCGAGCTGCGCAAAGTCGATGCTATCAATCATGGAGTAAGAAGGCTTGGCCGATGATGGTCACATTGTGCCAGAGAATGACAGGTTTCAATCACTAAAACGCTCGGCAATCATTTCCTTCCAGACTTGAATATCGGTACCTTCCGATTCAAATAACGCTAACCCCGCAATAAATTCTCCGGCGCGTTCGTGGGGTCGACACCACTTCACTTCGGTCACCAGTAAAAAGCGCTGCGGCGAATCGCGGAACTGCACACAAGCCCGCAAGATACTGCCGATAACCAGATCGCGGTCGACGCTGACGCGCAAGCCATTGGCCGAAAGATCGACGCTGTTGCTGATCACAATGTCAGGCGGAATTTCCACCCCGGGCTCGGCGGAGGTCAATTCAATAAACACCGTTTCCTCGGTAGTAAGGCGTGATTCCTGTCGTTTGTCCTGTTGTCGGTTGTTCATGTTTACACCGTGTGGGTAACATTTTTTTGATGACTATTGCGATGGCTTTGTATAAAAGCGGTGCGCGCTTAGGAAATATCCTTGCGCAATCCACGAATCACTTTTACCAATTGGTCTTCAAATTTATCGCCTTTACTGATGACCTGAATCTGTTCTGTTTTGATGCCGTCGAATAACTGGTCGCGGTGTAGCTCAGCGGCTTTGCGTCCCACCTGATCGACAAAAATATATTTTCCGGTAGAGCTGATGATGACGGACAGCTTGCAGCGCAGGGCGGGTTTATCCGGTTCAGCAATCTCAATCCAGGCGCCGACATTCAGCGTGCTCACCAGCTCTGCGGCGGTTTGTTCGCGCACCAGTTGTTCGGCCGCGCGCGCCGCATTTTCCTGCGCTTGGCGTTGTGTTGCCGCCGCCTGTTCAGCCAGTGCGCGCTGGTGTTTTTCCGCCGCCAGTTTGCGCGCTTCTGCCAGGGCTTTTTCTGCTGCCGCCTGCTTGGCGGCAGCCTCTTGTGCCTGCTGGCGTTCAGTTTCCTGGCGATAGTGTTCAGCGTGTTTATCGCCCAGGGCTATCAATTGTTTCAGTGCGCTGATAATCAGCTCATCCAACGCAACCGGTTTTAATGTATGTGCAACGCCGGTGGATAAACACAGCGAAAAATCCTTTACATTTTTTGCCGTTACCTTGCGCCCGGAGCGATCCACAAATAACAGCTGATCCACATCCGGCAGCTTCAGGGCAAGCTTGCAGCGCAGGGCTTGGCCGTCCTCACCGTACAACACAATCCAGTCGCCGGTTGCAATCGTCTGCGCGTGTTGCAATACCGCACTGGTTACGTGTGTGCGGTTGTCGGTATAACCTTCCGGATACGCAAAGGCGCCGACGGTGTTGCATTCCAGTGGCTTTTTCTGGATAGCCTGCATCAGGTGCTGGCTGAGGCTGTCGATAAAATCCTGATAGTGATCGCCGGTGTCGCGCTGCTGATGCAGGTTGCGTTCCAGTTCGCTCAGTAATTGCGGAATATCCCGGTAGAGTTGTTGTTCATCGACTCCTTCGCCGGTAGTGAAGACCTTGCCGAGCAATGGCAGGTTGCGTTGCCAGGCCTTCCAGAAGGGCGCCTGGGTGTTGTCATTGATCAAACAATGTTGCAGGGCGCTTTTTAATATCGGCAGTTGTTCAATCAGGGCGACCGGCATCGTTTGCCCTGCCAGGGATTGGTTAAGCAAATCCAATACCCGGCACTCGGCTGCCAATAAACGCAGGTGGGCCACTTCGGTTTCACACAGGCGCGCCTCCAGCATGCGCGCGCGTTTGTCTTCGGCGTCCGTCCATTGGCGAAAGGATGTTGTGGCGGCCAGCAACGCTGTTGCTTCGGTGCTTTGGCGGACAGACTCAACCAGCTGTTGGCACTTTTCAAAAAATTGTTGATGGGGTTTGGCATCGCGCGGGTACCAGGTATAACCCTGCTGGCCGACCTCGTTAAGGAGTTGCCGCAGGGGGTGCTGCGCGTTGCTGTAAATCGTATCGTCCTGCGCGATGGCCATAACCACCGGCAGGGCCATCCTGCTCAACGCCTGGTCCAGCGCGGGATCCATGTTGCCGCACAGGGTCTGGAATAATTTATCGGCCACCATCACCCGCAGCATCAACGCCGGTGCCAGTGCGAGTTGGTGAGCGGCGAGTAATGCCGGCAGTTGTTTGGCCAGGGGGGCAGACGGTGTGAGGGCTGTCTCGACCAGCGCCACAGCACGGGCCAGATCATGGCACGGCGTCAGCCCCGGAGCCGGTGGCAAGGTAAGGGCCGCTGTGTCGAACAGGGATTGCAGTTGCGCTGCGTCACCCTTGAGCAGGTCCTGGAGATTAAAGGTAGTAGACATAACACTCGCTGCTGGAAGGCAAATAACGCCCTGTGAATATAGTGAATGGATGACAGCATTGCGAATATTTGCTCGCACGCTTCAGGTCGCGCTGATGGGGAGCGACACTTTCCACACCCATGGCATCTCCAGGCTTCTGTGGCATGTCCAGATTTATGTGGCATTTCCAGAGAGCGCGCCAAGTTGCGTATAATCCGCCCACTTTTCCTGTCGGACTGGCTTTGCCGACCCGCCTACGCACTGAGACTGCCATGATCCTAACCACCCACAACCAGACCCCATTTCCTTCGACCCTTTATTGTGCTGCCGAGGTCCGCGCGCTGGACCAGGCGGCGATTGCCGCCGGCACACCGGGCATCCAGTTGATGAAACGCGCCGGGCGCGCAGTATTTGATGCGTTGCACCAGGCTTATCCCGAACCGGGTTTGATTACCGTGTATTGCGGCGCGGGCAATAATGCCGGTGACGGTTATGTGGTAGCAGCGCTGGCCGCCCAACGGCGCTTGCCGGTGCAGGTCATCCAGGTCGGTGCGTTGGACAAGCTTACCGGTGACGCGCGTCAGGCGTATGACTTCGCCTGCCAGGAGGGCGTCGCCATAACCGCTTTTGAAAATGCTGCCGTTCCCGCCGAGGGCGTGGTGGTGGATGCGCTCTTGGGTATCGGTTTGCAGGGCTCTGTGCGGGCTCCTTTTCTACAAGCGATTGAGCAGATCAACGCGTGTGGCTTACCGGTGGTGGCGGTGGATCTGCCCTCCGGCCTGGATGCAGATAGCGGTGCCGTGCAAGGCTGTGCTGTCAACGCCGCAATGACGGTGACGTTTATCGGAACCAAACGCGGCTTGCTCACCGGGCGTGGGCCGGCCTTATGCGGCACCCTGGTGCTGGCGGATCTGTCGGTGTCGGCGGACATCTTGCAGGCCCAGTCCGGCTCCGCCGAATTGCTGAAGTTACCCGCACTACTGAATAACCTGGCACCGCGCGCCGCGGATGCTCACAAAGGCGATTTTGGTCATGTAATGGTGATTGGTGGTGACACAGGTTTTGGTGGTGCTGCGCTGATGGCCGCTGAAGCGGCGGCACGTACCGGTGCCGGTCTGGTCAGTATCGCCACCCGCCCGGAACATATTCCCGCGATCCTTGCGCGCCGCCCGGAGGTGATGGCGTGCGGTGTGGTATCCGGGCAGGAATTGGAACCCTGGCTGGCGCGCCCCACTGTGCTGGTGGTCGGACCTGGGCTGGGCCGCTCGCCCTGGTCCGAGCAGATGTTGCAGCAGGCAGTAAAAAGTGGCCTGCCGCTGGTGCTGGATGCCGATGCCCTGAATATCCTCGCTGCCGGTCGCGTAGTGGCGGAAAACACCCGGCGTGACAACTGGTTACTCACACCGCATCCCGGCGAAGCGGCGCGTTTACTGGCGGTAAATACCACTGATATCCAGAACGACCGTTTCGCTGCGGTCAGCAAAATCCAGCAAAGCTATGGCGGCGCCGTCATCCTGAAAGGGGCGGGCAGCCTGGTAGCGGCAGAGGCAGATTGTATTGGCGTGGTGGCGGCGGGTAACCCCGGCATGGCCACCGGTGGAATGGGCGATGTGCTGAGCGGTATCCTGGGCGGCCTGATCGCCCAGGGGCTGACGGTGGCGCAGGCCGCGCGTCTGGGTGCCTGCCTGCACGCCACGGCGGCAGACCTGGCGGCGGATGAAGTCGGTCAGCGCAGCTTGCTCGCCACGGATTTGATGCCCTATCTATGCCAATTGCTCAGTGACCAGTAGCGTTGCGACGAGGTAACCAAGGCGTGAACGAATCCATCAGCAAGACCTGGTACATCGACAATGAAGCCGACATGGTCGCCCTGGGTGACCAATGGGGGCGCGTGCTCGCTGCCGGCGATGGTGCCGCCACCGTGTTTCTCAGCGGTGATCTGGGCGCGGGCAAGACCACCTTGTCGCGCGGTATCCTGCGTGCCTTTGGTCATACCGGTGCGGTGAAAAGTCCCACCTATACCCTGGTGGAAGCCTATGAATTCCCGGCACGGACCGTGTATCACTTCGATCTCTATCGTCTGGGTGATCCGGAGGAGCTGGAATACATGGGGATTCGTGATTACTTCGATGCGCGCAGCATCTGCCTGATCGAGTGGCCAGCGCGCGGTGCCGGGGTATTGCCGGCGCCGGACTGGCAAATAGCGGTAAAAGTAGAGGGGCTTGGGCGGCGGATTGCCATCAGTGCTCTAACCCCGACAGGCCAAGCCCTGTTGCAGCGACTGGACGGTTAAAACGCCCAGCCAAATTGCAGGCTACCCGCTTCATATTCACTACTGGCGGCATAGCCCAATTCGAATACCGCCCGTCCCCATTGATACCCGAGGCCCGCGGAGGCAACGCTGGAGCGGAAGTTGGTTTGATCTTCCCGGTAACCGGCGCGCAATGCCAGACGGTCAAACGCGATGTATTCAATCCCCAGGCTTAAATCTTTGGAGGGGGCTTCGTTGGCCAGGGGGGTGGATTCGCGCAGGTCAAAGTCCACACCAATGGTCAGCACATCGGTGACATAAGCAAAACCGAGCCGCGCGCGGGGTTTGAGTTGAACGATCTGCGCCGGCAATGGTTCGCCGGTTTCCGGGTCAATTTGCGGTGTGGTGCTGAATTCTTTGGCGATCACATCTTTCACCGCGACACTCAGACGGTAATGACCTTCAATCAATGCAGCGATACCCACATCGGCATTGACGGTGATGTGGGTCTTTTGCGAATCGGAAAAACGTCGCGCCCCGTCATCGCTGCTGGTGATACCGCTGCTGACATCCACCGTATCCCGATAGGCGTCGACCCGTTGCAGCTTGGGCGTGATGCCAAACGAAATATCGTGACCATCAACCTCGAACTCTTTAGCCAGGGCAACGCCCCATTCTCCGATAGTCAGAGCACTGACATCGCCGCTGGAGGTTAGCTCGTCCACCGGATCACGCAGGTTGCCGTTCTCGTCCAGCAGTGCGGGATTGATACTGCCGAGGTCACCGCCCGCCGCTACGACATCCATGGCTTCAATATATTGGTTCAACAGTTCTCTATCGGTGTCATTGATGTCGGCTCGCCCGGCACCCAGGGCACGTACGCCGAAGAAAAACGCACCGCCTTCGCGTTTGCTCGGTTCACTCACCGAAAAGCCGACAAATGCATCCAGGTTCAGGTCCTGGTTGCCCAATTGATCGAGCAATTCATTCATATCGCGCGATACCGTGGCGACGGCTCCGGCACTTTCGCTGCCGGGGTTTGCGTTGAAATTATTGACAGCAAGGCGCAACTGATCATCGAGTTCGTCATCGGCGGCTTCGAGGGCAGTTTCAACCGTCTCGGAAAACTGGGCCACGATATGCGGAAACATAATGCGGCCATCGCGCGATTCGTCTTCGTCTTCGTCATGGAAAGACAAGAGGGCCGGATTATAAAACTGCGCCTGTGCCGTATTGCCAGCCGCGACTGCTGTACCGCCCATCGCCAGGCCGCGCGCATCATAAATACCGTAATTCACAGCGTTCGCCGGCACCGCGCCGAGGGATAACAGCCCGCAGGAGAGGCAGGCCAAATGCCTGACTGAGAAAGGACGAAAGACATGCATGGTAATAATCCCGTGGCGGAAAATCGGTAAAAAGTGGGTTATGAAACAGACCTCCAGCAGTATAGGTGCTTTTATGGAAATCTTGCTGACAAGGTATTCACACTTGTGGGAGTTAATTTGCGCGGTAGCCTGCGTATTTTTTACTGGAGCTGTGCATCCCGATTGGGTAGAGTGATCGCATTTGCGGCAGGCCACCACATTCAATTAACCTTGGCCTATACTTTTACCAGGTTTTGCCGCAGTGGCTCGGGGTGCGCGCACCCTGTCAGTGACCCTTTTGATATCCATGCTGTCACAGGGGAAGCTCGCTTCCCACCATAATAGCCAGAGAGTAAAGCGTTGTTGCAGAGCATTACCAGAACCTTGTCCCCGCTATTCGGCCTGCTTTGTGTGGGTCTGGTGTTCCTGTCTCCCCTCGTTAATGCCGCCGTTATCGAAGGTATGCGTATCTGGCGCGCGCCGGATCACACCCGCATCGTGCTCGATCTCAGTGGTCCTGTGGATCATGTGATTGCGCCTTTGGGTAATCCCGAACGCCTGGTGCTCGACATTCCCGGTGCCGCATTAAAGGCAGACCCGAACGAATTACCCCTGGCAGATACACCGGTTGCCCAGATTCGCACCGCCGTACAAAACCAGACTGACATCCGCATCGTGTTCGATTTGAAAACCAGGGTGCAGCCGCGCAGTTTTTTACTCAAACCTTTCGCCGGCAACAGTGATCGTCTCGTATTGGATCTCTACGATATAGTGCCGGAGCAAACCGCTGTTACCACCACACCTACAGCCACCACACCAGCCAAACCGGCGGCCACGCCGGCGGCGGATAATGTGCCCGTGCCGGCGG
>CAMLOU010000036.1 GCA_946481735.1 uncultured Cellvibrio sp.
GTACTTTTGCCAGACTGGTTAAGGTGTGCTGATGCAGAAGCAACAGCAGTTGCGTGCGCAGCACCTTATCGCTCAGGTCTGCCTGTGGTCGCGCTGCCAGGTGTTGCAGCAGTTGCAGCGCGGTGGAAAATTGCAGGGGCGGCGGCAAAGCAAAATCGACGGGCATGGCCGGGGGTAACGCTTGAGTGGCTGGCGGCGTCGGTGATGCGGCGGGAGGAATGATCACTGCTACCGATTGCGTCTGATTGGCCGGCGGGGCGGCGTTGCCCAGAGCCTGACCGAGTTGATGGAGCAGGTGCAGGAGCGCGCCTTTGTAATCCTGGCCGATCAATCGCTGGGTGATCGGGCTTGCCGGGGGCGCAACGGGATTTTTTTCCGCCGGGCGTGCATCCGGGGCAAGAGGCACATTGGCAGCCAGTTTGTGCTCAAATTGCACGCCACTGTTCTTTAGGACCATCGGGAGCAATTTCGGGCTGGTCAGGTGGGGCAGGGAGCGTATTTGATCGGCCACACTGCGCAAGGCTTGCTGCACGTTGGTCGGCAGGAGCTGGTCGCGCTGTTTAAGCGGCAACTGTTGCAGGTGGGGCAGCAGGCTCAGTAATGCCTGGGGCTTTTCCTTTTGGGGCAACAAGGTGCGCAAGGCCTCTGCCAGGGCTTCCTGGGTTTGGGCTTTGGCGTGAATCACCGCAGATTGCGCCTTGGTGGCGAAGGCGATATCCGGCTCTGCTGGTGTGCTGGCGTTCGGGACCGGCCTGGGATCAAGCGCGGTGAAGAGTTGTACCAGACGTTGCTGCGCGTCCAGCTTCACCGGGATCTGTTGGCCCGGCTGTAACGGTTGATCGGTATAAGTCAGCAGGCTGCGATTATTCAGTTGCAACTGCACCAGTTTCAATGGCGGTGATGCCAACAGCTGTTGTTGTTCCAGCAAGCCAGCTATCTGGAGTTTGATGGCCGGTGTCAGGGGTTTTTGTTGCAGCTGTGCCAGGAGTTGCTGGTTTTGAGCCAACAACAGGTCGCGCTGAGACTGGCTGGCCGGTGCTATTTGCTCCACGACCGCCATCAAGGTACTACCGATACTCAAACCGGTAATCTTGCTCAGTGTGGCTAATTGCTCAGTCCGCATCTGCTGCACACTGCTGACCAGATTCTGGGTTATAGGTGGCAAGTTGCTGGGCATAAGTGATGGCTGCGTCAGGGTTGCGGGTAAATAAACGTGAAATCTCCGGCGGATGCTCGTTATAATCGCTCGCCTGTTTTCACCGCTGAACTGTTTGAGCTGGCTCCGAGTATAACGGCAGCAACTGCCAAATACTGAGCTTCATTCGTTGATAGACCACGAGAACGATAATTTTGACCGAGTCACCCCTGACTTCGCCGGAAGCTTTCTCCCCGCCGTCCACGCCGTTGCTGGCGTTGCGCCAGGTCTCCTGTGAACGGGACGAGCGCCAGCTATTTACGCAACTGAACCTGCGGGCCTACCCCGGTGATGTGATTCAGATTGTCGGTCCCAACGGCAGTGGCAAGACCACCTTGTTGCGGGCCTTGGCCGGGATCAACAAGGACTACACCGGCGAAGTATTATGGGCTGGTCGCCCGGTCACCGAAGTCGCCTGGGAATACAGTCACAACCTTCTGTACATCGGCCATTTGCCCGGTATTAAAAAAGCCTTGAGTCCACTGGAAAACCTGCGCTGGTATGCCGCCATCAGTGGTCATCAAACGCGCGCTACCCTCTACGCTGCGCTGGAGGCGGTGGGGCTTTACGGTTACGAGGATACACCTTGCTATCAACTCTCCGCCGGACAATTGCGACGCGTGGCCCTGGCCCGGCTGTACCTCAGTCAGGCGCGCCTGTGGATACTCGACGAACCCTTCACCGCCATCGACAAACGCGGTGCCGCCCAATTGGAAACACTGTTCGCCCATCACGCCGGGCAGGGCGGCATCATCCTGCTGACGTCCCATCAGGATCTCGCGCTACCTTCGCTTAAACACCTGAACCTGCTGGATTATCAACCGGCCCCCGTAGTGGATAATCTGGAGCCTGACCATGGTTGAAGCGGCAGTATCCTCAGGCAGCGCCACCTTTGCCGTGTTCTGGGCGACCTTGCGCCGGGACCTGCTGCTCGCCGTACGCCATCGCGCCGAGATGGTTAATCCCCTGGTGTTCTTCCTGATTGCCATTACATTGATTCCCCTGGGGGTCAGCCCGGAGAGTAAAACCCTGGCCGCCATTGCGCCGGGCCTGATTTGGGTGATGGCGCTGCTGGCAACCTTATTGTCCCTGGACGGTCTGTTCCGCAGTGATTTTGAAGATGGCTCACTGGAACAGATGCTGATCAGTCCCCAGCCGCTTTATTTCACAGTGTTAGCTAAAGTAATGGTGCATTGGCTGGTCACCGGTTTACCCTTGACCTTGATGTCGCCGCTGTTGGGCGTTATGTTGGCTTTGCCGTCAGGCGGCTATGGCCCACTGTGCGTAACCCTTTTGTTGGGTACCGCCAGCATGAGTCTGATTGGCGCCGTCGGCGCCGCGTTGACCGTGGCCCTGCGAAAAGGTGGTCTTTTGTTGTCGTTAATTGTGATGCCGTTATATGTTCCGGTACTGATCTTTGGTGCCAGCGCAGTGCACAATGCGGTGCTGGGCAGCGCCATCAACAGTCAACTTGCTGTTCTGGGCGCATTCCTGGCGCTGGCAGTTGTGCTGGCGCCCCTGGCGGCTGCCGGTGCGTTGCGCGTATCCAGCGATGGTTAATCAACAATAATAATGAGCGAGGTGAAAAACGTGGCGTGGCAATGGTTTCATCGATTAGGGTCTCCCCGGTGGTTTTACGAAAAAACGCAGGCCTGGTTGCCCTGGCTAACGGTCATTACCTTGACACTATTGATTGTCGGCACTGTGTGGGGGCTGGCCTTCGCCCCGGTCGACGCCAAGCAAGGTAACAGCTACCGCATTATCTATATCCACGTACCTGCCGCCTTTCTGGCGCTGGCGGGTTACTACATCATGGCCATCAGCGGCGCCATTGGCCTGATCTGGAAGATGAAGCTGCCTTACATGGTGATGAAGTCCGCCGCACCTATCGGCGCAGCCTTGACCTTTATTTCGCTGGTGACCGGGTCTATCTGGGGCAAGCCGACCTGGGGTACCTGGTGGGAATGGGATGCGCGTATCACCTCCATGCTGATCCTGTTTTTCCTTTACCTCGGCATCATGGCCTTACAGCAGGCATTCCATAGCCGGGATACCGGCGATAAGGCCGGCGCTATCCTGGCGCTGGTGGGTACCGTGAATATCCCTATCATCTATAAGTCGGTGGATTGGTGGTACACACTGCACCAACCGGCGTCGATCAAATTTGTCGGTGAGTCAACCATTCACGCCAGTATGTTGTATCCGCTGCTGACCATGGTGATAGCGTTTTACTGTTTTTATGCGTTGGTGTTATTGCTTTACACTCGCGCGGAAATCCTGCGTCGGGAGAGCCGCACCCAATGGGTGAACGATCTGGTGGCGCAGGCGACGCGGCCGGACAACAAAGATATGCCGATAAAAGGGGGCAGCGCCGTATGAACTTTCAATTTGACTCCTTTGCCAGCTTTATGACCATGAACGGCCACGGTCCCTTCGTTTGGGCCGCCTATGGTATTACGTTTGTCGTGCTGGTCTATTTGCTGGTTAGCCCGCTGTTGCAACGCCGGCAATTCCTGCGTCAACAGGCCCGCCAGCAGCGTGCCGCCAACAGAAGTGTGTAGTTAATTTACTAAGTGGAATCGCCATGCATCCCGTGCGTAAGCAACGTTTGATTATTGTGCTCTTCATCGTGGTTTTCTCCAGCCTCGCCATCGGTCTGATGACCTATGCCTTGCGGGAAAACATTAACCTTTTCTACCCTCCCAGCAAGATTGCTGCCGGCGATGTGCCGCATAACACGCGTATTCGCGCAGGCGGTTGCGTCAAGCCCGGGAGTGTGTTCCGGGCGTCAGACAGTCTGCTGGTCAATTTTGTGATTACCGATGGCAACGCCGACGTACCGGTAACCTACAGTGGCATCCTTCCCGATCTGTTTGCCGAGGGTGAAGCGGCGGTGGTGAATGGCATTGTTACGGTGGCCGGGGTCTTTGAAGCAACCGAAGTGCTGGCCAAACACGATGAAAATTACACCCCGCCGGAAGTGGCTGAAGCCATGAAAGATAAGGGTGAACATCAGGCAAGCTGCGAGGGCTTAAAATATGGTTCCTGAACTCGGTCAATTTGCCCTGATTCTTTCGCTGTTTGTGGTATTGGCACTTACCATCCTGCCATTGCTCGGCGCGCAATCGGGTAACCAATTGTTGATGCTCACCGGGCGCTCGTTGGCGACCGGTTTTTTTGTGCTGATCGTGATTGCGTTTATCTGCCTGGTCTACGCCTTTGTGCACGACGACTTCTCTGTGGCTTATGTCTCATCCAACTCCAACAGTTTATTGCCGGTGCACTATAAAATCAGCGCGGTCTGGGGTGGCCACGAGGGCTCGTTGCTGTTGTGGGTGTTGATGCTCGCTGGCTGGACTCTGGCGATTGCCACCTTCAGCAAAAGCCTGCCGCTGGATATGCAGGCCCGCGTGCTGTCGGTGATGGGCTTTGTGGCAGTGGGCTTTCTGTTGTTCATGATCTTCACCTCAAATCCCTTCGAGCGCATTCTGCCCCTGGCGCCGCAGGAGGGCAGTGACCTTAATCCCTTATTGCAGGATATTGGATTGATCATCCACCCACCGGTGCTCTACATGGGCTATGTCGGATTCAGTGCGACCTTTGCCTTTGCTATCGCCGCCTTGATGGCTGGCCGCCTTGACAGCGCCTGGGCGCGTTGGTCGCGGCCCTGGGCCAATATGGCGTGGGGGTTTCTCACCGTCGGTATCGCGCTGGGCAGCTGGTGGGCGTATTACGAATTGGGTTGGGGCGGTTGGTGGTTTTGGGACCCGGTGGAAAATGCCTCCTTTTTACCCTGGTTGGTCGGTACCGCCTTGATCCACTCGCTTGCAGTTACCGAAAAACGTGGCATGTTTAAAAGCTGGACGATCTTGTTGGCGATCTTCACCTTTTCCTTGAGTCTTCTCGGCACCTTCCTGGTTCGCTCCGGTGTGCTGACATCGGTCCATGCCTTTGCCAATGACCCGGAGCGCGGTGTGTTTATCCTGGTGTTTCTGTTGCTGGTGGTCGGCGGTTCACTGACCCTCTACGCCTTGCGCGCGCCGGTGGTGAAAAGTCTGCCGGGCTTCAACTGGTTATCCCGTGAGACGCTGCTGTTGAGTAACAACATCCTGCTGACTATTACCATGGTTACAGTCTTGTTGGGCACTCTCTATCCATTGATTGCGGACGCCTTGGGCTGGGGCAAGATCTCTGTTGGCCCCCCTTACTTTAATTTCTTCTTCCTGCCGCTGATGGGTGTGCTGTGTCTCTTGATGGCGCTTGGGCCTTTGGCAAACTGGAAGCGAACCTCCATCAAGCATATGGCCCAATGGTTGTGGCGGCCCTGGGTTGTCAGCATGGCGATTGGCCTGATGGTTCCGTATTTTTACAACGAGGATTATTCCTGGCTGGCTGCGCTCTCGATATTTATCGGCAGCTGGATTTTTACCTCGCTGATCGCCGACGTCTGGCACAAATTGCGCAACAGCAACAATCGCCTGGCTGGCCTTAGGAAACTCAGCTTGAGTTACCACGGCATGATCATCGCCCACGCGGGTATCGCTGTGACCCTGCTCGGAGTAAGCCTGACCAGTATCTATAACGAACAGCGCGATGTGCGCATGGCGGTTAACCAATCCCTCGCAGTGGAGGATTTTGTATTCACGCTCCAGGAAGTGCGCAAGGTTGAAGGGCCGAACTTCATTGCCGACGAGGCGGTTATCAGCGTAACTGAAGATGGCAAGCCCATTCCGGATATGAAACCGCAGAAACGCCGCTACCTGGCAGGCGGTAATGTGATGACGGAAGTGGCACTTGAGGTAGGTTTCTTCCGTGATCTCTACGTTGCCATGGGTGAGCCCCTGGGTGATGGTGCCTGGGCCATGCGGGTACATTTCAAGCCTTTTGTGCGCTGGATCTGGTTGGGTGCGCTGATGATGGCCTTCGGCGCAAGCTTATCGGTAGCAGACAAGCGCTATCGAAAAAAACTGGCCGCCAATGCACCGCAGCCACTGACCGCCTCGCAGGATCTTGAAACAGGAGTTGCCCGATAAATGGTGTCGCAACGTCTCAAACTGTTTATTCCATTGATCGTTTTTGTGGTGTTGGCGGTGTTGTTCTGGCGCGGCCTGTCGCTCGACCCAAACGCCATGCCTTCCGCGCTGATCGGCAAGCCCGTACCGGCGTTTAGTTTGCCGATGCTGGAAAACACGGATCGCATGGTGGATCAGGATATTTTCAAAGGTAAGGTCAGCTTACTGAATGTCTGGGCGACCTGGTGCCCGACCTGTTATGCCGAACACGGTTTTCTGGTTACCCTGGCAGAGCAGGGTGTGCCGATCTACGGTGTGAATTACAAGGATGATGTACCGGCCGCGCAAAAATGGTTAAAAGAATTGCACAATCCCTACGTTCTCAGTGTGGTGGATGCGGATGGCCGCCTGGGCGTTAACCTGGGCGTATTCGGCGCACCGGAAACCTATGTGATCGACAAGGAAGGTGTGATTCGTTACAAGCACATCGGCGTTGTGGATGAAAAAGTCTGGACGCAAACATTGCAACCCTTGATGGCGAAGTTGCAGTAAAACACAGCGCACTTGATGCGCGTCAAATTGCGGGTTATCGCGCTGCCATAAGCTGTAAGCATCTGCCATAACCAACAGGTGCTGCCATGTATTTGGATTGGGTCATTGTGTCGAGCTTGATTGTTGTTGCCTTGACGTGCGCTATCGTAATTTATATCGGCGTGTATGCGCTGAAAAAAATTCGCAAAGATATTGAGCGCACCGAAGGTGGTGTGTCCGATGCAGGTGGCGAGACCAGCAATAAAAAATAGTGGCCGCGAAATGTAAAACTGGCAGACATAAAAAAGCCCCGGATGACGGGGCTTTTTATTGGTTCGTTAAAACCAGAATAGTGGCGGACCGGACGGGACTCGAACCCGCGACCTCCGGCGTGACAGGCCGGCATTCTAACCGACTGAACTACCGGTCCGCAGAAAAAACACTTTTTACCTTGTGAGTAATAAGTGGTGGGCGGTACAAGACTCGAACTTGTGACCCATGCCTTGTAAGGGCATTGCTCTACCAACTGAGCTAACCGCCCGTTCAGGTGGTGCGTATTCTAACGATAAGATTACAAGGGTCAATCATTTTTTCACGCAGATTCAAAAATTTATGCTTGCGTTTCAGATACTTGATGAAAAATTGTTCGTTCTCTTCAGCTTTTGATCGGCCCACACCTATGCTCGCCACTGGCAAACCCAGCTTGTATACTCCGCCCTTTATATAACTATGAGGCACCCACCATGTCGGGTCGTTGGATTCTTTTACTCACCCTGTTGTTAACAACCGGCGCAGCATTTGCTGCGATTGATGTCCACGAATTTGATAATGATGTAGAGCGTCAGCGTTACCAGAGTTTTATTGATGAGATGCGCTGCCCCAAATGCCAGAATCAGAATCTGTCCGGGTCTGATTCGCCTATCGCGGAAGATTTGCGGCGCGAACTTTACGCGATGATCCAGGACGGTCGTTCCGATAAAGAGATCGTGGATTTCATGGTGGAGCGTTATGGCGATTACATTCTCTATCGTCCGCGTTTAACGCCTGCCACAGTAATGTTATGGGTTGGGCCGGCGGTATTATTTCTGGCGGGAATTATCATCCTGATTATGATTGTCCGGCAGCGTCGCCGGGACGCCTTGGTAAAAGGCCCGACCGCCCTGGACACAGAAGAACAATCTCGCCTGGCCGCCTTGCTGCGCGAGTCCGGGTCACGTCGCAATGAAGACAATAACAATACAGCTACTGATGATTCAGAACTTTCAAACAAGGAATCCCGCTCATGATGCCAATGTGGTCCGCCATGGCGGCACTCTCTCTGCTCGCTGCTGCCTTTATCCTCTGGCCGTTGTGGCGACATCGTAAACAGTTACAGGCGAATAATGAGGTGGACAATGCAACGGCTCGCCTGGAGGAAAATATTGCCCTGTTTCGTGAGCATATGCGTGACCTGGACAATGCATTGGCCGAAGGACGCATTGATGCTGCCCAGCACGCCCAATTGAAGCTGGAGCAGGAGCGCACCCTGTTGGACGATGAGGCGAGTGTTCGCGTCGCCAGGAGCCCATTTACCCTGGGATTTGGCAGCAAAAGCCTGGTGTTCATCGCCGTATTGATTATTGCGTGTGGCTTTCTGTTGTACCGCGAGCTGGGCAGTAGTGCGGACGTACATATCCAGCAATTGCAGGCGGAGAAATCTCGCCTGGATTATCAGGACCTGCTGCATAACCGCAACCCCGACCCGGCCCGCACCCGGGCATTTATCCGCGAACTGGAGGACCGGGTAGAGCAGGAGCCCGATAACCTTCAATACTGGTTCCTGCTGGCACGCAACGCATTAGAGGTTGCTGATTACGCCAAAGCCGTTACCGCCTACCAGCGAACCCTCGCGCTGGATCCCGGCGCCGCCATTGTAATGGCCGAGCTGGCGCAAGCCATGTTCCTGCGTGATAAAAATCAGATGAGTCCCGCCATTGCAGAATTGGCCCTTAAAGCCCTGCAAGCTGATGCCCGCAATACCACAGCCTTAGGTTTGGCCGGGATCAACGCCTTTCAACAGAAGGATTTCCGCACAGCGGCGCGTTACTGGCAGCAGGCCGTCGACATTATGGGACCGGATGCGCCGGGTGCTCGTGCACTGCAAGGCGGGGTGGCGCGAGCGCAACAGGAGGCGGCCAATCAACCCGCCGGCAGTGAACCCGCAGCGTCAGGGAAATCCATTAGCCTGAGAGTCAGCCTTGCCGAAGGTGTCGACGCGGCGGGCGATCAGTTGGTTTATGTCTATGCGAGAGCCTGGCAGGGATCGCGTATGCCGCTGGCGATTACCCGCATTAATGTGGCTGATTTGCCGGCAACAATTATCCTGGATGAAACTATGGCCATGTCAACCATGGCCTCGCTGGCGCAGGCAGATCAAGTGGAAGTGGTGGCAAGAATCTCGGAAGACGGCACCGCGACCGCGAAGCCCGGCGACTGGCAGGTCAGTGTGGGACCTTTGGATATGGATGCCTTGCCAGAGACCACCGAGCTGGTGATCGCTGAAAAATTAACCGAATAAAAAGAAGGCATCCCTGTTATCTCCATATCCCGGATATGCACATTGAGAATCTTTTTGTGCAGGTCCGGGCGAAAATCCCCGGAAAAACGCAGTTTGTCTAAGAAACAACCCTAAAGGCGGGGTGTAAAGCACACTGCAAGTGTGTAGAATTCTGGCCTTTATGCGGTTGTTGGACTGATCCTTTAGACTGCTCAAAAAACATAACGAAATCAAACAGCTAGCTCCTTGCCTTCACATGGCGGCGAGGTTCTATTCCGGTTTCGTCAAGTTTGGCTGTTAGCGCCATTTTTTTAAGCAAATTTGATTACAAGAGCGACACGGAAATATGCGGCTAAAGTGCATCAAGCTGGCAGGCTTTAAATCCTTCGTTGATCCGACGACGGTCAACTTTCCCAGCAATCTTTGCGCGGTGGTAGGCCCTAACGGTTGTGGCAAGTCCAACATTATCGACGCCGTGCGTTGGGTAATGGGTGAATCGTCTGCGAAGAACCTGCGCGGCGAAAACATGACTGACGTTATCTTTAACGGTTCCAGCGGCCGCAAACCCATCGGCCAGGCATCCATTGAACTGGTGTTTGATAACAGCGATGGAACCCTCCTCGGCGAGTACGCCAGCTTCACCGAAATTTCTGTTAAACGTAAAGTCACCCGTGACGGGCAAAACCTTTACTATCTCAATGGCGCAAAATGCCGCCGCCGCGACATCACCGATATCTTCCTGGGCACCGGCCTTGGGCCACGCAGCTACGCGATCATTGAACAGGGCATGATCTCCCGCCTGATCGAAGCGAAGCCGGAAGATTTGCGGGTATACATCGAAGAAGCGGCCGGTATCTCCAAATACAAGGAGCGTCGTCGCGATACGGAAAACCGGATCCGCCGGACCATGGAAAACCTTGAGCGTTTGACGGATATTCGTGATGAGCTGGAGCGGCAATTATCCCGTTTACAACGCCAGGCACAGGCCGCTGAGAAATATACCGAGTACAAGAAAGAGGAGCGCTTGCTGAAAGCCCAGGTGCAGGCACTGAAATACCAGCAACTGGATCAGCAGGCCAAGGCCAAACAGGAAACCATTCGCGACCTGGAGTTGCGCATGGAGTCTTTCATCACCAACCAGGTGAACAAAGATACCCAGATCGAAAAATACCGCACGCAATACACCGAGCTGGGCGACAAATTCAATGAAGTCCAGGGCCGTTACTATGCGATCGGTGCCGATATTGCGCGGCTGGAACAAAGCATTCAACACGCTCAGGAGCGCTCCCGCCAACTGCAAACCGACCTGGACCAGACCAACCGCGACTGTAAAGAAGCGGAAGAAAACCTGCTGATCGATGCGCAAAAGGCGGAAGCCTGGGAAGCTGAACTGCTGGAACTGGAACCGGAACTGGAGCTGGTCAAGGCGGCGGAGGAGAGCTCCGGTGACGTGCTCCTGGCATCGGAAGAAGCCATGCAACGTTGGCAGAATGAGTGGGACACGTTTAACCAGCGCGCCGCCGAGCCACGCCAGAAAGCGGAAGTGCAGCAATCCCGTATCCAACACCTGGAGCAGGTGCAACAGCGTTTGCTGCAGCGTATCGAAAAGCTCAAAGATGAAAAAGCCAACCTGGTTGACGGTTCTGAGGACGATGAAATCGGTCAGCTCACGGAGCAACTGGCCGAACTGGATCTGGCTGCCGATGAAAAACGCAGCCGTGTCGACACCCTGACCGAGCAGCTGGACCAGCAGCGCAATGACAACAACCGCTTCAGCAACGAGCTGGATCAGGTCCGCAGCAAGCTACAAAGCATGCGCGGCCGCCACGCGTCCCTGGAAGCGTTGCAACAGGCCGCATTGGGCGAGAAAAACAAAGCCGTTACCCAATGGCTCGAAACCCAGCAACTGCTGGACAAACCGCGCCTGGCGGAATCAATTAATGTGAGCGAGGGTTGGGACAAGGCGCTTGAAACGGTCCTGGGCAACACCTTGCAGGCGGTCTGCATCGAGAGCCTTGATGCAGTCAAAGATGTGTTGGGCAGCCTGACCCAGGGCGAGCTGGTGTTGTTTGATACCCGCGCCAAGGTGAATGTCAGTGGTGCGGACAAGGGCAGCTTGCTGAGCGCCAAGGTCACTGCGCCCTGGGATGTCGCCGGTCTGCTGGATGGCATCTATGCGGCGGACGACCTCGCCACTGCTTTGCAATTGCGCGCGCAATTGTCTGCCCATGAATCTGTCATCACCAAAGACGGTATCTGGCTCGGCCCGCACTGGTTGCGGGTTGCGCGGGATTCCGACGCCAGTTCCGGTGTTATCGCCCGTCGCCAGGAGTTGGAAGAATTAAGCGCGGCCATTGCCGAGGCGGAAGAACAGGTCGAGAACCTTAGCCTGCAATTGGAGCAAGGGCGCGAATCGCTCAAACACATTGAACAACAACGCGAAACCTTGCGCCGCGAAGCGGATGAGCAGGGCCGTCGGTATGGTGAATTGCGTTCGCAGTTAAGCGCCAAGCAAGTGCGCCTGGAACAGATCAATATGCGCCGTGAGCGCGCCGAGGCGGAAATTCGCGAAGCGCGCGAGCAGATGGAGCAGGAAGCCGAGCATTTATCCGAAGCGCGCATGATCCTCAGCGAAGCCATCGAGATGATGGAGCAGGACACCGACCAGCGCGAAAAATTATTGCAAGAGCGCGATAATATTCGTACCGGCCTGGATCAGGCGCGGCAGCGGGCCCGTCATGACAAAGACAAGGCCCATGAATTGGCGATGCGCTTCCAGTCCGTCAAGACCCAGCTCGACAGTATCCGTCTGGGTATCGGTCGCCTGCGTGAACAGACGGCGCGTTTACAGGAACGCCGCGAGCAGCTCACCTTATCGCTGAGCGATAACCGAGATCCTATTGAAGAATACAAACTCGAACTGGAGGCTTGCCTCTCCAAGCGTTTGTCCGTGGAAGCCTCATTGACTGAAGCGCGGCGCGAACTGGAAACGGTTGAGCATGAGCTGCGTAATGCTGAGCAGGCGCGCAACCGGGCTGAGCAGGAAGTACAGGCTGTTCGCTCGCACCTGGAACAGGAGCGTCTTGCCGCCCAAATGTTTGAAGTCCAGCGTGCGGGTATCGCCCAGCAGTTGGAAGAGGATGATCTAGATCTTAATCAACTGTTGGCGGAAATGCCCGAGGGCTCCGAGATCAAACCGCTGGAAGAAGAGCTGGAAAATGTCGCTGGCCGCATCAATCGCCTGGGCCCCATCAACCTCGCGGCGATCGACGAATACAAGACTGAGTCAGAGCGCAAAAATTATCTCGATGCGCAGAACGCGGATTTGATGGAAGCGCTCGAAACCCTGGAAAATGCGATCAAACGTATTGATCGCGAAACGCGCACCCGCTTCAAGGAAACCTTTGATCAGGTCAACAAAAGTTTGCAGGAACTGTTTCCCAAAGTGTTCGGCGGCGGCCATGCCTACCTGGAACTTACCGGAGAGGATTTACTCGATACCGGTATTGCGATCATGGCGCGTCCACCGGGCAAACGTAATAGCACCATCCACTTGCTGTCCGGTGGTGAAAAGGCACTCACCGCGATTGCCCTGGTATTCTCCATCTTCCGTCTTAACCCTGCACCTTTCTGTATGTTGGACGAAGTGGATGCACCTCTGGATGACGCCAACGTGGGTCGCTATGCGCGCATGGTTGAGGAGATGTCTGAACACGTGCAGTTTATTTACATCACACATAACAAGATTGCGATGGAGATGGCCCACCAGCTAATGGGTGTCACCATGCACGAACCCGGTGTTTCGCGTCTGGTGACGGTGGACGTTGACGAGGCAGCAGAATTGGCGGCGGTATAACAACGCCGCTATGCCCCGATAACCAGTTGCGATTTTATTGAATGAATCTTATCAACGGATAACATCATGCAAGAATGGGTAACCGTCATTATTGTGCTTCTCATCCTCGCGATTTTGCTGGATGGGGTGCGGCGCATGCGCATCAACCAGCGGGATAAAATCCGGATGTCCCGCTCCATTCACAAACAGGGTGGTGGCGCTGAGGCAACAAAAGAATACACCAGCGAATTACCAAACGGTGGCGCCCGTGTGGTGGGTTATCGCGAAGTGCCCCAAGGCAGCACGGTTCGCCCGCCGCGCAAACCGGCCATTACACCCAACAACCCCCGTGAACCGCGCCGTGCTCCGGAGCAAACCCGCTTAAACCTTGATGAATCAGTGCCGTTGTTGATGGAGTCGGTGTCTGATGATGTGTTGATGCGCGATCAGAAAGATGAGCAAGACGCGCTCGCCTATACCCGGCCTCAGCGTGCGCGGATGAACGATCAACAGCGGATCGAACCCACGTTTTCTGCACTCGATGACGATGAGCCTTCCACCAGTCCTTCCCGCACTGCACACACGGCACCGTCTCACGACGAAGAAGACGATGCACACCGCGACAGCGCTGACGGTTATCGCGAAACAGATTATCCCGATGAGGATGATGATTATGCCGACGAACCTTATTCCGACGCCGATGAGATAGAAGACGATTACGCCGATGATTACGACGGCGAAGATTATGATGACGACGACGATTACGAGGATGGCGACGATTACGACGAACCTGAAGAAACACCGGTTGCCAGCGCCGATCAACCACCCAAAGAACCGGAAGAAGTCCTGATCATCAATGTGATGTCGATGAAAGGCGAGTTCTTTAATGGGGCGGCCTTGCTGGACATTATCCTCAAATGCGGCATGCGTTACGGCGATATGAATATTTTCCATCGCTACAGCGATAAACAGGGTGAGGGCGCTTTGCTGTTCAGCATGGCGAATATGGTAAAACCCGGCACCTTTGACCTGGACGCCATGGATAACTTTGAAACGCCCGGCGTCAGCATGTTTATGACCTTGCCAATCAAAGCCGATAGCATGGCGTCGTTTGATTTGATGGTGGATACCGCACGCGCTATTGCGGAAACCCTCGGTGGCGAACTGAAAGACGAGCAGCGCAGTGTAATGACCCGGCAAACCATCGAACATTGTCGTCAACGCATTCGCGATTATGAATTGAAAAAACTGTCGCGCAGCCGTCACTAAGCCGGCAGTTTTTTTGCAGCACAAGGACGTGCGAGAAACTTTTTGTACAGCCTCTCGGAAGCGCACTACCCATGTCGACACCCGCTCCCCATATTGTCGCTGAAGCCGAGCAATTGCGCGCAGAGATTCACGACCACAATTACCGTTACTACGCCCTCGACGAACCACAAGTGCCCGATGCGGAATATGACCGCCTGATGCTGCGCTTGCGGGAAATCGAAAGCCAATACCCGCAACTGATTACGCCGGATTCTCCCACCCAGCGGGTCGGCGCTGCGCCGCTTAGCGCATTTGCCACTGTGCAGCATGAAATGCCCATGCTCTCGCTCGATAATGCGTTCAGCGATGAAGAATTGTTGCAATTCAATCGCCGGATTCAGGAGCGTCTGAAACACACCGATCACATTGAATTTGCCTGCGAAGTGAAGCTGGACGGTATCGCTGTCAGCCTCCTGTATCGCGACGGTATTCTGGTGCGCGGTGCAACCCGGGGCGATGGCGCGCGGGGCGAAGACATTACGCAAAATGTGCGCACCATTGATTCCATTCCGCTGCGGTTGCGCGGTACGGGCTTTCCTGCCGTGCTGGAAGTACGTGGCGAAATCTACATGCCCAAATCCGGCTTCGAAAAAATGAATGACCAGGCGCGGGCCAAAGGTGAAAAATTATTTGTTAATCCGCGCAATGCCGCCGCAGGCAGCCTGCGCCAGTTAGATCCGCGCATTACCGCTTCACGTCCGCTGGAGATGTGTGCGTACAGTGTCGGTCTGGTTGACGGTGTCCCGGCGGAGCGCCCTTGGCCCACACGCCACAGCGATATTCTGTATGCCTTGCGCGATTGGGGCTTCCTGATCAATCGCGAGATGGTGGTGGCAAAAGACATTGATGAATGCATTGCCTATTACCGCAAAATCCAGGATAAGCGTATGTCCCTGGCTTACGACATTGACGGTATCGTCTTTAAAGTGAACCAGCGCGAATTGCAGGAAAAACTTGGCTTTATCTCCCGCGCACCACGCTGGGCAATTGCCTATAAATTTCCAGCGCAAGAAGAAATGACGCAGTTGCTCGATGTGGAGTTCCAGGTAGGGCGCACCGGGGCAGTGACACCTGTGGCCCGCTTGCAGCCGGTGTTTGTCGGCGGTGTCACGGTATCCAATGCGACCCTCCATAACCGTGATGAAATCCAGCGACTGGGCATAAAGATTGGTGATACGGTCATCGTGCGCCGCGCCGGTGATGTGATTCCGCAGATTGTCGGCATCGTTGATATCAAACGCCCCGATAATGCGCGTGACGTGATCTTTCCCGATCACTGCCCGGTGTGCGGCTCGCCGGTTGAAACGGTACCGGGCGAAGCCGTGGCGCGTTGCGACGGCGGTTTGATTTGTCCTGCGCAACGCAAAGAAGCCATCAAACATTTTGCTTCGCGCAAAGCCATGGATATTGAAGGTCTGGGCGATAAACTGGTTGAACAACTGGTAGATCAAGGGCACATTAACGCCGTTGCCGATTTGTACCAGCTGACGCGCGAACAGCTTGCTGGCCTGGAGCGTATGGGTGAAAAATCGGCCGATAATCTATTAAGCGCATTGGAAAAAAGTAAACAAACCACGCTGGAAAAATTTATCTATGCGTTGGGTATTCGTGAGGTTGGTGAAGCGACGGCACGCAACCTCGCGTTACATTTTGGTAATTATGCTGCCCTGGCAAATGCCAGTGAAGAAGCCCTGCAAGAAGTGGCGGATGTTGGCCCGGTGGTGGCCCATTTTGTGGCGGAGTTTTTCCAGCAGCCGCATAATCGTGATGCGGTTACCGCATTAAAGGCGGCGGGGGTTACCTGGGAAGATCGCGATCAGCCAGTGAATACCGCTGATTTACCGCTGAAAGGTTTAACCTACGTATTGACCGGTACCCTGGAAACAATGAGTCGCGATGATGCAAAGGCACACCTGTTGGCCCTGGGAGCCAAGGTTGCGGGCAGCGTATCGGCAAAAACTGATTACGTGGTGGCAGGCCCCGGCGCCGGCTCCAAGCTGCAAAAAGCAGAGGAATTGAATATCCCGGTACTGGATGAAGCGGGCTTACTCGCCCTATTACAACAACACCAACGGGCGGTCTGATGCATCTCAAAAAAATCCTGATCGGGTTACTGATTGTCAGTGGTTTTGTGCTGGGCGGTTGCGCCAATGTGCCGCCGGCAAAACCTAATAATATTTGCGATATTTTTGATGATAAGCCCGACTGGTACAAATATGCGCGCAAATCGGAAAAGCGCTGGGGCTCCACGATTCCAGTGATGATGGCCATCATGTATCAGGAATCACAGTTTGTGCACAATGCGCGCACCAAGCGCACTAAAATTCTCTGGGTAATTCCGGGACCGCGCAAAAGCAGCGCCTTCGGCTACGCGCAGGTCAAAAACGAAACCTGGTACGAGTACCAGAAAAGCAGCGGCAATACCTGGTCGCGCCGCGACCGTTATCAGGATGCGATTGATTTTATCGGCTGGTACAACGCACAAAGCCGAAAGCGTAGCAACATTCGTTTGAACGATGCGTACAATCTTTATCTGGCCTATCACGAAGGCCACGGTGGATTTAATCGCGGGACCTATAAGAAAAAAAACTGGTTGCGCAACACCGCCCAGCAAGTTGCCAATCGTGCCGCCCTGTATTCGCGTCAGTTGCCTCAGTGTGAGGACCGGTTGAAAAGCCCCTGGTGGTGGCCGTTTTAACGTTGTTATATAGATGTAGAGATGTTGGTTGATAGCACTTCATTGGAGCTTCTATGGATCAAGAGTCAATTGTGTACGGTTGTATCAAAGACGGTTCGCCATTGTTGGGAAATGCCGAACGCATTCGCATCAATCGCGAGGCCATGCTGTCCTTGCCGCACGCGGATGAGTGGCCGTTTTTATCCCAGGAAATGTTTTCCATTCCGCAGATCGAAATGCCGACCAGCAGTTATCAAACGGAAGTTATGCACTTCGGGGCTTCCTACAAAGCAGTGGAATATGAATGGGATCAGTGGATCGCACAATTTGAATCACTGTTGAGCAAGATGTATTGGGTGTCTGCCACCGTACATCTGGAAACAGAATTGTCCGGCACCCATACCTTTACCTGGGAATCACAGAGCAGTTATCACAAACCCGGGTCTGGTGATATGCGGGTGCGCTGTGAGTGGAGCCACGAAGGTTCGCTCAGTTTTTAGTTGAAGAGTTTTTAAATTTTAGGTGGAACGCATCATGACTGAAAAAAATCGGTTCGCGCCCGAATTTCGTTTTCGTCGGTTGCGCCAGTCTGCTGTAGTACGGCAACTGGTGCGCGAAACCCAATTGACGATGAACGACTTTATCCTGCCGATCTTTGTGGAGGAGGGGATTACAGAACCGGTTGCTATTTCCAGCATGCCCGGCGTGGTGCGTTATCCCGAGACGCAATTGCCCGCAGTTATCCAACGCGCCTGGAGCAAAGGTATTCGCGCGGTTATTCTATTTGGTGTATCCACCCATAAAGACGAAGCGGGCACGGATACCTGGAACGACGCAGGATTAATGGCGCGTATGATTCGTGCGGCCAAAGCGGCGCAGCCGGAGATGTTGATCATCAGTGACAATTGCTTTTGCGAATACACCACCCATGGTCATTGCGGTGTGGTTCATGACTGCGGCCAGCATCAGGATGTCAATAACGATGAGACCCTGGTGAATTTACAAAAGCAGGCAGTCACTGCAGCGCGTGCCGGGGTCGATATGATTGCACCGTCCGGTATGCAGGACGGTATGATCGCCGCCATTCGCCAAGGCCTGGATGAAGCCGGTTTTCAACACATACCCGTTATGTCTTACTCCACCAAATTTGCTTCTGCTTTTTACGGGCCGTTCCGCGATGCTGTCGACAGCACCTTTAAAGGCACCCGCAGCACTTATCAGATGGACCCGGCCAACGGGCGTGAAGCACTGGCGGAATCTCTGCAAGATGAGCTGGAAGGGGCCGATATTTTGATGGTCAAACCTGGCATTGCTTATCTGGATGTGTTGGCGAATATTCGTGCACATTCATCGCGGCCGCTCGCGGTTTACCACGTCAGTGGCGAATACGCGATGATCAAAGCCGGCGCAGCGGCAGGCGTGATTGACGAAAAAGCCATCGTGCTGGAAACCATGATCGCCTTTAAGCGGGCCGGAGCGGATTTAATTATTACTTATTACGCCGAGCAAATGGCTGAGTGGATTGGTTGATATGCCGAGTAAATTAACTGCGATATTGCAGGGTAATAAATTGTTGTTTGCAGTGTTCGGATTGAGCGTGTTGATGTTGATAGTGGGTGCAATCCTGATTGCGCGCGCGCCGGATATTTCACCGGAGCCTGCACCTACACCGGCCAACCAGGATGATGACCTGTCGCTGATTCAATCTCTCGACGATACCGAGGATATCATCAACAACGCCAGCAGAAACGGTGTGAATCCGTTGCCGGACGACACGCGTCTGGTGCGCGGCAGTGAAGCCTGGTGTGAATCCATGATGGCCAAACCGGATGCCGACTGGAATGACGCCGACACCCGTCTGTTTGCGCAAAAATGTCTGAACGACTAAACCGCCTTCATGTTTTTTAACGAACAGCGTCCGCATTTTTTTAATCCCCTGACCGGTAAATACCGCGAGGTAGTGGCGGAATGCTTGCGCTTGCTGTATCAACGCCTGTACACCGACTTGCGCGATTACGGCCATGCGATGAATCGCGAACAACTGGTCGATATCTTCAAGGAAGCCATAGCGCGCACACCGGTTCTGGATGAGCAAGACGATCACAGTGAAACCGAAGGCCGTTTCAAAACCCACCGCGAATTAGCCAGCTTTATCATCAACCGTTTACTGGAAAACGGTTGGCTGGAAAAACAGGTTGACGAAGCCAGTTTGCAAAGTACCTATGGTTTCAGCCGTATGGGCCGTGTGTTCACTCAACCTTTCGCCGACAGCGACAGCAATCACTTTCGTACCCGCAACCGCAATACCCGTAATACGCGCAACAGTTTGCAGGCATTTTACGATCAGGGCGAAGTTCACGATTTGCTGGACGCTTACGAATATTCCGAGCGTATTATCAGCGACTTCACCGACGTGATCTCGGAGCTGGAAGAGCGCAAGCGCCAGTTGGTACGCGAAGTTGAAGCGCGTCAGTTGGTGCAGCAGGCCAGCGACGAATTTTTTGATTTTATGGATAAGGTGTTCAAGCCTGACCTGGAAGTACGCCTGTCGGCAGACAGCGTGGAGAAATATCGCGATCAAATTGCCGATATCATCAAAGGCATTCGACGCAAACGAAAGTACGGTCAAGGCGATCCGGAAACGGCGGCAAAAGATTGGCGCGCCGTCATGGAAATCCGCTTGCGCAAATTATTGCCGCAACGGACAGTGCCCCACGTGTCGCTGTTGGATACGTTACTACAAACCATTGAATCGCGATTGCGCAACGCCTGTGAAGTGATGTTGCCAGCCTTGCGGCGTGCGTTGAATACCTTTACCCAACGCGCGGATATTATTATTCGTCAGCTGAGTTATATTCACGCCCAAGGCAGTGACAATATTGTCGATGTGTGCCGGCAATTGTCGCAGCTCACTGAAGAACAACAGAACGCCATATTTGAACAATACCATGCCGACCTGAATGGCATGCAACTGGCCTTTATCGACCCCGGCCAAATTCAGTTACGTACGCCCTGGCAGAAAACGGTAGTACGCAGCAGCGTAGACCAGGACAAAGCCCTGGACCCGGTCGCGCAAAAAGAAATATTTATCCAGCAAGCATTAGACCGCGCATTTATCGTGCAGGGCAGTGCCGTGCGTGACTATATTCACAGCGCCCTGGCACAAACCGGCCGTGTGAACAGTCGCCAGTTATCCGCGTCGAGCATGCCGGAACTGTTGAACCTGGCCCATGCCATCGAAGTGGGTGCCATCAATAATTTATCATCCGAACTGCGCTTTGAAGTCACCCAATCAGCGGACTGGCTGGCGAGCATGCCGCGCATTGAACAGGATGATTATTTTGTCCGGCGCGATGAATTTGTCATCACGCTTATTGAGAATAACCATGGCAAGTTTGATTGAAACCCTTGAGCAGCAACTCGCGACGCACAATCTGAGTCTTAACGATTGGCGCGCGCTCTTGCAGCGACTGCTGGATTACGGCGTGCTGTGCCGTGACGACAGCCAGGTTGAAGCAGATTTTTACGATCAGTTCGTGCGCGTGCAGGAACTGGTTGATCAATATTTATCGCTGATAGGCATACGTTTTCAACACGATCCACATTTTCGCTTCGTGCGTTTAATCCCCCCCGGTGCGCGAGTACCGGGCCTGGAAGACGAAAGTGATGAACCTTCCGGCGGCGGTTTTCGCCAACGCTTGAGCCAACACGAAATCGCGCTAATTCTGGTGTTACGTGCTGAGTATGATAAAGCCTTGCGCGAAGGTTTGATTGATGAGCAGGGGTGCGCGGCCTTGTCGTTAGAGGCGGTGGCCCTGGCGATGAAAAATTTGTTGCGCCGGGCGTTGCCGGAGAATGTGGGGGAGCGGCGGCAGGTGTTTAAGCGGTTGCGACAGTTGCGGTTGATTCATTATGTGCAGGAAGCGGATCTGGATCAGTCGGAGAGTTGGATTAAGGTGCGGCCGTTGGTAGTGAATCTGGTGACGAATGAGTGGTTGGAGAAGGTTCGGCGGGATGTTGGGGAGTTGGTTCCTCAGGGTGATGAGAGTAATCAGGTCGAAAGTGGTGAAAATAGTCAAAGCGGAAAGCATTCTATTTTTTGATTTGAGTGTGGGGAGTTGGGTGGCGTTATGGCAGACACGCCGTGAACCCATCCATGGGGGCTCAGCAGCGGCGTCCTGCCGCTGATGGTCTGCCATAACGCCACCCAACTCCCTTCGGCAAGATTTTCTTTCTATTGAAATTTTCTGAAGGCTGAACTGCTAATCCTGTCGCTGGCACAGTACAAGTTTGGCATTAGGCCTTGTGTTTCGAAACCTTCAAGTCAGGGACGACTTGAAGGAGCTACAGGGATGTATTCATGCGTTTTCGAAACACAAGGTCTAATGCCAAACGTGCTACGAAGCGCCTATCAAAAGTTATAAACAATTGACGGAAGTCATTTATGTATCTGAAAAAATTTATCTACGTCAATTGGGGCAATGTGCCGAACACCGAATTTGAATTCGGGCCGATTAATTTATTTTCCGGCGGTAATGGATCGGGCAAGACCACCGCAGCAGATGCGGTGCAGACGATCATGACGGCTGCGCACGATAATCTATTTCATTTTAATCCGGGGCAAGACGAATCCAGTCAGCGGGGGCGGGGCGGTAAGCAGGTGCGGACGCTGGCGTCTTATGTATTGGGTTGTGATGATGGTGCTTACGCGCGCCCTTATGGGTGTGACGGTTATCTGGCCGCTGTGTTTTATCCGACACAGGGTGAGGCGAGCGAACCCTTTACCGCGTTGATGGGTATGCGCGCGGTGATTGAGGGTGCGGGTCAGCAGCGGGTGGCGCGGCTTGAGGAAACGCAATTTTTTATCTTGCCGGATGTGATCCTGAATCTGGCTGATTTGCTCAAAGAAGACAAAAGCGGGCGTTATGTGGTGCCGCTGGATCGTGTGTATGCCGGTTTGCGCCGGCAGTTTGGCAGTGATCAGGTTGAAAAGTACGATAAGAAAAAAGCCTATTTGTGTCGGCTGTATGGCATCTTGCGCGGCAGTAAAAAAGACGCGGTGTCCGAGCGGGAGGCGATGAATGCGGCGCGGGCGTTTTCGCGGTTCATGGCGTATAAGCCGATCAAGGGTATTGATGAATTTGTGGCGACCGAGGTGCTGGAGTATCGCGATCTGGGTGAAGCGATTCGCAATGTGTCGGCGATGCTCAAGCGGATTCATACCATGGAATCCGACGCGCGTCAGTTGCGTGAGGCGATTACGCGGATGGCGAATGGTCGCGATATCGCAGACAGTTTTATTGCGAATTGGCTGGAGCAGCAGGTTGTGTATTACAGCCTTGCACGGCGGCGTTATAACGATAGCCAGGCGCGTTATCTGAAAGAGAAACAGCAACAGCAAGGTTTGCGTGAGCAGTTGGCTGGCAATGAGCAGGCGCTGTTGTTGTGCGAACAGCGTCGCGAAGAACTGAACCAACAGATTCTTGATGTCAACGCGCGCCGTTTGGGTGTGCCGGCGCTACGCGATAAAGACCAATTAACGGCGGATAAGAAACAACTGGAGCAGCAGATTCATCAGGGTGTTCCTGAGCTGCTTAAGCAGGATCAACAACTGCAATTTAATCATCAGGCGGCGCAACAGATTATCCATGCCCTGCGGCAAACGTCCATCAGCCTGGTTATCCCTGCATTGGCTGACAAGCCGCTACAAAAGCTCACCAAACAATTAATCGATGACGAATTGCATATCGACTTCCACCAGTTGTTAAACCGCGACTGGATTGATATCACCCCGCTGGAAGATAAGCTGGACGCCGCATTGCAACAGCAATTGCTGCACAACCAGTTGGTGTCGCACTGGTTTGGTGAGGCAGCTGCGCAGCGCGATAACCTGCGTGATCAGCTGGCGCAAGAGCGCGACAAACGTCAGCAACTGGCGGAGCGTTTGCAAAAACAAGTGGATGCCAAACAACGTGATATCCACGGCCTGGAATCCAACCAGGTAACTTATCCAGGCTTTGTGCGTGCGGCCCTGGAGCTTTTGCATCACCAGTGTCCCGAGGCGGATGCCCGGGTGTTATGCGATTACGTGGAAGTCATGGATCGCGAATGGCAATCCGCTATTGAAGGTTATATCGGCGCCGCGCGGTTCGGCATTATTGTGACACCGGAGTGTGAAGCCGAAGCGATCAGGCTGGTGCGCAATATGCCGGGGCAGGGTAAAAGCGCGCGGGTTATCCAGGGCGATAAAGCGCGGCGCGATATGGAGAAATTATCCAGCTTACCGAGCAATTCCATCGTGCAGGTGATGAGTTTTACCCACGCTACTGCGGAATATTATTTAAAAGCAAGTTACGGCAATGTCGAGCGTGTCGCCGATGCCCAAGCCCTGCGCAATACCCGCCGGGGTTTGACGAAAGATGCCATGGGGTCGGGCAATTACGCGATGTTCAGCTGCGATATTCCCGACAGCGAACTGGTTTTTGGCCAGGAAGCCCGTGAGCGTGCTCTGGAAGAAAAGCGCCGTGAACTGGAGCAGTTAACCCACGAGTGGCAGGAAGCTACTGACCACGCCAATGAAATTCAACAGCTCTTGCGCGCCGTGGGTAAGCTTAAGCCCGTCAGCTATGCCGATGTGCTGCAAACCATGTTGGTGGCGCAGCGACGGGTGCAAACTATTGACGAAAAATTGCAACAGCTGGACCTCAGCGATTTTGCCGCCCTGGATGAGGAACTGGCAAAACTGCGCGAATCGGATAAAGCCCTTGCGCAGGAACTCAAACAACTCACCGAAGCGCGCGTAGACTGCAAGGCCAAGCTTCATAATGTGGATGATCGCTGCCGCGCGTTGGATACCGAGCAAGACAAAACGCTGGATATTGTTGATCGCGCTGAAGAGAATCTGCGCAGTGTGGCGGCGCTTTGGCCAGACTTCGATCCGGAACAACGGCTAAGCCTGGCAGACCAGGATTGCGCGCAGCATGAATTGGCTTATTTTGAGCAGCAATTGCAGACGACGACAGCGGAATTAAAAAGCCATCTGCACCGTTTGCAGCAGGCTGTCTTGCAGCACAACCAGTTTTGTAAAACCGCTGACAGCCTGATGTTTAACCTGGACTTCAGCGATGACTTGGGGCAGAAAAATTTCCGCGAAGTCTGTGAGATCCGCCGGCATTTCGACAAACTCTATAATCGCGATAAAAACCATATTCTCGCGCAGCGGCATGCGGAACTGGAGTCGTTACGCCACAGTTTCAACAATGCCTTTGTCACCAACCTGTGCCATTCGATTTATCAGGCAATCAACGACGGCAAAAAAATCCTTGATGATTTGAATAAGGAACTGGAGCACCACCGCTTTGGTGCGGACCGCGAACGTTTCCGTTTTGATTACGACTGGGTGCCGGAATTCAAGGAATATTGGCAGTTCTTTAAAGCGGTGATCGACAATCCCAGTCTGGGAGATGGCGAGACCTTGTTCGAGATGAAGCTTGAGCCAAAACATCAACAAGTGCGCGAGCGTTTGATGACGATGTTGCTCGATGAAGACGAACAAAAAGCCCTGCGCGAGCTGACGCGTATTGCGGATTACCGCAATTATCGTCGCTATGAAATCTATAAGGAACCGGAAGGTAAACAACCCATTGCGTTAAGCCAATACGGCACCGGTTCCGGCGGCCAGCTGGAAACACCAGCCTATATTATTCGCAGCGCGGCGATTACCTCTGCATTCCGCTTCAATGAAGGTAACAGTCACCTGCGCATGGTATTGGTGGACGAAGCCTTCTCCAAGATGGACGAACATCGCTCACGCGAGGTGATTAATTATTTAACGGAAAGTTTAGGCTTGCAGCTGTTATTTATCATGCCCAGCAGTAAATCCGGTCCCTTTATGGATTTAATCTCCAACCAATTTGTGTTCAGCAAATGCCCCACCGCTGAAAGCGTAGGTGAATTAAAAAGCCGTGTGGTGCTGGATCGCCAACAATGTGCGCCGGAGAAGATAAAAAAACTGATGGAAAATCACCGCCGTACGATTCGGCAGCAAGCGGCGCTGGATTTTATGCAGGAAGTGGAGACTGATTGATGCAGCCACCGGTTTGGTTTCAGGATAGTGCGGCCAAACCGATCACGGATGTGCTGCGCTGGTTTATTGTGCAATTGAATAACATCGAACCGGAACAGCGCCGCCGTCCGTTAACGCGGAAATTAACAGCCAGAACCTTACCCGCGTTATTTGATTTCAGTCGCGCGGACGACATTGATTTTCTTCAGGAGGCACTCCAGGAACTCGCTGAATCGCCTTACAGTATCTGGACCCTGTCGCCAGCACGTGGGGCCAATGGCGAAATAACATTAACGCTCAATTACGCCGCCGAGCCGATCCTGCGTGGATGGCTGAACATGCCGCGTGTTGATCCGGCGCAGCAAGCGTGGTTAGCGGCACTTGAAACATGGCCGACGCCAGCGGAGCTGGATAGCGACGCCTTACGCTCATCCAGTTATCCCGGCATTTATCCTCCCGGTGAATTATTGACTGCGCTTACCCGACTCGTTGCGCTGGTGCAGCAAAAGAATAACGAAAAATTCACCTGGCGCCGCCTGAGCGCTCATTGTTTTTGGGGCGATTCAAAATACCTGGATTCCATTTCTCGGCAACAATGGTTATTGAATGTGTGTCCACAACTTCAAACACACATTGAAAGCCGGACCTTATTGCTCAACGTATTTTTAGTAGACGCGCCCCAGGCAATCTTACTGATCGAAAACCAGGATACTTTTTGTTGGTTGATGAAACTCAGTAAGGAGGTTGACGCTTTACGTCATTTACATCTGGTCTATAGCCAGGGTTTTATGGGTAGTGCGCAGCGCAGTCGCGACGCGAGGGCAGTGCAATTTATGTATCAGGGAAGTGCAGCGAACGCACAAGCATTTCACGCGCAATGGTTACAGGATACTGAGCTGGAACTGCCGATATTTTTCTGGGGTGATCTTGATTATGCCGGTATGTCCATCATCAAATCCTTGAGGCAGGTGTTTCCAGCCTTAACGGCATGGAAGCCGGGATATCAGCCCATGCTCGCGGCCTTGCGCGAGGGCGCAGGTCACACACCGGAACAGGCGGGCAAGGCGGCCCAGTTGCTGCCCGAAGCCAGCGGCTGCGAATACACCGACCAATCGCTCTTACCGGGCTTGATCGAAACGGGCCGTTTTATCGATCAGGAATGGGTTACCCGGCCGATGTTGGTGTGCTCGGGCTGATGCGCGGAAACACCCGCGACAGTTTGCGCTGCAAGGTCGCATGGTCAATGGGCTTGGCAATATAATCATCCACGCCTTCCTCAATCGCGGCGCGGATTTGTTTGGCCTCGGTGATGGCGGTGACCAGCATAAAGCAGGTGTCCTGATAGCGCTCGGCGGCGCGCATGGCATTATGAACATCCAGGCCGTTTTTCAATGGCATGTGCCAGTCGCAGAGTACCAGGTCATAGATAGGGCTAGCGCCAAATAACATGCTGACGGCTTTGAGGCCATCTTTGGCGAGGTCGACATGTTTGATGCCCATGCCGTGCAGCAGGGTAATGATCAGTTCGCTGCTGGCTTCGTCGTCTTCGGCGAGAAGTACGCGAATTTTTTCGGGCGGCAACACCTGGCGGCGCTGCGGGACACTGAGCTTGGCAATATCGCCAGTGTCGCCGGCTTTCTCCGGTGGAGCCAGCTTGCGCAAAGCGCTGTCGAGCTGCGCCAGGGTTTCCTGGTTTTGCGCCTTGCTGCTGGCGAATTCCGGATTATTCAGATTTTTTTCCAGCCAATCCCGGCGGTGGCTGAGGGTTTTTATCACAACCTGTAACTCGGTTTTGGTAAACATACTGCACCTTGTCTGCGCGCCAATTTTTAGTCCAATATAGACCACTCTGCCGTGTTTGGCAGGTTGACACCCGCATTATTCTGACGATTCCAGGAGTTGTTGTGACCCAGTTTGATCATCTTATCGCCCGCCTCGAACAATTGATTGATCGCGTGGAGACTGTGCTGCCCGCCGCGCCGCCCCGGCCCGACTGGAGCGCGAGTGCGTTTCGCTGGCGTCAGCCGGCCAGCGGTGCAGGCTATCTGCAGGCCGTTAAAAATCCGCATCGGGTTGCCTTGGCGTCGCTGCAAAATGTAGATCGGCAGAAAGAGGCAATCCTGCGCAACACGGCCCAGTTTGTTGCCGGCCATGAAGCGAACAATGTGTTGCTCACGGGCGCGCGGGGTACAGGCAAATCCACCTTGATCAAGGCCTGTTGGAATCACTTTGCCGAACAGGGGCTCAAACTGATTGAAGTCGATAAGATCGATTTGCTGCATTTGCCCGATATTGTCGATCTGATTGGCGAGCGCTCGGAACGCTTTATTATTTTTTGTGATGACCTCTCCTTTGAAGAGGGAGAGATCACCTATAAAGCATTAAAATCTGTGTTGGATGGATCTATTTCCGCGCCCACGCCGAATATCCTGTTCTATGCCACGTCCAATCGCCGTCATTTGCTGCCGCAGAAGATGCGCGAGAATCTGGATGTGAGCTATGAAGATGGCGAGGTCCGGCCCAACGACAGCACCGAAGAAAAAGTATCCTTGTCGGAGCGCTTCGGTTTGTGGCTCAGTTTTTATCCGTTCTCGCAGGACGAATACCTGGTAACAGCGCGTTATTGGGTGGCGTATCTGGGGGGGCAATGGACCGACGCTACCGAACCGGAAGCCTTGCGCTGGTACATGACGCGCAGTGCTCGCAGTGGCCGCGTCGCCTGGCAGTTTGCAAAAGATTATGTAGGGCGACAGTTTAATCAACAGTGATCAACCAGTAACAGGATAACCGCGTGACAGAATTACTTTTTTCACGGACGCCCAATTTACACCTTACGGATGAGCAAGCTTTGCGCGCACAACTGCGCGATTATTTCATAACGACGTTTGATCGTTACGAATCCTTATTTGAGACGCTGGCCTCTGATGAGGCTTTCTACACTAAAGCGATTAGCCTGCGTCACCCGTTAATTTTTTACTACGGTCACACCGCGACGTTTTTTGTTAACAAGCTCTTGTTGACACGCTTGATCAGTGAACGCCTTGATGCACGGCTCGAATCTATCTTCGCCGTTGGCGTCGATGAGATGAGTTGGGATGATCTGGACGGGGCGCACTATGAGTGGCCGAGCGTTGCGGAGGTGAAAGCCTATCGGGATCGCGTGCGCGCGCTGGTGGTGGATTTGATCGACAATGCACCGCTGACATTACCGGTTGATTGGCACAATCCCTGGTGGGCGATCATCATGGGGATTGAGCATGAGCGGATTCATCTGGAAACCTCTTCCGTACTGATTCGCCAGCATAAGTTGTCCTACGTTAAATCCCATTCCTTGTGGCCAGCCTGCACAACATCCGGAAATGCACCGCATAACGCGCTGGTTGACGTGCCTGCGGGCGAGGTGCTGCTGAGCAAAGATAAAAGCGACCCGTATTACGGGTGGGATAATGAGTACGGCATGCATCGGGCTGATGTGGCTGCGTTCCAGGCCAGCCGCTTTTTGGTCAGCAATCAGGAATTTCTGGCATTTGTAGAGGCAAAGGGTTATTACACGACGGAGTACTGGGAAGAGGAGGGGCGTGCGTGGCGGGAATTCAGCCAGGCGACGCATCCGACCTTTTGGCTGCAACGCGAACAGGGTTGGTATTTGCGCGTAATGACCGAAGAAATTCCCATGCCGTGGGATTGGCCGGTGGAAGTGAATTATCACGAAGCCAAAGCATTTTGTAACTGGAAGAAAAAAACTACTGGCGACGCCGTGCGTTTACCGACGGAAGACGAGTGGTATCGGCTTTATGATGTCAGCGGTGTAAAAGCCGTTGGCGCTGAGCCGGTGTTTGCCAACTTACATCTGGATCACTTTGCGTCGTCCTGTTCGGTGAATCAATTTGCTCACGGCGATTTTTTTGATGTGATCGGCAATGTCTGGCAATGGACCGAAACACCGATCTATCCGTTCGAAGGTTTCGATGTCCATCCCATCTACGACGACTTCACCACACCCACATTCGATGAACGCCACAACCTGATTAAAGGCGGCTCCTGGATTTCCTGCGGCAATGAAAGCCTGCGCAGTTCGCGCTATGCGTTTCGTCGTCATTTTTTCCAGCACGCTGGTTTTCGGTATGTCGTTGGCGAGGAGATTAGCACCGTGCCTGGTTCCCATTATGAAACGGATAAACTGTTATCCGAATACGCCGAATTTCACTATGGCGATGAATATTTTTCTGTGCCGAACTTTTCCAAGGCGCTGGTTGATCTGGGCATGGCCGCCATGATCGACAAGCCGCGTCGGAAAGCGCTGGATCTTGGTTGCGCGTCCGGTCGCGCGACCTTTGAATTGGCTCGTTATTTTGAAGCAGTGACCGGCGTGGATTTTTCGGCGCGTTTTATTGGCCAGGGTGTGCAATTGGTTAACGAAGGCGTTCTGCGTTACACCCTGACCGATGAAGGGGAACTGGTGTCCTATAAGTCGCGCAGTTTGGCGGAATTGGACTTGCAGGATGTTGCCCCTAAAGTGGAATTTTTCCAGGGCGATGCCTGTAACCTGAAACCGCAATTTACCGGTTATGACTTTATCCTCGCTGCCAATTTAATTGATCGCTTGTACAATCCGGCGAAATTTTTGCGCAGCATCCATGAGCGCTTGCAACTCGGGGGCGTGCTGATGCTGGCTTCTCCCTATACCTGGCTGGAAGAACACACGCCGCGCGCCGATTGGATCGGTGGTTTCAAAAAAGACGGCGAAAGTTTTACCACGCTGGACGGCCTGACGCATTTACTTGGCGAACATTTTACCTTGATAAAAGGTCCACAAGAGGTGCCGTTTGTCATACGCGAAACCAGGCGTAAATATCAGCATACCCTGTCGGAAGTGACCTTGTGGGTGCGGGTGAAATAAGGCCAGGCAAAAAAACTAACAAAAAAGGAATCCTCATGGAAATTGATTTTGATATTCCCGTCCAGCGCGAGGGTAGCCACTCGGTAAAATTTGACGGGCGCCAGCAATACTTTGGCACGACCGATGTTACGCCGATGTGGGTGGCCGATATGGATTTTGCTGTGCCGCCCTGTGTGACGCGCGCGCTGCTGGCGCGTGCGGCGCACCCGGTCTTCGGTTATACCTTGTATCCCGAGAGTGTGTATCAATCGTTGATCGGCTGGTTCCAGCGGCGCCACCATTGGCACATTGAGCGGGACTGGATTGTAATGGCTCCCGGCGTGGTTCCTTCACTGCATGCCTGTTGCCTTGCATTTGCTGAGCCAGGCGAGGGCGTTATTGTGCAACCGCCTGTGTATTTCCCTTTTTTCTCTGCCGTGACCAACACGCAGCGTCAACTTATATTGAATCCACTGCGCTGCATTGATGGCCGCTATGAAATCAATTTTGCAGCGCTGGAAGCCCAGGCAA
>CAMLOU010000037.1 GCA_946481735.1 uncultured Cellvibrio sp.
AATTCTCTTTTGCGGAGTGTGATGTTTTAAAAAGAGATAATTTTTCAGAGGTTCCTAAGCTTTTCAAAGTACTTCGTAGTCCGTTTGTCATTAGGCCTGTTGTTTCGAAAACGCATGAATACATCCCTGTAGCTCCTTCAAGTCATCCCTGACTTGAAGGTTTCGAAACAACAGGCCTAACGCCAAACTCGCATAGGATAAGTTTGGAGCATCATTTTTTGAAAGCTGTTATCAAAAATCCTTGCCATTAAGTTTTGAATATAAGCTTTCTAGTTTTTTCCCTTTGGTGAGTTCTTCATCATCTCTCCCAAGCCCGCCCCCACCATCGCTACTCCACCCTGCACCCAACCACCATCTACCGGAACAATAGCGCCTGTAATGTAGCTCGCCATGTCCGATGCGAGAAATAAACAGACGTTTGCAATGTCCTGCGGCGTACCCATGCGTTTTAGAGGAACGGAATTCACCACGGCGTGACGTACAGCTTCCGTGGGTGCCAGACGTTTCATACCTTCTGTGCCGTCGATGGGGCCGGGAATGACAGAGTTGATGCGAATACCTTCGCCACCCCATTCCAGCGCGAGTGTGCGGGTAATCATATCGACACCGGCTTTGGCGGCGCAGACGTGGGATTGTGCGGGCATGGGAATAATGGCTTGAGGGGCGGAGATGTTGATGATGGCGGCGCCGGGTTTTTGCAGGTGGGGATAAACCGCTTGCATGACATGGAAGGTGCCGAGCAAATCTATTTCCACAACGGAGCGAAAACCATTTGCGGACATGCCCGTTGCTAATGCAGGAAAATTTCCAGCGGCGCCGGAGATGACGACGGAAAAATCACCCCAGGCTTGGTGAATGGCGGCAACGCCTTGTTGCAAGGTTTCAGCTTCACGCACATCCGCTGCAAATCCCATGGCGTCTGCTGCGCCGAGTTTTTTTAACGCCGCTATTGTGTCATCGACTTTTTCCTGCGAACGGCTGGCTACGGCAACCTTCGCACCCGCCCGCGCAAATGCCTCGGCGATACCTCGGTTAATGCCGCTGGTACCGCCGATGACCACAACCACTTTTCCTGCATAATCAAATAATGAACTCATGACTTGTCCCTTCTGCTAGCCATGATCAAACGGGATTAACACATTATTCGTGCACGCAGCTGACATAAACGCCGGCGGTGTTTTCGCAATCGGTTGTCCAGCCATACACGACAACTGCACCGGTCAATAACACCACGCTGAATAACATTGCCTTGAAAATTTTCATAAACACCACCTCCGTTCAGGATCATCTCTTCCTGTTACTAAGACAGTGTTTACCGACGCTTATTCAGCTTGTTTCGCTCTAATGTCTTGCAATCCCGATTTGAACCATGACACAAAATTGTTATTGTTTCAGGCTTATCTGTTGGTTACCCAACATAGCCCAACGTCTTACATCGCATTGCTTTATTCAAAACGCGAAAAATCCGGTGTGCGTTTTTCGAAGAAAGCCATCACTGCTTCTTTGCATTCGTCGGAGCCTAAACCTTCCGCAAATCCAATAAATTCTGCGGCGATGGCGGCATCAACGGCGGGCAGTTGGGTTTGTTTTAATAAGGCTTTGGTGCGCCGTACAGCAGCGGGCGGTTTTTGCGCAAGTCGTTGAGCCTTGGCGTTCACCAGGTCATCGAGTTCCGCATCCTCCACAACGCCGGTGATCATATTCCATTGCAAGGCTTGCGCCGCTGTGAAGGTTTCACCCAGCAGCAACAGTTCGCTGGCTTTTACGTGGCCGAGCATGGATGGCAATAAGTAACTGGCTGCATACTCTGGACACAAACCCAGATTGACAAAAGGCATTTGCAAGCGTGCGTTATCCGCAGCGTACACAAGATCACAGTGCAGCAACATGGTCGTGCCGATGCCAATGGCCGGGCCGCGCACAGCAGCGATGACCGGTTTAGCAGCGTGTTGCAGCGCGCGCATAAAACGCACGACGGAATGGTTTTCGTGAATCTCCGGCTCGTTCATAAAATCCACCAGATCGTTGCCGCTGGTGAAACATTCGCCGGCACCGGTAATGATGATGACGCGCACATCGCCGCTGGCATCCGCCTGATGCAACACATTGGCCGCTGCTGCATACATGGCCAGGGACAAGGCATTTTTTCGCTCTGGTCGATTGAACCGCAGCGTCAGTACTCGCTCGTGCAGATTAACGTCCAGTTGGGGGCAGTCACTGGTAATGCTGGTCATAAAAACTCCCTGAACTTTATGATGATGAAGTAAGAGTATAGCCAGTCGTGCGCCAGCATTGGGCGATGCGGCCGCAAAACAGGTAGATGACACCCTCCAAGTGCCACAGGTACAATTCCGCCCTTGTTTCTTTTGCTGACACCCGGGATGCTATGAATATCCGCGAATTATTGAACCACAAAGTCCACCAGGCCATGCAGGCGTGTGGCATTCCCCCTGAACTCCCCGCATTGATCGCACCCGGTAAAAAGGCCGGCTTTGGCGATTATCAGGCGAATGGCGCGATGGGCGCCGCCAAAGTGATGGGCACCAATCCCCGTGAGCTGGCGGCGCGCATTGTGGCAGAGCTAAAATTGGACGATATCGCCGCCAAGGTGGAGATCGCGGGGCCCGGCTTTATCAATATTGATCTGAAACCGGAATGGCTGGGCCAACAGTTGGCGCAGGCCGAAGCCGACCCGCGTTTGAAAGTCATGCCTACCGATACACCGCAGACAGTCGTCATTGATTATTCCGGTCCAAACCTCGCCAAGGAAATGCACGTGGGCCACCTGCGTTCCACCATCATTGGTGATGCCCTGGCGCGGCTGCTGGAATTTCAGGGCCACACCGTGATTCGGCAGAATCATGTGGGCGATTGGGGCACCCAGTTCGGGATGCTGATTGCTGAGCTGGAAGAGCAGTTGGGCCATGATCGCGAAGCCGACATGGCGCTGAAAGACCTGGAAGTGTTTTACCAGCAAGCCAAGAAACATTTCGATGAAGACGAAGCCTTTGCCCGCAAAGCGCGCGACTATGTGGTGCGCCTGCAATCCGGCGATGCCGATATCCTGAAACTCTGGCAAGAATTCAAAACCGTATCCCTGCATCACAGTACCGACATCTATGAGCAGCTGAATGTCACCCTCACCGACGCCGATGTGCGCGGCGAAAGTTTTTACAACGCCGACCTGGCACCTTTGGTAAAAACATTACAGGAACAAGGTCTGGCCGTGGAAAGCGAGGGAGCCCAGGTTGTCTTCCTGCCGGAGCTGGCCGACAAAGACGGCAATCCGTCACCCGTAATTATCCAGAAACAGGGCGGGGGTTTTCTTTACGCCACGACCGATCTCGCCGCTTTGCGCTACCGCGTGAAAAGCCTGCACGCCTCACGCATCATGTACTTCATCGACGCGCGCCAGTCCTTGCATATGCAACAGGTATTCACCATCGCGCGCAAGGCAGGTTTTGTCGGGGGTGATGTGAGCCTGGAACATCTGGCCTTCGGCACCATGATGGGCGCCGATGGCAAACCCTTTAAAACCCGCACCGGCGGCACGGTTAAACTGGCAGAACTCTTGACCGAGGCCGTCGAGCGCGCTGCCGCGTTAGTAAAAGAAAAGAATCCGACACTTGCTGAGGCCGAAGTAACCGAGATAGCCCGCAAGGTCGGCATCGGCGCCGTAAAATATGCCGACCTGAGTAAGACACGCACCAACGATTATATTTTCAACTGGGATGCCATGCTCAGTTTTGACGGCAACACTGCGCCATACTTGCAATACGCCTACACCCGCGTGCAGAGCATTTTCCGCAAGGCGGGCGTTGAACCGGCGTCACTGACTGGCGACATTCTTGTCGGTACTGAGCAGGAAAAAGTCCTCGGTATCAAGCTGCTGCAATTCAGCGAAGTGCTGGATCAGGTCGCGCGGGAAGCACTGCCGCATTTGTTGTGCACTTACCTGTACGAGATCGCCAGTTTATACATGAGTTTCTACGAAGCCTGTCCGATTTTAAAAGAAGGTGTAGAGCCGGATGTACGCAACAGCCGCCTGCGGCTGTGCCACCTGGTTGCCCAAACCCTTGAGAAAGGTTTGGATTTACTGGGTATTGAGGTGATGGAAAAGATGTAGAAGCCATCTCAAAAATCAGCTGGCGAGACTCAGGCAAGGCATTATAAAAACGAGAACTAAAAACCGGAGCAGGCCCAATAATAATTTCCTGCTCCGCGATAAAATCAACCAACCCGAGAGTAGGCAACCATGAAGATCATCATTGGTGTACTGGCTCTGGCGCTGGCCGTTCTGGGCCTGCGCTATGTCGATGTATATCTGGACAATGCTGCGCTGAAAGATGAGCTGGCGCGCAAGGAACAGCTGCACAGCCAACAACTGGAAGAACAAAAACAGGATTATCTGCGACAAATCGAAAACCTCGAACAGTTTCTGGTGTTTAACCACAACACCAATACCTCAACCAAGCCCGGCAAACTCGCTCAGGCTTCGCTACAAAAAACGGTAGATGGCAGCACCAGCCTGCAATCCTTTGCCGAGATCCGCGATTCCAGCCTGACCCGCGCAGTCGATCAAAAGTATTCCATTATCTTTCCCGGCCTTTCGCTGCCCCATGAAGATGAAGAGAAATTTCGCCAATTACTAGTGGATCGCGAACGGGTATTGGGTACCAGCACCGTGGGCTATCATTCCAGCCAACAGGAAATCGAAGACAGTATTCGCCAGCAACAGGCATTGCTGGCGGAAATTGACGGACGCATCGCAGACCTGCTCGGTCCTGAGGAGGCACAACAATATGAATTACTCAAAGACTCCAGCTACGAACAACATCAGATGAACAGCTTCTATGAACAGTTAGGTGGCCGGGGCACCTTGAGCCAGGATAATCAACGCGCGTTGTTGATGACCAAACTGGAACACAAACAGCAGTTTAATACCCAACTGCAGGAAGCCACGGCGTATCTGAATAACGCATCAGCGGAGGAGCGCAGCAACGCCGAGAAAAAAATGCAGGCCGCGCTGGAGCGATACAAGGAGAATTATCTGCGCGAAGCGCGTTCACTCTTGACCGATGAACAATTCAACGCACTCAGCGAATACGAACAAATGCAATTTGAAGAAATGTGGAGCAGTCTTGAGGCCGGTTTGCGGGCCCAAGCGCAGTGATGTTCAGCGGGTCAGGAGCACATCAATACGCCGCAGGTGACTGATCAGGTTTTCACTGTTCAAGCCCATGGGCTGGAAATATTCCTCCGCCATGGGGGCAACCCCACAATTACCTGGCAGGGCAGCACGCGCTTCAATCAATTCATATAAGCGCGGGATAAAAATAAATTGTAACCACTGGGAAAAGTTCAACGTATCCACCGCAAAGGGCTGTACGCTGGCCAGGGCATCTGCCGATGGAGGTTCTTTTTCCCACAAGCGCAATTCGCGCAATTCTTTTTCAAGGTCAATCAGAATATCAGCCAGGGCGATATGTTGGCTCATGGATTCTCCCGTCATTGATTCACCGGAACCAGTGATTCTCTGAAATTTAGCGGTGCACAACCTGTGTAAACGGTGGCAGGGAATTCAATATAGCTTTGCCATAACGTTTGGTGATGATGCGGCGGTCCAGCAAGGTGATCTTGCCCGTGTCGGTTTCTGTGCGCAATAAACGGCCACATGCCTGCACCAGTTTTAACGACGCATCCGGCACAGTAATCTCCATAAACGGATTGCCGCCGCGCGCTTCTACCCATTCAGATAAGGAGGCTTCAATCGGATCATCCGGCACGGCGAAGGGCAACTTGGCGATAACCACATGACGACAGTAATCACCCGGCAAATCCACACCTTCCGCAAAGCTGGCCAGTCCGAATAACACACTGCCCTCTCCGGCATCAATGCGCTTGCGGTGTTGCACCAACATTTCCTGTTTGGAGCTGTCGCCCTGCAACAGGATGCGTTCACGCCAACTTTCCGGCAGTTCCTCATACACATCCAGCATCTGGCGGCGCGAGGCGAATAACACCAGCGTCGCTTCATCTTTGTCGAGTAATGCCGGTAAATGTTCAATCAAGGATAAGGTGTGCACATCCGCATTGCTGGCATCCACTGCGCAGGCGGGAATTTCCAGCGTCGCGCGGGGAAAATCAAACGGGCTTGGCACCACCTGGTAATTGCCGTCTGCCGGTGTCCCGGCGCGCATGCGGTAGCGGTCAAAACGACCCAATGCGGTAATGGTTGCCGAAGTCACCACCGCACCGCAGCATTTTTCCCACAAACTGTATTCCAGGGTGCGCGCGGCCAGGATGGGGCTGGAACAGACTTCGATATCCATCGAGCCGGTGTGATCCACCGGCGTCAACCACCGCGCCTTGGGCACACTGTTGGCATTATCCGGCGCTGCATAGCTGGCCCAGAGTTCACGGTTGGCTTCGGCGCGTGCCTGCCAGGTGCCCACCACCGGAAAATGATTTTCCAGATCAATCTTGGGTATCGGGCAATGCGGATCTTCCATGGCATCGCTTAGCTCGTCACTCATCTTTGACAGCAGTTCTGACAAGCGGCTGAAGCTGCGTTGCAACTCCACCGCCGGTATCAATAACTCCTGGGGAACAACGCCATTGGGAAAACGGTAATGGGATTGCCGATCATCAAAGGCAATGCTTTGCGCGAGCATCTCCAGTTGCGGATAAATGCGATCCAGCTCCTGCTTACAATCCATCAGGGCCGCTGGCAATTGCTCTGCATAGCGGTCCACATTCCCCGCACCGCTGATATTGCCCAACATGGTGCCCAACGCCTTATTGCATTGGTCCAGCCATTTACTGGTGGACAACACGCGGCTGTGATGGGAGAAATGCGAAAGCGCTTTTTGCGGCAGGTGATGACCTTCATCAAATACATAAATGCTATCGGCGGGATCAGGCAGGATTGCACCGCCGCCCAAGGCCAGATCCGCGAGCACCAGGTCGTGGTTGGTCACAATACAATCCACGTTGTGCAGGGAATCCCGCGCGCGAAAAAAACTGCAGGAGGACACGTTGGAACACCGCCGCCCGGTGCACTGCCGGTGGTCCGTGGTAATGATTTGCCACTCGTTTTGTTCCAGCGCCTGGGGCCAGGTATCGCGTTCGCCATTCCAGCGATTACCCGCCAGGGCGTCCATCATGGACTGATACAACTTGATCGCCTGCGCATTGATGCTGGGCAATTCATCTTCGTATAAGGCGCGGGTGGGATTCATGCCGCTTTCGTATTCATTGAGCAAATTATCCAGCTTGCTCAAACACAAATAACGCCCACGCCCTTTCGCTAGCGCAAAATTAAAAGCCAAGCCGCTGTGACGCAGCAGCTCGGGCAAATCCTTGTGGACAATCTGTTCCTGCAAGGCAACAGTCGCGGTGGACACCACCAGTTTTTTACCCATCGCCTTGGCAATGGCAATCGCCGGCAAAAGATACGCAACGGTTTTACCGGTACCGGTTCCCGCCTCCACCACACACACGTGTCCGGAGGTGGTACGGCGATTTTCATCGTCCAGTGCAATGGCACCGAGTGTCCGGGCAATTTCAGCAATCATCAGCTTTTGCCCGTAACGCGACTTCATGCCTTTGCTCTCCAGAAACTGGCTGTAAGCGCGCTGGATCTGTTGCTTGATCTGGTCGGTTAACATGCATTAGGCCAAAAGTAGAGAGATGCAATCGTCACGGGATGTGACGCGCGATAAACATTAATCGTGCAATTTGCTCAGCACCGGGTTGGCGTACATGGCCAATACCAGCTCGCGATACTCTGCCGGAATTGCCTGCATCCGTAATTCAAATTGCTGACGTTGCTCCGCGAGCTCTTCCAGCACAAACGGAATATTTTTTTCCGTGTAATTTACCTTTGGCGGGGTGCCGTGCAACATGTGATAGGCAAAGCAGTTGCTGCTGTGCAATACATAGTTGCTGAGTACCTGGCGATCAATCTCCGCCACCACTTCATCAGCGTCCATATAATCTGCACTTAACACTTCACCAAAAGCGACGTGCACATGACCTTTTTGTCCGGCAATACCCATCGCGATACTTTTCACATCTTCGTGTTGTTCTTTTTGATAGCTGCCGCTGGTGCGCTGGTGATATAACTCGCGTGCCTTGGCGGCATCGCAGGGATCAAATTCGTAAGAAATGGACACCGGCACAATGTGCAATTCTTTGACATAGTCATTGAATTCCTGGGTCTTGGGGCGGTTGATGGTCAGCATACCAATCACAGCGGAATTGGTCTTGTCGTGCCCGTCTTTGGCGCGCCCTTCGCGCTGCGCAATCCAGATATTACTGTTCTCGTTGATGATAGAGTGATAGATATAGGCCGACAAATGTTTTGCCGCCTTTAATTTTTCGCGCGGTGCTTTGGCCGAACGATTGACGATAAAACTTTTGTTCAGGCGCATCAGGTCCGACACATAAGGTTTGGTCAGCAGATTGTCGCCGATAGCGATGCGCAGGGTATTGCAATCAGAGTGATACAAAGACCAATTCACAAAAGCCGGGTCCATGGCGATGTCCCGGTGATTACTGATAAACAAATACGCCTGTTGCGGGTTTAATCGCTCCAGGCCGGACACGGTCAACCCGGAGGTGGTGCTGCGGATCATGCGCGCCATGTATTTTTCTACCACATCCTGAAAACCGCGTACGGAATTTACCCCGGCCAATTGTTTGACCAGTGCGCGCTTTACCAAGGGGCGCAGCAAGCCGCCGGCCCAGGGATTCAGGCGCGGAAATTTCAGGCGTGTCACCGCATCAATCAATTCAGGATCAGCGAGGATACGGTCCAGTGTGGGGCGAACTTCGTCGTCATGATAGGGGCGGATATCGTCAAATTCTGTGGTCATGAAGAGCAATCACTTAAGTAACAGGCATGGAAGATTTTCAGTGCCAAAAAATCCGTAGCTTTACGCAGAGTCTTGGACAAAAATAGCCGCACAACATACCGAAAAGAGGTGGAAAATGCCACAGGCGAATGACCCGATTCCCGTTGCGGCGCACGGCCAATCCTGCCCGTGTGGCAGCGGCTCCACACTGGGCGACTGTTGCCTGCCCAGACTGACCGGTGAGCGTCCGCCACGGACCGCCGAACAGTTGATGCGCTCCCGTTATACTGCCCACGTGTTCTTGCAAATTGATTATTTGTGGCAAACCTGGAGTCCTGATCAACGGCAACGCAGCAATCCTGAACAAATCCGCGCCTGGGCAGCCAGTTGTGAATGGTTGGGGCTGCAAATCATGGCGACGGAGGCTGGCCAGGAAAATGACAGCGCCGGCCTGGTCAGTTTTGTCGCCCTCTATCGGCACGACGGTAACTTCCAACAACATCATGAAATCTCGCTATTTCGCCAGGTCATGGGCCGTTGGTTCTATGTCGACCACCAGCCAGCTGAATGAGTCGCCATTGTAGATGTGACCCAGCCTACGCTATGGCTATAAACCGATCACAGGGCGGTCGGGATTATCGACTGATGGCCCGCCGCCACCTAAGATAAAGCGCATCGATAAGTGCTATGCGGCAATAAAAAGCGACTAGACTTAGGGCACATAAAAGCCGGTGCTGTCATTGCACTCTGGTATCTCTATTTGGGTAGAAGTCGATATTCATGAAGATCCTGTTGGTCGAAGACAGCGCGACCTTGCGCCATGCCATGAGTCACTACATCACCGATGCGGGCCACACGCCGTTGATTGCCCGCAGCGGTGAGGAAGCCTTGCAGCTGTTGGAAGACACACCGGTGGACATGATCATCATGGACGTGGAGATGCCCGGCCTGAATGGTTTTGAAACGACCCGCCTGATCCGCGAATGGCTGGGCGGCCACTGGATTCCCATCATTTTTGTCACCGGCCGCAACGAAGACGAGAGTTACCGCGAAGGTATCGAGGCCGGCGGCGATGACTATCTGATCAAACCCGTCAGTTACATGATCATCAAGGCCAAAATCCGTGCGATGGAGCGGATCGCCGAGATGCGCGACCAGTTAAACCGCCTCAATGCCGAACTTGAAGCGCTCAGCCAACTGGACAGCCTGACCCAGATCTACAACCGCCGCACCTTTACCGAACAGGCAGAACAACAGTGGCTGGTGGCGACCCGCCAGCAACAACCGGTCAGCGCGCTGATGATTGACGTAGACCATTTCAAATTGTTCAACGATCACTACGGCCACCCGGCTGGCGATGCCTGTCTTAAAAAGATCACTCAGGCAATCAAAAGCTGTTTGCGACGGCCGCTGGATCTTTTGGGCCGCTACGGAGGCGAAGAATTTATCGTGCTCCTGCCCGAAACCGACAGCGTAGGAGCCTTTCGGGTCGCGGGATCAATCAACAAAGCCGTCGAGGCACTGGGCCTGCCCCACGACGTGTCGCCCACCTGCCCGGTGGCAACCGTCAGTATCGGCGGCGCCACCTGTACACGCACAGCGGGCCACAGCCTGGAAGAGCTGATCAAATGCGCCGACCGCGCGCTTTATAAAGCCAAGCGCAGTGGCCGTAATCGTGCGCTGGTGGATGAGGTCGTGATCCACAAAACCGTGTTGATCGTGGACAGCGAGGCGGATGATCTGCGCCGCGTCACCAGCATTCTGCAACAGCATTGCAATATCCTGACAGCGGAAGCCCTGGATGAAGGATTAGAGATTGCCTTTGATGTGCGCCCCGACGTGATCCTGATTGATGCGGGTACCGCTGCCGAGGATGATCACCGTTTTTGCCGCCACCTCGCCCGGAGCGATAAAACCGTTGTAATTCCGGTGGTGTTGATGCTCGATGAGGATGTACCGGAGGGGCCGGTGCCGGACAGGTTTATCGGTATCCGCGAATCCCTGCGCAAACCCCTCACGGAAAAGAACCTGCTCAATAAGATCCAGCAGTTAATGTCGTAAGGCGGCGATGGTATTCACCGCCGTACTGATTATCGCTGATGCATATCACCCCTGATGCGTGCGCAGCGCGTTATACCAGCCCACATCCCGCGCACTCTTGTCCACCTGATCCACCACGTCCAATACCAGCGCAAACAACGCCATACGCACCAGAACGCCGTTATCCGCCTGCCGAAAGATGGCCAGGTTGGGGTTTTGGTTCAGGTCGTTGTCCAGCTCATTGGCATCCGCCCGCGAATCGCGCGGCAAGGGATGCATGATGACCGTGTTGGGTTCGCAGTATTGGGTGTAGATGGATTGGTTAAGGCGGAAACGCCCGCGATAAAGGTCGGCCTCTTCCTTACTGGAAAAACGCTCCTCCTGAATGCGGGTAGAGTAAGCAATGTCCACCTTGGAGATACTCTGCGGCAAGTCATCGGTTACCACGACGCTGTGCCCTACCTTGCGCAATTCTTCCACCAGGTATTCCGGCATCGCCAGTTCGCGCGGTGACACCAGGGTGACTTGCACCTTGTCGAACAGGCACAGGAGTTTGCACAGTGAGTGGACCGTGCGGCCATGCTTCAGGTCGCCGATCATCGCAATGCGCAAACCGTCCAGTCCGCGCCCTCTGGAACGCAGCTCTTTGCGAATGGTATAGAGATCCAACAATGCCTGGGTGGGATGCTCATTGGCACCGTCACCCCCATTGATGACCGGTACACGGCTGGCTTGCGCGAACTCAGCCACCGAACCGGCCTGCGGATGGCGCATACAAATGACGTCGCTGTAACCCGATAACACGCGTGCGGTGTCATACAGGGATTCACCTTTGGTGATGGAGGAACTCTCAAAACCGGTCGTCTCGCGCACCTCACCACCCAGCAGGTTAAATGCGCAACCGAAACTGATACGCGTGCGGGTACTGGCTTCAAAGAACATATTGCCGAGGATGGCGCCCTCCAGCACCCGCGTCATCCGCCGGCGCAGAGCGTAGGGCTCCATGGCGTCCGCCACGTCGAAAACGCGCTGGATATCTGCACGTTCAAATTGTTCGATGGAAAGAATGTGGGCGCCGGTAAAGTTCACGAATGGTCCTCAGTAATGATCCGCACAGTGGCGGTTAAGACAATGGATGGGGCAGTTGTACGATATAAAAAGCAGCCTGGTGACAACCCGGTAAATGCGGCTATTCTAACGGCACCGCCATCAATGGGAAATTGTTTATCCGGTGAGTTTGAAGATTTTGGACTTTACTGCTGTAATCAAACCAGATCTTGAGCGCCAGCAGACCAATAAGGGCGAGTCATTACCACAACATCAATAATAATTGTCACCGATAGGACCCAACGTGTTCGAATACCCGGAAACCTTGTCCAAATTCTGCACAGCCGAGACGGCCACCAGGATACTAGCCTCCCACACTCTGCGCTGGAGTTCGCCGCATTTGTTTGGCGACCCGTTTGAGTTGGACCACCGCACCGGATTGAGTTTTGATCCGCACCTTTTGCTTAATGAAGTGGTGCGCACCACCATCGCTATGATTTTTTCCCCCAGCGCGCCCCACGGTAATTCACCCTTGATGAACGGCATCCGCCGCTGGCGTGATGATGGTCGGTTTGAAACGCCCGCCGAGGCCGAAGCGTCCGCCGCCTTGATGGAGTTGTTGTCGAAGATGGTGGACCAACGCCAGGCTGATATCGATATCCTGATGGCCGACTGGCGACACTTTACCCGTCACCTGCGCATCTGCAGCTTCAGCGCCAAGCCGGATAACCTGGCCTGCTGGCAACGGCATGCCGACAACCATCGCGGTGCCGTGATTCGCTTCCACGTTCACGAACTGGGCATTAATCCGGATGCAGCAGATGCCGTGCGGCCGATAGAGTACCGCCAGATCCGCCCTGAAATCACGACCATTAAAGAACAACTGAATGCCGCCATTTACGCCGAGAAACCGGATCTGCAAGCGGGCTTCCTCGATAAATTATTGTGCAAATCCAGCATCGCCAGCAGCGAACAGGAATGGCGTTGCTTCTATCACGCTCTGGCGGAGCCCAGCAGTAAAAGCAACAACGATATGGATTGGTTTGATGATCGACCCTTTTTGAGTAAAGCGGTCAGTGCGATTTATCTCGGGGCCTATATGTCGGTGGAAGACAAGAAAGTGCTGCTGGATATGCAGAGGGAATATTATCCCAATGCCAAAATTCTTCAGGCGCAACCTGTGCACGGCAAATATGATGTTGAGTTCGTCAAGATTGCGCGTTAGGCACTATTCCGGATAGAGCGGCAACTGCGCAGTATCAGCGCGTGCCTGTCGCTCCGGCAAGGCCGCGCGCACGCGGTCAAGTGCCATCTGAGCTGTAGGCCGATAGGTTGTTAATTTCCCGCCCATCAGCGATAACACACGCGGGCATTCCGCATTATCCACATCCAGCAATACTTCGCGCGGCCGAAAAAATGCGCTCTTTTCGCTGCGCGGCAATACCCGCAATCCGGCAAAGCCCGTAACCGGTACACCGGAAAGATCCAGTGCCGGGAAATAGTGTTTCAGGGTATGCAGTAGATAGGCCTTTTCACTGTCAAGACAACGCGCCGCTTCGGGTGCGCCATGATGAATGGTTTCTGTGGTGCCGATCAGCAATTGTTGTTTCCAGGGCAATACAAAAATGGCGCGCTTATCCTGCGGTGCCTCCAGATAAAAATATTGATCCAGCAAGGGTGGCAACAACAGGTGGCTGCCCTGCACCAGTTCCACCGCCGGCAAGTGGTGGGCGGGCGTAATTCGGGCTAACACATCCAGTGCCCAGGGACCGCTGCAATTCATCAGCACATTCGCTGTTATTGTTTGCTGCTGCCCCTGAAATTCATAATCAATCTCGCAGTGTTTATCCTGCACCCGGGCAGCCACAAACCGGGCAGGAATAAGCACCTCGGCACCGAGCGATTGGGCCGAGCGCAATACCGCCGCCGTCAAGGCCGCATCATCTGTTTGTGCTTCGTAATAGCGAAATACCTCGCGCAAGCCGTCCTGTTTCAAGCCGGTCAAACTATCCCATTCCTGTTGCGGCAGGCTGCGAAAGTGCGCCGTGTTACTCAAGCCGGCGAGTACGGAATACAAACTCAAACCGGCACGGATGGTCAGCGGGGAGCGCTTGGAATCCTGGTAAATCGGAATGTGGAGGGGTTGTAACTTGACCAGATCAGGCGCGAGTTTTAATAACAATGCCCGCTCGCGCAAACTCTCGCGCACCAGGCCAAATTGAGCACTTTCCAGGTAGCGTAAACCACCGTGAATGAGTTTGGATGATTTGCTGGACGTGCCAGCGGCAATCGCCTGTTGCTCAAGCACCAGCACCGAATAACCCGCCGCCGTTGCCGCTTGCGCAACACCCGCGCCCTGAATCCCTGCGCCGATGACTACTACATCGTAATGCATAAAAAAATCCTGTTCATTTAGTGTTAATTGCCCAACCAGACCTGCACGGCATCTTGCCAATGGATAAATCGCTCGTGCAGTAAAGGGTTGTGCCGGGGAACAAAGGTGTCGTCATCATATTGGGGCCGCCATTGTTCAGGCATGCCTGCGGTGGTAAAAGCAACGCCTTGCAAGGTTGCATCGGTGTTATCGCTACGATGCACCGTCACACCGGTTAAATCGGCCAATCGTTGACACACTTCATCCGCCCGGCTCAAGCCGCCGCTGATATAAATACGTTTAGCCGGGCCAATGGATTGCATCAACCGAAAATTAACCAGCAACTGGAATAACACACTCTCCAGCCAGGTTTGAATTTTTTCCACAGGTGTCAATGCATCGCTAAAGCGAGAGGTCAGATCCGTTCGCCAATAGGGCGCGCTCAAACCGCCGACGGCATTTAAAAAACAGGCATCGCTTTTGGTTAACGGCGTTGCCAGGGCTGAGTCGATAGTCGCCGGCGTGATAGCCATACCGATATCCTTTTGCAGCCAGTCGATAGCCGCTGCCGCACCGTTAACTGTCGCTTCCAATGCATAAAGCCGCGCGGCGGATGTATGATCGGGATCAGGAAGCCAGAGCGGACTAACCAATAACCCGGCCGGTGCTTCACATTGCCCGGCGACGCGCTGGATAAATGCACCGGTACCGATATTGATATAACACGCATCTGCCTCCGGCATACCGCGCGCAAATAAGGATGCGCCCTGGTCGCGCTGGCAAGTGTTTAGCGGAACATCCTGACCGCCCAATCGTAGATGACCCACCACGCTGTTGTGCCAGACACAAGTGGGCAGGATCGCTTTATCAATGTGAAAGATATCCAACAGCTCCTGATCCCAATCATTCGTTGAGAGATTCCACAACAGGGTGCGTTGCGCGTGACCGGGATCAATCGCTGTACGGTCCTTGTTATCGCGCAACAGATTGCGAAACAGGTAACTGGCGATGGGACCAATCATTAATTGGCGGGAGGCCGCAGCGGATTTGACGGCATCAATGTGATCAAGACACCAGCGCATCTTGCTCGCGCCGTAATGCGGTGAAATACGAATACCCGTGCGCTGCTGTACCGTGTGTTGCGATAACGGAAAATCGTGCAACAGGCCTTCTGCACGCCGGTCCTGCCAACTTAATACCGGCGATAACGCCGCGCCGGTTGCAGAGTGCCAACACAGCAAAGACGATCCCTGCCCGGCAAAACCGGCGGCGATCACCGATGCAGGGTTTTTCCTCAACACCTGCTCAATCTGTTCGAGGCATTCACGGATGCCCGCAAGAATCTCCCCGCCGTCCTGCTCCACATGGACCTGCCGGTGCTCATCTGTATAAGTGCGGGTCGCGCAGGGTGCGGAGAACATACACACCCGCTCGCCGGTATGCCGATAGAGTGCCACCCGGCTGCTTTGGCCGCCCTGGTCAATCGCCAGAACCAGCGTATTGGAAGGAGTCATTATCAGCCTGTCCCGGCGCGAGAACGCAGCATCACGCCCGCGCCATAAAGACAGCGAGCAACGGCAAGAGCACAACCGCCAGCAACTCGATGCGCTGGATCAAGCGAATGTTTACCGGCAATTGCACCAGGGCAGACGGCGGCAGGTTGGCTGATCGTCTACGCGCTTTGAAGAATTCCAGCGTGGGCCAGATGGACAAAAAGGCCACAATCACAAACAGGGTGACCTTTGCGTGAAACAAGCCGTTCTGGGCGTAAAAAATGACTGGCTTGCCTACCCAAAATACCTTGGCCAAGCCTGTCACTAACACCAGGATAGCGGCAGCACCGTACAAGCCATCAAGGATAAACAGCCGCTTGACCTGCTGCGGACTTGCTTCGCTCACAAACAACAGGTGCTGGGCTACCAGCGCGGCAAACAGCACCATGAAACCCAGGTAATGCAAATAAGTGACTAACGCTTCTGCGATCATGAATCAAAAACTCCGCCGACCAATACGCCGTGAGCATACTCTTTATCGAGGCGCAAAAAAAAGCGGCCCGTTCTGAAAAGACCGGGCCGCTCGCTAGCCAGTATGACAAAAAAAGAATTATTCCCCTGAGCCGGGGTTCGGTATAAAACCGCCATAGGGAAACTGGGCAACCTTGTCACTGCCCTTGAACTCACTGATCTTGGCTGAGCCCTCTTTTTCCACTTCATCAATGCGCACGATGGCATGCATGGGGATATAAGAGCGCTTTACGCCCGCGAACTCATTCTTCAAGCGCTCTTCCGCCGGATCAACCAGCAATTGGCTGCGCTCGCCAAAGACAAACTCCTCAACCTCGATAAAACCATACATCTCGCTCTGGTAAATCGCCCGGGCAAAGACTTCGTAGACCTGCCCCTGATTGAGGAAAATGACCTTGTAAGTGGGTTTAACTGCCATATAACTCTCTGACTCTTTGTTGCAGATGGCTGAAAATCAGCCACTCATGTGAAGGGCGCGAAGGATAGCATATTCTGTCAATGGCTCACGCAGATTCTTGTGGACAAACCGCCCGACACGCTTCTACTACTATAGGCTTTACCCCCCAAGGCCGCTATAATGCGCGCCCGAGTTTTCTGCGTAATTTTTGATCAGGTTTACTGCCATGACCACCACTGAAACCACAACCAAGAAGCTGTATATCAAGACCCACGGTTGTCAGATGAACGAGTATGACTCTTCGCGCATGCGCGATCTGCTGGGGGAGTCGCACAACATGGTGGCGACGGAAAATCCGGAAGATGCGGATGTGATCCTGATCAATACCTGCTCCATCCGCGAAAAAGCCCAGGAAAAGTTGTTCCATGAGCTGGGCCGCTGGAAGCAGCTAAAAAAGAAGAATCCCAACCTGGTGATTGGCGTTGGTGGCTGTGTTGCCAGCCAGGAAGGCGCTGCTATTGCCGAACGGGCACCTTATGTTGACCTGATCTTCGGCCCGCAAACCCTGCACCGCCTGCCGGAAATGATGGAAACCAAGCGCGAAAACGGCGCGGTCGTGGTGGATATCAGCTTCCCCGAAATTGAAAAGTTCGACCGCCTGCCCCAACCCGATGCGGACGGCGTCAGCGCCTTTGTATCGATCATGGAAGGCTGTTCCAAGTACTGCACCTTCTGCGTGGTGCCTTATACCCGTGGCGAAGAAGTCAGTCGTCCGGTGGCGGACGTCATGGCCGAGATCGTCCATCTGGCCGGCCAGGGTGTGCGCGAAGTCAATCTGCTCGGCCAGAACGTCAATGCCTATCGCGGTGCCGGCAAAGACGGCACAGTGGTCGATCTGGCGGAGTTGATTACCTATGTGGCGGCGGTTGAGGGTATTGATCGTATCCGCTTCACCACATCCCACCCGGTAGAATTCAGCGATGCGCTGATTGATGTCTACAACGAGGTGCCGGAGCTGGTCAGCCACTTGCATCTTCCTGTTCAAAGCGGCTCTGACCGTATCCTTATGGCGATGAAGCGCGGCCATACCGTGCTGGAATATAAATCCAAGCTGCGCCGCCTGAAGAAAATTCGCCCTAACATCAGTTTCTCGTCCGACTTTATTATCGGTTTCCCCGGCGAGACAGATGCAGACTTCGAAGCAACCATGAAGCTTATCCACGATATGGACTTCGATACCTCCTTCAGTTTTATCTATAGCCCGCGTCCCGGTACCCCGGCAGCAGACTTGCCGGATGACACGCCGGAAGACGTGAAAAAACAACGCCTGCAAATCCTGCAAGACCGACTGATTCAACAGGCTATGGGTATCAGCAGACGGATGGTCGGCAATACAGAGCGCATACTGGTAACCGGGTATTCGCGCAAAGACCCCGGCCAACTGTGCGGCCGCACAGAAAACAACCGCGTGGTGAACTTCCGTTGCGATAACCCGGCCTTGATCGGTAAGTTTGCGGATATCCTGATCGAGGAAGCGCTGCCCAACTCATTGCGCGGCACCCTGATCAGTTCGGAGCTTGACGCTGATTGGTGCTGATACTTTTCACTGTCTATTCCCAGCATCGCCGATAAACCGCTCGCACCAGACTCAACTTTTCGCCCCGGTAAAAAAAGCCGGTGGCGTTTGATTAGGTAAGGAACTGCATGATGAGGTTGAACAAGGACTACGTGTGGCCGATTATTGGACTGGCTGCGGTAGGATTTTCGGCTTGGTTGTTGTTCCATCAGCTGCGCGACATTTCTTTCGACGATATCGTCGACAGCCTCAATGCAATACCTGTCACTGGCTGGCTGTTGTCAGCCCTCGCCACGCTCCTCGCCTATGCCGCCCTCGCCGGCTATGATCGTCTCGCATTGATGCACCTGCGCAAAAAAATCTCCTGGGGTTATATCGCGGCGGCTTCCTTCACAGCTTATGCGATTGGCCACAACATCGGCGCCTCGGTGTTTTCCGGTGCGGTGGTGCGCTACCGGGCCTACACGGCCAAGGGCCTGAGCGGAGCGGACGTCGGCGTGCTGGTAGCCTTTTGTTCGTTTACCTTTACCCTGGGCTCCATCCTACTGGGCGGCATCGTATTGCTGATCGAACCCCGACTGCTTAACCGATTTTTTGAAGATCTGGCGCTTTGGGTGCCAATTGCCAGCGGTGTGGCAATGCTGGCTGCCACCGGGCTCTACGTGGTCGGCAGCAGCCTGCGCCTCAAGTCCCTGCGTATCCGCAACTTTCGCTTGCAGTACCCGCGCTTACCCATAGTGGTACGCCAATTGATCATCGGTCCGCTGGAGCTGATTGGTGCGGCAGCCATTATTTATTTTGCGCTGCCTTCCGCCAGCAACCCTGGTTTCCTGCTGGTATTGGGCATCTTCCTGGCCTCCTTCTCCGCCGCGCTGGTCTCCCACGCGCCGGGTGGGCTCGGGGTGCTGGAGGTGGTATTCCTGCTGGCGTTGCCGGATGTGAAGCCCGCCGATGTGATAGCCGCGCTGTTGGTCTTCCGGTTGTTTTACCTGTTGATTCCCTTCGCTTTATCGTTGGTGATCGTGTTGTTGTTCGAGCATGACCAATGGCTCCAGCGATGGCGCCTGGCTCGCAAACCACCGGAAGACTAGGCCCGGTCTCTATAACCGAAGGTTAGTAAAAAAGTGTTCGAAAGAATCAATTGGCCGATGAAGAGGCTTTTACCCATTCCGGGAATGGTTTAGTCTTTAGCCGTGTACAGTCAAAAGAGCCTCGACTCCCCATTGATGAATAGCCATGTAGTTACCAGCCCCGACGCTATCACCCGTCAGTTGACCTTGGAACCGGATGATAGCCGACGCCTCGCCAATCTCTGCGGTCAGTTCGGCCAACACCTGCGCCAGATCGAACAACGCCTGAATGTGGAAATCCGCAACCGCGGCAATGAGTTTGCCCTGGTTGGTGAAACACATCCCACCCAGGCCGCCGCTGAGTTATTACGCCACCTTTACCGAGAAACCGACAATGTCGAGCTGACGCCGGACGAAATTCACCTCGCCCTGCAAACCTCCGGCATAGAGGCCCTTATGGAACAATTGAATACCCCTTACGACGCCGACACCCACGACACTGCCACAGAACAGGATAACGAGGACACCAGCGCCGGTATCACCTTGATTCGCACCAAGAAGTGCACGATCAAACCGCGCGGCCTGAACCAGCAGCGCTATGTGCGCGCTGTGCAGAACAACGACATTAACTTTGGTATCGGCCCGGCCGGTACCGGTAAAACCTACCTGGCCGTTGCCTGCGCGGTTGAAGCCCTGTTGAAGGATGAAGTGGAGCGCATATTACTGGTTCGCCCGGCGGTAGAAGCCGGGGAGAAGCTGGGCTTCCTGCCCGGTGACCTCGCGCAAAAGGTCGACCCTTACTTGCGCCCGCTCTACGATGCGCTGTTCGAGATGCTGGGCTTTGAGACGGTTGGCAAACTGATGGAGCGCGGAGTCATTGAGGTCGCACCACTGGCCTTTATGCGGGGCCGCACGCTGAACAACTCCTTCGTTATCCTTGACGAGAGCCAGAACACCACGCGCGAACAAATGAAGATGTTCCTTACCCGTATCGGCTTCGGCACCACAGCGGTCATCACCGGTGACCCCACCCAGATCGACTTGCCGCGGGGCCAGCAATCCGGGTTACGTCATGCGATTGAAGTGCTTGAAAATGTGGCGGGTATCAGCTTTACCCACTTCAACTCCAAAGACGTGGTGCGCCATCCCCTGGTACAACGTATTGTCGAGGCTTACGATCAATTCGAGCAGAAACCGGGCATAACCAACTGATTATCATGGCCACTCACGTTGATATTGATGTTGCCAGCAGCAGCACCCGGATTCCCGTCACCGAACACATTGAACATTGGATCAGCACTGCCCTGGCGGCAGTGCCTGATCTGGACCGTTCCACGTCCGAAGTTAGTGTTTACATTGTGGATGAGGCAGAAAGCCAGGAACTGAACCTGCGCTATCGCCAGCAAGATAAGCCCACCAATGTCCTCTCTTTCCCCGCTGAGATTCCCCCCGAATTAAATCTTCCGTTATTGGGGGATCTCGTTATCTGTGCCCCGGTCGTAGAACGTGAGGCGGTCGAGCAGCATAAAACCCTGGAGGCCCACTGGGCTCATATGGTGGTTCACGGGACCTTGCATTTGTTGGGGTATGACCATATAACCGACCCCGAGGCAGAGGAAATGGAAGGCCTGGAAACACACATCCTGACGGGCATGGGTTTTCCGGCACCTTACGAACTACACGAATAACAACCCTCATTGAAATCATTTTTCTATCACAGGAAAGCATTACCATGTCGGACGATCCCACGAGTAGCAGCGTTCAGCGCCAAGCAGACCGCATTGAAAAGCAAGACCGGTCATGGCTGGACAAACTGCTCCATGCCTTTAGCGCTGAACCTAAATCCCGCGAAGAATTACTGGACATCATCAAGGATGCCGCCAATAACCAGTTATTGGATCAGGAGGCCTTGAGCATCATTGAGGGCGCCATGGATGTGTCCTCCCTGCAGGCGCGTGAAATCATGGTGCCGCGCTCGCAAATCGTCGCTGTGCGGATTGACGACACGCCCCAGGAGTTTTTACCCAAGATTATTGAGTCCGGCCACTCGCGCTTCCCGGTAATCGGTGAATCAGCCGATGACATTCGCGGCATTCTGCTGGCCAAAGACCTGTTGCGCCTGCTGCTGGATAACCAGCAGGATTTCAACCTGGAAAATATTCTGCGCCCAGCCAATATCATTCCCGAGAGCAAACGCGTGAATGTGCTGCTGCGTGAATTCCGCGAGAAGCGTTATCACATGGCGTTGGTGATTGATGAGTACGGCGGTATTTCCGGCCTGCTCACCATTGAAGATATTCTGGAAGAAATTGTCGGGGATATCGAAGATGAAACCGATGAAGAAGTCAGCGATGATTTCATCAAGCGCGTCGGCGAAACCGACTATATCGTTAAAGCGCTCACCCCCATCGAGGAATTCAACGAGTATTTTGGTTCGGGTTTGAGCGAAGACGACTTCGACACCATTGGCGGTATCCTGATGCAGGAGTTCGGCCATCTGCCCAAGCGCAACGAGGTGGCGACGATCGATAACTTCCAGTTCCGTGTGCTCTATGCAGACAACCGACAAATACATCTGCTAAGGTTAACCGTCAATAAATAGCAACAATCCCGCCTCTCCCGGCGGGATTTTTTTAGCAGCCCTTTTAATCCCTGCGACGACTTTTCCTACATGACTGCCTCAACCTTCGCATCGCGTCTGCAAACCATGCCCGGCTGGCTCGCCGGTATCCTGGCTGTGGTTGCCGGCACGCTGATTCCGCTCAGCCTCGCCCCGTTCAAACTCTGGCCACTGGGTATCGGCGGTATGGCGCTCCTGGCCTTACTGCTTGAACAAGGTTCACTGGCCCAGGTTTTCAAGCGCGCCTGGTTTTTTGGTGTTGGCTTGTATGGTGTGGGGGTGTCGTGGATTTATGTAAGCATCCATGATTTTGGCGGCGCCTCGCCGTTGCTGGCGGGCTTTTTGACGCTGCTGTTTGTTTGTTTTATGGCCTTGATGTTCAGCCTGCCCTTCTACCTGTACGGGCGTTGGTTCAGTCGCTGGCGCTGGAGTTTGTTGCTGGCCTTTCCCGCGACCTGGCTGTTGGGTGAATGCTTTCGCTACTGGTTCCTGACTGGCTTTCCCTGGTTGTACAGTGGCTATGCGCATTTGCACACCCCTTTATCCGGTTGGGCGCCGGTGATCGGTGTGATCGGCCTGGGTTTTCTATGCGCGTTAACTGCGGGCGTCATCGCCCAATTAATCTGGCAATGGCGTCAACGCGCGGTGGCTCTGCTCGGAAGTGTGGTGGTTGTCCTCTGGCTGGGCGGGTTTGCGCTGAAAGATGTGGCCTGGACTCAACTGGACGATAAGCCGATTAACGTCGCCATGGTTCAGCCAAACATCTCGCAGGACATCAAATGGAGTGCTGCTTTTGTCGAGCCTACGCTGGATTTGCTGCGCAGCATGTCCGAAGACCTGTGGGAAAATGATTGGGTTATCTGGCCGGAAGCCGCCATTCCCCTCACTTACCACCAGGCCCTGCCTTTTCTGAACGAGATGAATGACCGCGCCACCGACGCTGGCGCAGGTTTGATGACCGGCATCATCTACGATAACCCGCGGGATGATAACTACTACAACTCGATTGCCGGGTTCGGTGACGCCATGGGGATCTACCATAAACGCCGCCTGGTGCCATTTGGGGAATATGTGCCGCTTGAAGACTGGCTGCGCGGTTTGATCCACTTCTTTGACTTGCCGACCTCCATCATCGCGTTTGGCCCGATGGAGCAACGGGGGATCCAGATCGGCCAGGTCGCCGTTTCACCTTCGGTTTGTTATGAATTGGTGTACCCGGATCTAGTTGCTTTCAGCGCGCGGGATGCGCAGGTGTTGCTGACCATCAGTAACCTGGGCTGGTTCGGCGATTCCATCGGGCCCTTGCAGTTTATGGAGATGGCGCAGATGCGCGCCCTGGAAACCGGCCGTTACCTGGTCTACAGCACCAATAACGGCAGCAGCGCGTTTATCGATGAGAAGGGCCGTATCATCAACTTCAGCAAGGCCTTCTCCACCGAAACCCTGAGCGGACAGGTTTACGCTGCTGAGGGTATGACGCCTTTTATGCGGTGGGGCAGCTTGCCTCTTGCCATCCTGAGCCTGGTGCTGTTGGTTGGTATTCGCGTTTTACGCGGGAAAGCGCCTGCCGATCAGGCAAGCATTCTGGACGGGATTGATAACACGAAAGTTTAGGGACTGTTCACACAGTCCCTAATAACCTGCCGCCGGAGAAATCTCCTGCGGCTCGGTCGGCCTGGCCAGATTACGTGTTTGGCCATAGGTGATGGGAACGACCGTTGCCTTGGCAATCCAGTCCTGCAATCGCTTGCCTTCATCCAGATTGTTCAGCATGACAAATTTATAATTCACCAATGCCATGCCATTCCACACGATATCAAAGCGGCCAAACAGGCTGCCTTGTTGGGGATGATAAACGTGGCGATAAAATTGTGTGCTGGTGGGATGCAAACCTAATCGCCGCGCCAATTGCGCGAGATAGGTGGCAGCATTGCGTGAGATAGAGCTGCTTGAATTGCCTTGTCTATCCGCCATAAAAACCGCGACGGTCCCCGCCAGTGCAAGGACTTTTACATCTACACCCACCTCCACATTGTCCCGGTCGAGCAACAACATGGCAGTCATCTTCGGTAAGCAATTGGTTTTCATAGCGCTCAGTTTTTGTTGTTTAGGTAGCCGCAGCCTTGAGTTGATCGTGGGGATCGAGCAAGCGCATCAATTGTTGTCGTTGCACCGGCGAGGTCACTAACTCACCTCTGCCTGACAAGGGTGTGGTGCCCACCCACTCAAAACGCCAGCGCCACAGGCTTTGCTCTTCAGCGTTGCTGCGCAATTCCACCAATTCAAAACGCTTCGTGTCAAGTTGAAAACGATGCAATAACTGAAACGCGAAATGGTCGGCATTTTTTCCCACAAAACTCGACGCCTGCTGGCTCAACGCGGTAACAAAAACATAATCGCTCAGCTCTGTGGGTATATGGGTAACGCCGAGGAAAACCTTTTGACCGAGGCGGTTATCGAGTTCCAGCCGGGTAAAACAGGCGTGATGCTGCATGGGGGAATGACCTTGTTGTAAGAATGATTGCCGTGGTTAAAACATCTATGCCGATGACCACTTTGCAGATGGTGCTCCGACGAAAACAGGGGGCGGCAGTTTACGCACAAACGGCTCAGGCGCAAGCGAATTCATCATGGACTTGTATCGAGGGTGATTTATCCGCCAAAATAAACGTTTGTCTGACCTTTCCGGTAAAAGCCCGTTGCCAGAGCTCGTTGGACTGTCAACAATGCATCACCACTGCCAGGGGAAAATGTGTCTCCCGCTGTAACGGCAAGCTTGGTTGGATTACACCTTGAAACCGTCGATTTATCGCGACTAACGTAGGGAAACACCATGATGAATTCCGTTCGTTTTATGTTTCTGGTGTCGCTGCTGACGCTGATGGCGTCCGGCTGCACGTCACACTCTCACGGCATAATTGATACGCCTCGCAGGGCGTTATTGTTACCCGAAGACGCGTTCGGTGATCGGGCATCGCGTGTGGTTTATCTCGACCAGAACTGGGACATCGACGACAGTTTATGGTTCTACAATACGCCCCAGGGTTCCCATCTTTTACCCTATAACATCTTCCTCCATCTGGAGCAGGCTGAGCGCCCGGCACTGTTTCGTCACAGCGACAATATGAATCGCCTGCGCTACCTCACCCAACAGCCCTCGCCCACTAATCCGGACGGTTTGCCACTCGGTTGGGTTAAAGAGACTTATCAAGGTAAAGATTATGTCGGTTTAACCTGCGCGGCCTGCCACACGGGCCAGGTTAACTATCAGGGCGTCGCGATTCGGATCGATGGTGGGCCGACCCTGTCAGATATGGACAAGCTGTTAATTGAACTGGCAGATGCACTCGCCGCCACGGTTAATGATCCAGAAAAATTTACCCGCTTTGCCAACAGGGTTCTTACTTACACCGACGCGAAGCACCAACAGGCCTTGCGCGATGAGTTGAAGTCTCTGGCGCAAAACCTGCATCGCTATAACACCGCCAATGCCTCTTACGCAGGCCAACAACCGGTGCCGTATGGCTACGGACGCCTTGATGCGTTTGGACGAATTTACAACCGGGTTTTCGCTCATCTCACACCCGGTACGGACAATGGTAATCCGGCTAATGCACCGGTCAGTTACCCGCCATTGTGGGACACACCCCACCATGATTTTGTGCAGTGGAACGGCGTGGGCGACAACGAAGCGGACGGCGCTTTATCACGCAATGTCGGGCAAGCCATCGGTGTGTTTGCCACCATGGATTTGCAGCGTTTACCCGAGGATGCCGGCTACACCTCTTCTGTCAATATTCACAACCTGCGCCACCTGGAAACGCATCTGGAAAAACTCTGGTCGCCTCGCTGGCAAGAACTGGCGGATAAAAAAATCCTGCCACCGATCAACCATGAACTGGCTGGGAAAGGCCTGGCGGTTTATGTCGAATACCAATGCCACACCTGCCATCAACTCATTGACCGTAACGATCCGGAACGACGGATCGTTGCCCGCTTCAGCAGTGTGCAACAGGTCAACACCGATCCCGTCATGGCTAACAATGCGCTCTATTACACCGGCAAGAGCGGGTACCTGGAAGGTCTGGTTTCGCTCAAACCGCCCAGCAACACATTTGGCCCCCGTGTATCAGCCCTGGCCGCAGTGCGTGATGTGACCGAAGGGGTTATCCGCGCGGCGGCACCGCAGGAAAGCGCGGAAGGTATTGACCATACCCGGCGGCCAACCGTGTCCATCTCATCGACTCACAAGCTGCTGGATTTTGACTATGTCGATAAAGCAAATCTGCAAACGCTCAAGGCCTACAAAGCACGACCACTGAATGGTATTTGGGCCACGGCGCCCTATCTGCATAATGGTTCCGTGGCTAACCTCTATGAGTTGTTTCTGCCCAGTTGCAGCGATGACGAGATAGCCGCAGGAAAATTATGCCGGGCCAATCAATTCACCCTCGGTTCGCGAGAACTTGATCCGGTGAGGGTAGGGCTTGTTCAACGCGACCCGCGCGATTACCCGGCGGTGTTTGTGTTGGACACTCGCCTGCCGGGCAACTCGAACAAAGGCCATGAATATGCAGCCGGTGTGACGTCGGTTGCCGTTGTGGATGAGCGCGGCCAATTGGTCAGGGATGACGCCGGCAAACTGGTGATGCGTACACTGCCGCCCATCAGCGAAGAGAAACGCCTGGCCTTGGTTGAATTTTTGAAAACCCTGTAGCCCGGGCCGGCGTAATTGTGGTTTATATTTTTTCGGCCCAGCGCTCCTTAACCTCCAGTATCGCCGGCAACTGTTCAAGAAATAATTCAACCAGTTGCGGATCAAAATGTTTGCCGCGCTGTTCGCGGATATACGCAATGGCTTCATTCAGCGGCCAGGCTTTTTTGTAGGGCCGCTGCGTGGTAAGGGCATCAAAGACATCCGCCACCGCCACAATACGTCCCACCATTGGAATGTCCTCGCCTTGCAAACCGCGCGGATACCCACTGCCGTCCCAGCGCTCGTGATGCGTCAAGGCGATGTCGTGGGCCATGTGCAATAAACCGGCGGGATGCACACCGATAATGCGCGCACCAATCACCGGATGTTCACGCATGACTGCCCACTCGTCCGGTGTTAATTTGCCGGGCTTTTGCAAGATACTATCGGGAATGCCGATCTTGCCGATGTCGTGCATGGGGGCCGCGTGCAACAAATCTTCTGCCGTGGTTTCATCAAAGCCGGCAGCGCGGGCAATGATGTGGGAATAATGGCTCATGCGAATAACGTGGAGGCCGGTTTCGTTGTCTTTATATTCAGCGGCCAAACCAAGACGTTGCACAATTTCCAGACGTGTTTTCTTTAATTCATCCACACGCACCAGGGACAAATGCGTCGCTACCCGTGCACGGACAATGGCACCACTTACCGGCTTGGTAATGTAATCCACTCCGCCGACGGCAAAGCCCTGGGCTTCTTCGGCGGCATCGCTTAACGCGCTCACAAAAATAACCGGGATATGTTGGGTGCGCACATTATGTTTTAATTTTTCACATACCTGATAACCGTTCATCTCCGGCATCATCACATCGAGCAGGATCAAATCGGGCCGCTCGGCATCAGCCAGCTGCAATGCATCTTCCGGCGATTTCGCGAACAGCAAACGGTAGTGTTGTTTGAGGATCTGGCGCAACACATTCAGGTTGGTTGCCTCATCGTCCACCACCAGAATGGTGATGCTGAAGTCTGTGGTCATACTGTGACTCCCACCCTATTCATTATTGATTATTGTTGATGTCAGGTATCGGCTAGCTGTTGTTGTAATGTGTCCAGGTGACGCAAGGCGGCTGAAAATTCGAAATCCATCATGGCCTGCTGGATTCGACCGATAACAATTTGGTGTGCCTCTGCACGAAAAGCCTGCTTGATCAATCGCAGGGATGCTTCATCCAGCTCACCTCGGCCTAACGCCGTTTTTAATCGGGTAATTGCCAAAGCACTTTGTGCAGGATCAATTAATAACGGTGGTGCAGCCGTTTCACGCAATTGTGGCAGCGCATTGACGGCGGTAACCAACTGATCAAATACCTTTTGCAACTCGTTGCGCTGTTTGAGCCAGATATCACCCTGGAGTTGTTCTACGGGTAGTTGTGCAATGTGCTTGAGCACGTCTGCCAGGGCCGGCAGTGCAAGATTTACTGCCGCACCGCGCGCCCGATGCAAGAGCTGGGTAACCGCCGACACATCTTGCAGCTGCAGTGCCGCTTCAAGATTTTCCACCAGCGCGCGATTCTCGGCGATAAATTGACGCAGCGCGCTGTAATAGAATGTTTCGCTTTGCCACAGGGCCAGGCCAGCGCTGAGTGAAATGGGCACCGGTGTCGACACCGGGCTCGACGATGAACAGACTTGCGGTTGCACCGCCAGGCCAAGCAAGCGCGCCATCTCCGATTGCAACTCAAACAGGTTGATCGGTTTAGTGGCAAAACCGTCCATTCCCGCCTCGCGCGCGGCCAGTTTGTCGGCGTCCAGCACGCTGGCGGTCAACGCGATAATCGGTGTGGGTTTTAATTGATTCGCCTGTTCGTGTTGACGCATCAGACGGCTGGACTCCAGGCCGTCCATCACCGGCATTTGCACGTCCATCAATACCACATCAAAGGTACGTTGCTGGAATACGGTCAGCGCCTCTGCACCGTCCATCACAGCAGTGACCTCATGCCCGCCTTTGCGCAACAGAATGTCCAGTAACTGCACATTGGGCATGACATCATCGACCACCAGAATGCGCAACGGCGGTAACGCCAGCAATTGACGATCCGGCAAGCGGGTATGGATTTCTCCCTGCAACAACGGAACGCGAAAACTGAAGACCGAGCCTTTACCCAATTCACTGGTAACGCTGATGGTGCCGCCCATTAATTCAATTAACTGCTTGCTGATGGTGGTGCCCAACCCCGAGCCGCCAAAGCGGCGGGTCATGGAAGCATCCGCTTGTGTGAAGGGTTCAAAGATGTGTTGCAGCCGATCAGCCGCGATGCCAATACCGCTGTCGCGGATGGAAAAACCAATAAAGTCTTCGTCTGCGGACACATTCACCACCACTTCCCCGCGCTCGGTAAATTTCACCGCGTTACCGATCAGGTTGACCAACACCTGACGCAGGCGCTGTTCATCGCCGCGAAAAAATTCGCCCATGCCAGATGCATATTCCAGGCGCAACGCCAGACCTTTTTGTTCTGCATTGACCTTAAAAGTAGCCAGCACCTGATAAAGCAGTTCGGTTAACGAAAAATTAACCTCTTCCAGCTCTACCACACCGCGCTCCAGCTTGGCGGTATCCAGCACGTTGTTAAGCAAATGCAGTAACGAGCCGGAAGCGTGATGGATGGTATCGAGATATTGTTTTTGCTCTTCACTCAGCGGAGTTTGTAAAAGGATATCGATAAAACCGATGATCGCGTTCATCGGAGTGCGAATTTCGTGACTCATATTCGCCAGGAATTCTGTCTTCACTGCCACTGCCTGCTCGGCTTTTATTTTTTCGAGGCGCAAGACCTGTTCCATCTCGTAGCGCTGGGAAATATCCAGGATCACCCCGTCGAGCCACACAATTTCGCCCACGTCATTGGTGATCAGGCTACCGTTTTCCCATACCCAGCGAATCCGGCCATCTTTGTGGATGATGCGGTATTCCACTTCAAAAATTTTGTCGCTGTTGAGGATGTGTAAGCCGATCCGTTCCCGATCATCCGGATGCACAATATCGCTGAAGGTAATGCCGCCCGGCCGTGTAAATTCTTTGGCCGGATAACCGGTAAACCTTTCTACCGCATC
>CAMLOU010000038.1 GCA_946481735.1 uncultured Cellvibrio sp.
TTCCGATTCTGAGTAAAGGATTGGGTAGAGGTTTGTGAGACACGCCGTGAACCCGTCCTTGGGGGCTCGACAGCGGCGTCCTGCCGCTGACGGTCTCACAAACCTCTACCCAATCCTTCCGGATCATCGCGTTAATAAACGTTGAAAGTAAAAGCGTATGACTACCAACTTTGTCCATCTTCGACTCCACACCGAATTCTCACTGGTCGACAGCCTGGTGCGAATCAAGCCGTTGGTAAAACGTGTTGCCGAATTGAAGATGCCTGCCTGCGCGGTTACCGATCAAACCAATTTTTACGGCCTCATCAAATTTTACAAAGCGGCACAAGGCGCCGGTATCAAGCCGATAGTGGGCAGTGATTTCCTGATGGCGAGTACCGATACCGAAGGCAAGCCCACTTTATTAACCTTGTTGGCAGTGGACAACACCGGTTATAAAAATATTATTGAATTGATCTCCCGCGCCTGGCAGCACGGTCAGCAGCAGGGCATTGCCTATGTGCAGCGTGAATGGATCAGTGAGCACAGTGCGGGTGTTATTGCGCTTTCCGGCGGTAAGCTTGGCGACGTAGGCATGTGTTTATTGGCAGGGCGCGCGGCCCAAGCGCACGAATTGTTGCAGGGTTGGATGCGCGATTTCCCCAACCGCTTTTATCTGGAATTGCAGCGTACCGGTCGTGAAAACGATGAAGAATATTTGCATCAAGCGGTTGCGTTGGCAGATGAAATGCAATGTCCCGTCGTGGCCACCAACGATGTGCGTTTTTTAAAACGTGATGAGTTTGAAGTGCATGAAGCGCGCGTGTGTATCAGTGAAGGCCGCACTCTGGATGATCCACGTCGCGAGCGCCGCTATAGCGATCAACAATATTTGCGTTCGCCGGAAGAGATGGCGGAGTTGTTCAGTGATATTCCGGAAGCGATTGCCAATACAGTTGAAATCGCCAAGCGTTGTAATGTTACGATTCAAATGGGTAAATACTTCCTGCCCGAATACCCGATTCCTGAAGGCATGACGGAAGCGGAATTTTTTCGCAAGATTTCCCACGAAGGTCTGGAAGAAAGACTCGAACGTATCCTCGATAAATCCGCGCCGGATTATGCCGAGCGGCGTAAGGTATACGATGACCGTTTGACGTTTGAACTCGACATTATTGTGCAGATGGGATTTCCCGGTTACTTCCTGATCGTAATGGATTTTATCCAGTGGGCCAAAGATCATGATATTCCGGTTGGGCCCGGCCGGGGTTCGGGTGCCGGCTCGCTCGTCGCTTACTCTTTAAAAATTACCGACCTCGATCCGCTTGAATACGATTTGCTGTTTGAACGTTTCCTCAATCCCGAGCGGGTTTCCATGCCCGACTTCGACATCGACTTCTGCATGGATAATCGCGATAAAGTGATTTCCTATGTGGCCGATAATTATGGCCGCGATGCTGTCAGCCAGATTATTACCTTCGGTACCATGGCGGCCAAGGCGGTGGTGCGCGATGTGGCGCGTGTGCAAGGTAAGTCTTACGGACTTGCCGATAAACTATCAAAGATGATCCCGCCCACACCGGGCATGACATTGGAAGCGGCGCTGGAGCAGGAATCGATCCTGCGTGAATTTCTGGAGACGGATGGTGATGCCCAGGAAATCTGGGAGATGGCCAAACAACTGGAGGGATTGACGCGCAACGTCGGTAAACACGCCGGTGGTGTGGTGATTGCGCCCACCAAGCTCACCGATTTTTCGCCGCTGTTCTGCGACGAAACCGGCAGCGGTCTGGTAACCCAATTCGATAAAAACGATGTGGAAGAAGCGGGCCTGGTGAAGTTCGACTTCCTCGGTTTGCGCACGCTGACAATCATCGATTGGGCGCGCCTGATGATCGACAAGCAGCGCGCCAAAAAAGGCGAGCCGCCCCTGGATATCAGCGCCATTCCGCTTGATGATCCCAAAACCTTTTCGCTACTAAAACGCGCAGAAACTACCGCCGTATTCCAGTTGGAATCGCGCGGTATGAAAGACCTGATCAAACGTTTGCAACCGGATAACATTGAAGACCTGATCGCTCTGGTCGCCTTGTTCCGCCCCGGTCCTTTGGAATCGGGCATGGTGGACGACTTTATCAACCGGAAACACGGCCGCGCCCAGGTTGCCTATCCCGACGCTAAATTTCAGCACGCCAGTTTGAAACCGGTACTTGAGCCGACTTACGGAGTCATTGTTTACCAGGAACAGGTGATGCAGATTGCGCAGGTACTTGCCGGCTATACGCTCGGCGGTGCAGATATGTTGCGTCGCGCGATGGGTAAGAAAAAACCTGAGGAGATGGCCAAGCAGCGCGAAGTCTTTGAAGACGGCGCCAAGAAGCAAGGCGTTGATCCAGACCTGGCGATCAAAATCTTCGACCTGGTAGAAAAGTTTGCGGGCTACGGTTTTAACAAATCGCACTCCGCTGCCTACGCCATCGTGTCGTATCAAACGGCTTGGTTAAAAGCTCATTATCCCGCGCACTTTATGGCGGCGACCATGTCGTCGGACATGGATAAAACCGACAAGGTGGTAACCTTCATCGAAGAATGTCGCCAGATGAAGTTGATGCCTTTGCCGCCGGATGTGAACAGCGGTGAATTCCATTTTACGGTGAATGATGCCGGCAATATTATCTACGGCCTCGGCGCGATCAAAGGCTTGGGCGAAGGCCCGGTTGAAAGTATCATCGCTGCACGCAATGAAGGCGGACCCTTTAAAAATTTATTTGATTTCTGCGCGCGTATTGATCCACGAAAAGTCAACAAGCGCGCGCTCGAAGCGCTGATTCGTTCCGGTGCAGCCGATAAGCTCGGGCCGGGCATTAATATCGATCACGATCGCGCGGTGATGTTTGCGGCAATGAACGAGGCTGTCAAAACCGCTGAACAGTCAGCTGCGAACAGCAGTGCCGGCATGATGGATTTATTTGGTGATGTGGTGCCCAGCGCTGGCAGCGATGAAGATGTTTACCGCGATTTTCATCGCGTGCGCAGCTGGACCATGAAAGAGCGTCTGCATGCGGAAAAAGAAACGCTCGGTTTGTATCTTACCGGTCACCCTATCGATGAATACGACAGTGAATTGAATCACCTGGTGTCATCGCGCATCGCGGATTTGAAACCGGAAAAAAGTAACCAGACTGTTGCGGGTCTGGTTGTGGCGCAGCGTGTAATGAAGACCAAGCGTGGCGACACCATGGCCTTTGTAACCCTGGATGATCGAACCGGCCGCATTGAGGTCGCCATCTTTTCAGACACCTATAACCAATCCCGCGACCTGTTGATGAAAGACGGCTTGCTGGTGATCAACGGTCAGGTCAGTTACGACGATTACAGCGGCTTGCTAAAAATGCGTGCTGACACCATCAGCCTGCTGTCAGATGTGCGCCAGGAAAAAGCGCGGGAATTATGCCTGGAGTTGGAGTCCGGCAACTTACCGGCAAACTTCATCCGTGAATTGAGCGATATCCTCGATCCCTACCGCGAGGGGCGTTGCCCCCTGGTGATTGACTACCAGCGTAGCAACGCCCGGGCACAGCTGCGCCTGGGGAATGCCTGGCTGGTTCGGCCGGAGGACGATTTATTGCAGCGCCTGCGCGACCAATACGGAACCACGAAAGTGCGGCTGGTTTATTAACCGATCAGCTTGGCCGCTAAGCTATTGATTGCTTTTACATTTCATCAGGAAAATATGCCCCGGAGGTCGACTCGCGGGGCACTTTAGCGTATCTTAGGCGGCCTTATCGTGCCCGGCGTATCTGGAGACTCATCCGGAGTGGCACCTGAATAAATCACCACGCGACACACACAAACCTTGAGCCAGTTAGTGATATGAATCTGAATTATCTGGATTTTGAACAGCCGATTGCGGTCCTGGAAGGCAAGATCGAGGAGCTGCAATTGGTTGGCAATGCCAACGATCTTAACATCGCGGACGAGATCGCCAAGCTGCGTGAAAAAAGTACCAAACTGACCGAAAGTATTTATTCCAACCTAACTCCCTGGGATATCGTCAAGGTAGCCCGCCATCCCCAACGTCCTTATTCATCGGACTACATCAGTCGGGTATTTACCGATTGGGATGAGTTGCACGGCGACCGTCACTTTGGTGACGACAAGGCGATCATCGGCGGTGTGGCGCGTCTTGACGGCAAACCGGTGATGGTGATCGGCGAAGAAAAAGGCCGTACCGTCCACGACAAGGTATACCGCAATTTCGGTATGCCCAAACCCGAAGGTTATCGCAAAGCCTTGCGCCTGATGGAGATGGCCGAACGTTTCAAATTGCCCGTGCTGACGCTGATCGATACCCCCGGTGCCTACCCGGGTATCGACTCGGAAGAGCGCGGCATCTCCGAAGCTATTGCCCAGAACCTTGCCGTGATGTCGCGTCTGCGCACGCCGATTATTTGTACGGTGATCGGTGAAGGCTCATCCGGCGGTGCTTTGGCCATCGGCGTGGGTGATCACCTCAACATGCTGCAATACTCCACGTACTTCGTGATTTCACCAGAAGGCTGCGCCAATATTATCTGGAAGACCGTCGCCAAAGCGCCGGACGCCGCGCAGGCAATGGGTGTTACCTCCAAGGTGTTGGAAGATCTGGGCATTGTGGATGAAACCATTCCCGAGCCGTTAGGTGGTGCCCATCGCAATATCGATGCCATGGCCGTAAAACTGCAAGAGCGTTTGATTGATCAGGTTGATCGCTTGAGTAAGGAACACATTGATAATGTGCTGGAACGTCGTTACCAACGGTTGATGAGTTACGGAAACCCATAATTTATTATTTCGGTTTTTTGGGCTGACAAATTTCAGCATTCCATTTCGATGTCTGCTCCAAAAATCCACATTGCACAATGTGAGTTTGGCGTCAGGGATTAGGTTTCGAAACCCTCAAGTCAGGGACGACTTGAGGGAGCTACAGGGATGTATTCATGCGTTTTCGAAACCTAATCCCTGACGACAAACGGATTGCGAAGTACCTCTAACGTCAAACTGGTTAAGTGCCAGTGCATAATAAAAAGCCCGCAATCGCGGGCTTTTTTGTAAGCAAAATTAACTGGTATAAATTCCCTGGCTCCGTAAATAATCCTCATAATTCCCATGAAAATCGATTAACCCACTGGGCTGCATATCAATAATCCGGGTCGCCAATGACGAGACAAATTCACGGTCATGGCTGACAAAAATCAGCGTACCGGGATAATTTTCCAGCGCCAGGTTCAAAGCCTCAATCGACTCCATATCCAGGTGGTTGGTCGGTTCATCGAGCAGCATCACGTTCGGATTGATCAAGCTGAGTTTGCCGAACAACATCCTGCCTTTTTCACCGCCGGATAACACTTTCACATTTTTCTTAACGTCATCATTGGAAAACAGCATCCGTCCCAGTGCACCGCGCACCAGTTGTTCATCACCTTTGGTCCACTGTTTCATCCAGTCGAACAAATTGCTGTCTTCCGCAAAATCGGCGGCGTGGTCTTGGGCGAAATAACCGATCTCCGCTTGTTCAGCCCATTTCACTGTGCCATTGTCCGGCGCGAGGTCGCCGTAGAGGCAGCGTAACAAGGTCGTCTTGCCCGCGCCGTTGGGGCCGATGATGGCAATGCGTTCTCCGGCTTCGACTTGCAGGCTCAGGTCTTCGAACAGGTTCTTGTCGAAGCCTTTGGTCAACTGGTCCAGTGTAACGGCCTGGCGATGTAATTTTTTATTTTGCGTAAAGCGAATATAAGGGCTGACGCGGCTGGAAGGCTTAACATCTTCCAGTTGGATTTTTTCAATCTGGCGCGCACGTGAGGTGGCTTGTTTCGCTTTGGACGCGTTGGCAGAGAAGCGGCTGACGAAGGTTTGCAGTTCAGCAATCTGTGCTTTTTTCTTGGCGTTTTCGTTAAGCAGTTTTTCCCGCGCCTGGGTGGAGGCGGTCATATAGTCATCATAGTTGCCGGGATAAATACGCAGCTCGCCGTAGTCCAGGTCGGCCATATGGGTGCAGACCGCATTCAGGAAGTGACGGTCGTGGGAAATAATAATGATGGTGCTGTTGCGCTGGCTGAGCACGTTCTCCAGCCAGCGAATGGTGTTGATGTCGAGGTTGTTGGTCGGTTCGTCCAGCAGTAATACATCCGGGTCGGAAAACAATGCCTGGGCCAGCAATACACGCAATTTCCAGCCGGGAGCTACGGCACTCATCGGGCCGGTATGCTGTTCAATAGGAATATCCAGGCCAAGTAATAATTCACCGGCACGGGCTTCGGCGGTGTAACCGTCCATCTCCGCAAAAGCGACTTCAAGTTCTGCGACGCGCATACCGTCCGCTTCGCTCATCTCGGCCTGGCTGTAGATGCGGTCGCGCTCGGCTTTCACTTGCCAGAGTTCGTCGTGGCCCATGATTACGGTATCGAGGACGGTGAAGTCTTCGTAAGCAAACTGATCCTGTCTGAGTTTCCCGAGCCGCGTGTCCGGTTCCAGCATCACCTGGCCTGCAGATGGCTCCTGGTCACCACCGAGGATTTTCATGAAGGTGGATTTGCCGCAGCCGTTCGCACCAATCAGGCCGTAACGGTTGCCGTTATTGAATTTGACGGACACATTTTCGAACAGGGGTTTTGCACCAAATTGCATGGTGATATTAGCGGTGGATATCACAGGTAACGTCTCAGGATGAGGCTAACAGCCGAGTTAAAAGGCGGGCATTCTAGCCTAGTTGAGGCTACGGCAGGGACTTTTTGCGGCAATTGGCCCCGGTGGTTACCGGGGCTGTGAGGGGCGGGCGTTACTCAGGCACTCGCCAGCAGGCGATCATACTTGCGGCTGAGCATGTCATAAAACTGCTCCCGCACTTGCAGGATAGATTGCTTCAGCGCGGCGATTTGCTCCTGGGTAATGTCCTGGCGGCCCACATACACCTGCTTGCGAAACAACGCAATGCGTGCGCCGTACAGACGCAGGCTGCGTTCCAGGTTCTTTTCGCCCAACATCAGCAGCTTGGCTTCGGCCTCCGCCAGCTTTTTGAATTCGGTCACCAGTTCGGTATTGACTACGTCCAGCTCCAGCTTGCGCGCCACGGGCCATTGCTCGCCGAATTGGATGGACTCCAATACCAGCGTCGAATATTTGGCGAAGATATGGCTGACCGTCCCCACGTTGGCAGAGACGTTCTCCAGAATTTCCAGGCGGCGATTACCCGGTGACAGTTGCTGTGCGTGCTGGCGGCGCAGTACCAGCCAACCGCTGAACACGGCGATAAGAGCGCCAAAACCCATCTTGAGCGAGGTTTCACTCAGCTGCAGTAAGGTTTCCATATCCATGCTTGCTACCTCTATCTGTCAAAAAAACGGCATTGGGGATGATTACCAGAGGTAGAGCAAAAAGCAGGCCAGCGACATAGGGAGCGGTATCAGCGAGTGGCCTTGCGTAACGGGGCTAATAACCCTTCGAGGCCATTCAACTTGATCTCATAGAGTAAGGCCAGTTGCTGACCCAATTTACCTTTGGGGAATCCTTTTCCGGCCATCCATACCAGATAGGGCTCCGGCAAATCCGCCAGCACGCGGCCTTCATATTTTCCAAAGGGCATCGCCTGGGTTACAAGATCGCGCAGGAGTTGTGGGTCGGGTTGATGGCTGTCCATATCAGCCACCGGCCAGTTTGACGGTGAAGCCGCGTTTTTCCAGCTCCACTTTGATCTTGTCGCGATGATCGCCCTGGATTTCAATGATGCCATCCTTAACCGCTCCGCCGCCGCCACAGAGTTGTTTGAGTTGTTTCGCGATGGCTTTCAAGTCATCGCCGGTTGCAGGAATTCCACTGATCGTCGTGACGCCTTTACCGTTTCGGCCGGCAATCTCCCGCCGAATGCGCACAATACCGTCGCCTTGTGGCGCGGAGGGAGGTGGATTCTTGTCTTCCTTGATACGACCGGTTTCGGTGGAATAAACCAGACGGCTGTTTTTACTCATAAGATCCTCCCGATGAGCGAGCGTTAACGAGGGCGGTGATGATAACGCAATTGGCTTGAGCCGTGCCGGGTGAGCAGTGTTAGAATCCTGCGCGATTTTCTATTCACCATCAAAATAACCGGGTGCCACGTGAAGCTGACGAATCTACCTATCTTGTCCGTCGGAGCCCGCGCTGCGAGCATTCTCGGCATATCGCTGGCTTTGCTGGCCTGTTCAGAGCAAGTGCCGCCTGCGGCAGCAAGCCTGTCACAGGAAGCGCAACTGATCCAGATGGGAAGCCAGACGGCGCGTATGTGCGTCGGGTGTCATGGACCCAAAGGCATCTCCCGGGTGACCTCCTACCCGTCGATCGCCGGCCAACCCCAAGCCTATCTGGCAGACCAACTGCGCGCCTTTCGCGACGGAATACGGGAAAATCCAATGATGAGTTCTATCGCCAAAAGTATGGACGACGAGGACATCCTGGCATTGAGTCATTACTTTGCCAGCCTTCCCGGTCCGGTTGAGACAGAGCAAGACACGCAGGGGCAAGCACAATGATCCAGGGGCAGTGGGACAAGACCTGGCAGCCGGTGGTTGAGGCTTTCGCGCAGAACTTTTCCGAGATGGGTGAACAGGGCGCGGCATTGGCGATCTACTGTTCTGGCGAGCCGGTTGTGAATATCTGGGCCGGTGTACGCCAAAACCAGGGAGCTGGGGTCGTTGATCAGCCCTGGCAAGAAGACACCTGCGTTAATATCTTTTCCGTTGGCAAAGCCTTGGTGGCGCTGTGCGTGCTGCAGTTGGCCGAACGGGGTCTGCTTGACCTGGATAAACCGGTCGCGGATTACTGGCCGGAATTTGCCCAGGAAAACAAAGGTCATATCACCATTCGCCAGGTCATGTGTCACCGCACCGGATTATCAGCGTTTCGCAATTTGCTTGAATATGAAGACATCTTCGATTGGCAGAAGATGACAACGGAGATAGCGGCATTAAAACCCTGGTGGGAACCAGGCACTGCGCAAGGTTACTCACCGTTTATCTACGGCTGGATTTTGGGCGAGTTGGTTAGACGGGTTAGCGGTTGTGCCAGCTTCGACGACTATTTTCAGCGTGAAGTGGCTCAGCCTTTAGGGATTCGTTGCCGGTTCGGGATACCGCCAGACCAGCAAGCTGCTCTGGCGGATACTGCCCCGCTGAAGAACCCCAATGGATTGGTTGTCCAGAGTAATGGTGCAGATAGCATGGCGCTGGGCAAGATCATGAAAGCTGACCCGCGGGGCGTGACCAATCGGGCTTTCGGTAACCCCGTGAGCTTTATGACCGCCACCAACAGCCTGGCCTGGCGGCAGGCCCAGATCCCGGCGGCCAATGGGCATGCCAATGCGGTGGCATTGGCCAGAATTTTTGGCGCGCTCGCCGATGGTGGTCGCCTGGGTGACGTGCAACTCCTGTCAGCGGCACAGTCCCAGTTGTGTTCCCGGGAACTGTCCGCCGAGGATGACCGGGTGCTTGGGCTGCGCCTGCGCTTCGGCCACGGGTTTATGCTACCCCAGGACCGCCCGGACTGCCGCTTCGGCCGTGGCGCATCGGCATTTGGCCATCCCGGCGCAGGCGGAGCGCTGGGCTTTGCGGACCCGGATTATCACCTGGGTTTTGGTTACGTCACCTCGCGCATGGGTCAGAGTCTGCTGATTGATAGCCGCGTTATTCGCCTGATTGATGCGGCATATCAGGATGTTTTGAACATTTAAAGGGGAACTGCGATGAACGAACTGCAAGAGCAATTGATAGAGCTGCAAACCCGGGTCGCGTTTCAGGAAGATACCCTGAACCAGCTGAATCAGGTGGTCGCCAAGCAAGACCAGGAAATCCTGACGCTACAGCAACAACTGCGTCTGCTCGCCCAGCGTCTTGAGGATGCTCTGTTCGTGGAAGAGCAGGGCACTGCACAGCCGGCGGATGATCGCCCGCCGCATTATTGATGCGATGGCTACCTGAAAAATAACACTTTCCCGCCTATGTCCTAATAATGCGCCTGCGGCAACGGCTGGCGCACTTCCCCATTTTTCCAATTCACCGGCAGGGCGAGGATTCTTGTCTACACTTATGACTATAAGCGATCAATGGCCACGGACGGTGGCTGTGCAGCATTTTTTACCCTAAGCGGATTGCGGCTCGACCGTTGCTTTATTCAAAGCGCGGCTCCCGGCATCAAAAGCGATAGAGGACGCCTTGGAAAATCAACGCAAAGAACTACATTTACTGCTGGATTCCATGCATTCAGCGATTTGGTATCTGGATCGCTGGGGCATGGTCAAGGACAGTAATGTATTAGCGCAAAAATTGATTGGCGATGCGGCGACAGGAAAAAAATTTATCGAGGTTGCCCATTTCTGGGATGACCCGGCGCATCGTGAAGGCGACATCATGGAAGTGATTCGTACGGGCCAGCCGTTGTTAAAATCCATAGAAAGCCTGCATATCGAAGGTGCCCAGCGCTGGTTCACTGTCGACAAAATTCCTACCCTGGATGACGCCGCTCAGGTCAGCGGATTGCTGCTGGTCATGACGGATATTACCGATAACTTGATAAAAGAGCGCGCCCTGGAAGAAAGCGAGGCGCGTTACAAAGCGTTTATCGCTAACAGTTCTGAAGCCATCTGGTGTTACGACATGATTCCGCCTGTCGACACCACCTTGAGCACTGAGCTGCAAGTCGTGGATATCGCGCAGAGTGCGCGGCTGTCCGAATGCAACAAAGTCCTGGTGCGTATGCTGGGGGCAGAGGAAATCAACGAAATCCTCGGCTCAGGTTTGGTCGAAAGTGGATCACAAAATTACTTGTTTGATCTCCACCATTTTGTGGAAAAACATTATCAACTGATTGATCACGATATTGTGCGGGAAGATAGCAAAGGCCGCCGGCTGTGTTACCAGATTTCTTGTGTCGGTGTGGTAGAGAATGGCTTGTTGCGCCGTGTCTGGGGAACCACCAAAGATATTACCGCGCGCAAGCGTTACGAAGACCGCCTTGAATACCAATCCACCCACGATGCGCTCACCAAATTACCCAACCGGGTCAAACTGTATCGCGAGATAGATCATTGGATTCAGCATCGCGAAGACGACCATTTATGTGCGTTGATGCTGATTGACCTGGATCGCTTTAAAGAAATCAACGATACCCTGGGGCACCAGGTGGGTGATCGGCTTCTGCAATTGATCGGCCCGCGACTGGAGACAGAAATGTCTGAAATGCCGGGCATGATCGCGCGACTTGGGGGCGATGAGTTTGCCATCTTTTTGCCGCGCATTCGCAACCAGCGGCAGGCAATTGTGTTTGGTCATCGGGTGCTGGATGCGCTGCGACAGGAGTTTGATGTAGAGGGCTTTTGCACCGAAATCAGTGCCAGCATCGGCATTTCCCTGTGCCCGACGCAGGCGCAGGATGTCAGTACCATGATGCGTTACGCTGATGTGGCGATGTACCGCGCCAAGACAGAAATGTCGGGGTTATCACTCTACAACGCGGAGTACGATCCGCATTCACCCAAACGCTTGGCATTGATGGGCGAGCTGGGGCGTGCGATTCGTGAAGATCAGCTGTGTTTATATTTCCAACCCAAAGTCTCGCTGGAATCCAACGGCTTTTACGGCTTTGAAGCGCTGTTGCGCTGGAACCATCCGGAGTTGGGATTCGTACCGCCCGGTGAATTTATTCCCATTGTTGAGATGACCAGCCTGATTCATCTGATGACGGCCTGGGTGCTGGAAAAAAGTATCGAGCAGTGTCGGTTGTGGCATGACCAGGGGTTGGCGGTGACGGTAGCGGTAAATTTGTCTGCGCGTAATTTGCTGGACGAAAATATGCCCAAACAAATTATGCGCCTGTTGCAGCAATACCAATTGCCACCCAAATACCTTGAGTTGGAAATTACCGAAAGCTCCATCATGACGGACCCCCACCGCGCTATGCGGGTGTTGGATCAGTTACATGACCTGGGGGTGTTATTGGCTATTGATGACTTTGGTACAGGCTATTCATCACTGGCGTACCTCAAACGCCTGCCTGTGCAAACGCTGAAGATTGATTACTCATTTGTACGCAACATGCTGGAAGATAAACAGGATGAAGTGATCGTCAATTCCACCATTCACCTCGCACATAACCTGGGATTGCGAGTGGTGGCTGAAGGTGTGGAGAACGAGGAATTATTGCGGCGCCTGGACATGATGGGCTGCGATGACGCCCAGGGGTACCACATCGGCCGACCCATGCCCGCGGATAAAGTGGATGAATGGGTCAGCAGCTCCGACTGGGCGAAAAATTTTTCGCGCAATTCCATTTCCCTGGATTAATGCTAAACCTTCAACAAGTTTAAAAATTCTGCTCTTGCCGCTGACGCTCTACGTATTTCAAGCGTTCTTCCAATAACGCGGTGCGATGGAAATTTCCTTGTGCCAGTTTCAAGGCATTGCGCAACTGTATTTGCGCGCGATCATATACACCGTTGAGAATAAAATATTCCGCGCGCGCTTCGTGTACGCCGAGAATGTTACCCGCCAAGCCGTACACCTCAGCCAGCAGGTACCAGACGTAATCATCTTTCGTGCGCTGCCGTGAGTAACGCTCCAGTACCGCAGCGCTGCCCTGGTAGTCGCCGGCTTTCATCAGCGCTTCGGCATAGCGCACGATAACCGGGTGGCTACCGGGATTTTTATCCAGCAAAGCTTCCAGCTCTTTCAGTGCAGGCTTGTAATTCTGAGCGGCCACTTCGATATCGTTAGCCATGATGAGATAGGTCAAACGCTGGGGATCTTTCTCCAGCAGGGGCTTGAGTGTGGCCCGCGCTTCCGCAAACTGTTGGGCGTCCGTGTAGGCCAGGACGAGGCCGTAACGGCTGGCATCGGCAGAAGCACTTTCACCCTCTACTTCACCTTTGAAGCGTTTGACGGCCAACTGAGGCGTTTCTTCACTTCTGACCCGAATGCGGGTGCGCATCAATTGGAATTCAAGGTTATCGTCATAGTGTTTGCGTGGGTATTGCATGGCACGGTTGCGCGCGTCCGAAATACGGCTTTCGGTCACCGGGTGGGTCAGCAGGAATTCCGGCGGGCGGCGACCGTAGCGACTGCCGCGCAGCATCTCTTCAAACATATCGGAGGCGGCGTAGGGGTCTAATCCTGCCTCGATCATGGTCTGCATGCCGATTCGGTCGGCTTCCTGCTCGTTTTGACGGCTGAAGCGCAATTGCGCATCGATAGCCGCTGCCTGGGTTGTGGCCAAAGCCGCCAGACCCGCGTCACTGTTCGAGCCAGTGGTGGCCAGCAATACCAGGCTGGCCAGCATCCCCGCGTAAAAGGGCGCTGCCATATTTTTCTGTTGTTCCAGCTGACGGGCATAGTGGCGTTGGCTCAAGTGTGCCAGTTCGTGCGCCAATACAGCGGCCAACTGGTTTTCGGTCCTGGCATAGGTCAGCAGGCCGGTATGCACGCCGATAATACCGCCGGGCACCGCGAAAGCATTGAGGGTATCGTTCTGGACCAGCACCAACTCCAGGTCCTTGTTGTCCAGCTGGCTATGGAGGGCCAGCCGATTAAGCAGGTTTTCGAGGTAATCGATAATCAAGGGATCAGAGGACGTGGGAACCTGACTACGGTACAATCGCAACCACTTTTGCCCAAGTACACGCTCCTGCATGGGTGAAATCATGCTGGAGCTGGTGTCTCCCAACATCGGAAGTTCAATCTCCGCTGCCGCATTCATCGTAATGCCGCTTGCGAGAACCATTGGAATCAGCAAGGTTTTGCGAAACACAGACACAGTTGTTGGCACTCCTCCGGGTGGCGATATAGCGGCCGTTACTCTAGCGTCTTTGCTGGCCAAAGGCTATGGGCCGACGGGTAGACAGGGATTGGACTAATATGCGCCAACTTTGTTCAACCGGAACGGGGCTCAGGCTTCACAGTACGAACGGGTTTTATCGACATGAATGATCCAAATCAATCGCTGCCGCGCATCTCCTATGAAGAGATGATGGCTTGTTCTGTGGCCACAAGCCTTGACGCGAGCGGGTTGCGCTGTCCCTTGCCGCTCCTGCGCGCAAAGCAGGCCCTGCGGGACCTGGCTACCGGCGAATTATTGCGGGTCATTGCAACGGACGCCGGATCGATACGCGACTTTTATGCGTTTGCAGAGATCAGTGGCCACCGGTTAGAAGGTTTTTGTGAAAAGGACGGCAGTTATCTGTACATCCTGCGCAAAAAATAAACCGCTTCGTTTCCTGTGATGTGATCTCTCCCGTAGCACGTTCAATGAAAGGTAATTGTGTTAATGAATAGCGTAAGTCATTTTGCCCGGCATCTTTACTGGTTGTTACTCTGCTCTGCCTGCCTGTTGCGCAGTGGCTTGGTAACCGCTCAGGAAGAGCTGGCTGTGCTAGATGACAGCGCGACGGTGGTGGCACGGGTCGATGTCATCAAGAGCGAAAATGATGATCGCGAGTATCGCTACATCACGCTGCAAAACAAGCTGCGGGTTTTATTGATATCTGATGCCGATGCCGAGAAGTCGGCAGCAGCATTGGATGTATTTATCGGCCACAACCAAAATCCGGCGGATCGTCAGGGGCTTGCGCATTTCCTTGAGCATATGCTGTTTCTCGGCACCGAAAAATATCCGGAGGCCGGTGAGTATCAGGCGTTTATCAGTCAGCACGGTGGAAACCATAATGCGTTTACTGCACCGGAGCACACCAATTATTTCTTCGATATCGACAGCGATTATCTTGACCCGGCACTGGATCGTTTTGCGCAGTTTTTTATTGCCCCCTTGTTTGATGCCGGTTATGTAGAGCGCGAACGCAACGCTGTACATTCAGAGTACCTGGCGCGCATCAACGACGATGGCAGGCGCATCCTGGATGTGTATCGTGAATTGCTCAATCCGGAACACCCGGCGGCACAATTTTCTGTCGGCAGCCAGGAAACCCTGGCGGATCGGGAAGATGATGCCGTGCGTGATGATCTGATTGCTTTTTATCGCCAATATTATTCAGCTGATGCGATGACTCTGGTGGTGTTGGGTAAGGAGTCGCTGGATGAACTACAAAAGATGGTGGTTGGGCGCTTCGGTCTCATTCCCTCCCATACCCGCGAACTTCCTGATGTTTACCCGCCACTGTTCCGGGCAGATTTTTTACCCGCTGCCGTCAGCATTAAACCGGAAAAAGAGCTGCGCCAACTCTCCATGCTTTTTCCCATTCCCAATCCCTGGGAAACCTACCGTAAAAAGCCCTGGCATTACATCGGCAATTTATTAGGCCACGAGGGGAAGGGCAGTGTCCTTTCATTACTAAAGGACCTCGGCTGGGCTGAAGGGCTCAGCGCCGGTGTCGGGTCCAGCACACGACACGACGCGTTCTTCCAGATCACTATCCAACTGACCGAGAAGGGTACCCGCGCACGGGATCAGATTGTGCCGTTGATGTTTTATATGATTGAACAGCTGCAAGCGCGCGGTCTAAAGGATTGGCGTTACAACGAGCTGAAAGAACTGGCCGACATTGACTTTCGTTTCCATGAACAAAGTCCACCTATTGATACGGTAAAAAACCTGGCGTATGTGATGCACATTTATCAGCCTCAGGATGTATTGCGAGGCGATTACCTCTATACCGCCTACGATGAAAAACTGATCCAGCAAGGATTGAGTTACCTGCGTGATGATAACGTGATGACAGTGTTTGTCGCCCCGGATGTGGAAACAGATAAATTAACGCATTTTTATCAAACGCCCTACGCTGTTGAAAAAATTAAATTTGAAGAATACGAAATCAAACCAAGCGTGCGAAAGAAATTATATTTTCCGGAGCCGAATGCCTTTATTCCCACGCGCCTCGCGGTTAAATCCCAGTTACTGTTGCCGACGCCCAGCGAAAGTGCGGCGCCGCGCATCGCAGATCGGCCACAAATGGTGATCCGCAACGAGCGAACCCAAGCCTGGTTTAAGCAAGACCAGCAATTTCATGTTCCTAAAGCCAAGATAAACCTGCGCCTGAAACTACCCTTGGTGGCGATGAATGCAGAAGGTGCCGCACAAGCACAATTGTTTGCCGCATTGGTGATGGACGAGTTGAATGAGTTTTCTTACCCCGCAAGCTTGGCCGGTCTGCATTACGCCGTGCGTGCCAACACACGGGGGCTCGATATTTCCATTGATGGCTACAGCAGTCGTCAGGGCTTATTGCTGAGCAAGATCGCCAAAGCAATTCGGAAAGGCCGTTTTAATCAGGAACGTTTTCTCAACCTCAAACAGGAATTAATTCGCAACTGGCGCAACGAAGACAAGAACACACCTTATATTGTGCTGGCTCGCCAGATACCGGTGCTGCATTACGAACCCTATTGGAGTAACGAGGCACTGATCAACGGGCTGGAAAGTAAAACCCTGGAGCAGTTCCACCAATTTTCCACGCGCCTCTTGCGCGACGGCACCATGGAAGCATTGCTGTACGGCAATCTGTTTCGCCAGGAGGCCATCAAGTTGGCGGCCCTGGCGGAGTATGAACTGCTCGGTACCAAAACTGGCAGGTCACAACCCGCTGCACGCCTCTACCAGTTGTCGACAAAACAGGAAAAGCCCTGGCTATACCGCCACGCGCTCGACCACAATGATCACGTGGTGCAGTTGTATATCCAGAGCCTTCAGCCCAGCATCGTCGATACGGCGCACATGAAGTTGCTGCAACAAATGTTGCAGCCTGCCTTTTTTGATCGCTTGCGCACGGAAAAACAATTGGGCTACATCGTGAGCGTTTTTCCCATGCCGATCCGTAATCTCGAAGGAACGGTTTTCGTGGTTCAATCGCCTGCAACAGATGAAGCGCAGATTGTGCAAGAGATCGATAGTTTCCTGACAGATTATGCAAAAGCCCTGAGCAAAAACCTGGCGGAAAACAAACAATCGCTGGTGCGCGATTTGAAAAAGCCAGCGCGCACCCTGACGGAACAGGCTGATATTTATTGGGAAAGTATTTTGCTGGGGGACGAAGAGTTTGATCGGCGCCAGCAGACCGCGGCGGCTGTTGCGGGCATTACCGAAGCATCGCTGGATAATTATTACCAACGCGTCATATTGGAAAAGCAGCGTCGGCTTTGGTTGACGTCGCAGAAGATGTCTGACACGGAAAACTTTCATTTATTGAACAAACTTGAAGCCTACCACGAACAACTGGATAGCCTGGTATATCCCTGAATTATGTAGTGCTTTTCGGCTTGTTTCTGTGAGATGGAATTTGCCTCGGTATGAACTTGCAATTGACAACCTTGTCTGCACTCGCAATAGGTTGTGTAAAAAATGCGCAATTTTTTTTACTTACCGCGCCTTTGTTCGGTTGCCGGTTGGTGGTGAGGGCGGGGCTGGTAAAAAAACGCCATATATGTAAGAATTCGGGGATTTTTTCGCTCCGACGCTGGAGCGAAACCGCCAATAAACCTACAGAAATCAATGACTTCTGTGACACTACAAGCTGCGGTTACACCCTTCCTAATTCCTTTATTTGATACTGTTGCTACGTTTATATGTGCCACAGCGCGCATAGTTGAGGAGATTTGAATGCTAGAAGATATCGATGCCATTGAAACGAAAGAATGGCTGGATGCCTTGGAATCAGTTGTTCGCCATGGTGGCAAAGAGCGCGCCGCATACCTGTTAAAAATGCTGTCCGAGAAGGCTGTGAATAAAGGTATCGCGCAGCCTTCTTCCATCCAGACTCCTTACCGCAACAGTATTCCGCCGGAAAAAGAAGTTGCGTTTCCTGGTGATCGGGTTCTGGAACGAAAAATTCGTTCCATTGTGCGTTGGAATGCCATGGCGATGGTCATGAAAGCCAACGATAATGAAGATGCACTCGGTGGTCACATCGCGTCTTTTGCTTCATCCGCCACACTTTATGATGTGGGCTTCAACCATTTCTTCCGCGGTAACGATGGCGATGTGCCCGGCGACCTGGTGTATTTCCAGGGCCACGTTTCTCCCGGTATGTACGCTCGTTCTTATGTCGAAGGCCGCTTCGATGAAAAACATCTGGACAATTTCCGCCGCGAAGTTGATGGCGGTGGACTTTCTTCTTATCCGCACCCCTGGTTGATGCCGGATTACTGGCAATTCCCGACGGTTTCCATGGGCTTGGGCCCAATCAAGGCTATCTATCAGGCGCGCTTTATCCGTTACATGGAAGCCCGTGGTCTGGTACCGGAAACCGACCGCAAAGTCTGGGCATTTTTAGGTGACGGTGAGTGTGATGAGCCGGAAAGCCTGGGTGCAATTTCGCTGGCAACCCGCGAAAAACTCGACAATCTTATCTTCGTCATCAACTGTAACCTGCAACGTCTCGATGGCCCGGTGCGCGGCAACGGCAAGATCGTTCAGGAGCTCGAAGGTGTGTTCCGTGGTGCCGGCTGGAATGTCATCAAGGTGCTGTGGGGTAGCAGTTGGGATCGCCTGCTCGAAAAAGACAAGAGCGGTTTATTGCAGAAGCGCATGGACGAAGTCGTCGATGGCGAGATGCAAAATTACAAAGCCAACGGCGGCGCTTACACCCGCGAGCATTTCTTCGGCAAATACCCGGAGCTGCTTGAATTGGTAAGCGATATGTCCGATGACGAAATCCTGCATCTGGCGCGCGGCGGCCACGACGCGAGCAAGGTGTATAACGCTTATCACCAAGCGGTAAATACCAAGGGCCAACCCACCGTTATCCTGGCGCAAACCGTCAAGGGTTATGGCATGGGTGCATCCGGTGAAGCGATCAACAAGACGCACTCCGTTAAGTCCCTCGATATTGAAAGCCTCAAGAAATTCCGCGACCGTTTTGAATTACCTATCAGCGACGAAGACCTTCCCAAATTACCTTACTACCGTCCGTCCGAAGACAGCCCGGAGATGCAATATCTGCGCGCCCGTCGCCAGGCGTTGAAAGGTTATTTACCTGCGCGTAAATCAGATTTTGAACCGCTGCAAACACCGGATCTGGACGCATTTGCTGCGCAGCTCAAGTCTACTGGTGAGCGTGAAATTTCTACCACCATGAGTTTTGTGCGTATTTTGTCGTCGTTGGTAAAAGACAAACAAATCGGCAAAAACATTGTGCCGATTGTGCCGGACGAAGCGCGTACCTTTGGTATGGAAGGTATGTTTAAAACCATCGGTATTTATTCATCCGAAGGTCAAAAATATGTGCCCCATGATGCGGGCCAGATGATGTCTTACCACGAATCATCAAACGGCCAGATTCTGGAAGAGGGCATCAACGAAGCCGGCTCCATGTCATCCTGGATTGCGGCGGCAACCTCGTACAGCAATCATGGCGTACCCATGATTCCGTTCTACATCTATTACTCCATGTTCGGTTTCCAGCGTATCGGTGACCTGGCTTGGGCTGCCGGTGATTCGCAGGCGCGCGGCTTTATGTTGGGTGCAACCGCTGGCCGTACCACACTGAACGGTGAGGGTCTTCAGCACCAGGATGGCCACAGCCACGTGATGGCGAACACTATCCCCAATTGCCGTACCTACGATCCGACCTACGCCTACGAATTGGCAGTGATCATCCAGGACGGCATCAAGCGCATGTATCACGACAAGGAAAATTGTTTCTACTACATCACCCTGATGAACGAAAACTACCAGCACCCGGATCTCCCGGAAGGGGCGCAGGAAGGCATCATCAAAGGGATGTACTTGCTTGAACAAGGCAAGAGCAAAAAGAAAAATCGCGTGCAGTTGATGGGCGCCGGCACCATCCTCAACGAAGTGCGTGCAGCAGCAGAATTGTTGCGCAACGACTTTGATGTGGAAGCGGATGTATGGAGCGTCACCAGCGTGAACGAGTTGACCCGCGATGGTCAGCGTGCCACGCGCTGGAACTTGCTGCACCCAACGGAGGCGCCGCGTAAGGCATACATTACCGAACTCCTGGAAGGTCGTGACGGTCCGAAAATTATTGCAACAGACCATCTGAAAACTTACAGCGAACAATTGCGTGCATTTGTTCCCGGCACCTACACCGTATTGGGTACAGAAGGTTTCGGTCGCAGTGATTCCCGCGCGAAATTGCGTCATTTCTTTGAAGTGAATCGTTATTTTGTGGTTATCGCCGCGCTCAAGTCACTGGCCGATGAAGGCAAGATCAAAGCCGACGTTGTCGCCAAGGCCATCAAGAAATTCGGGATTGATCCGGAAAAAGCGGACCCGATGAGCGTGTAAATCCAACGCCCTCTTACAAAGAGGGCGTTCTTGTATTCGCATTGAATAACAGTTGATCGAATTTGCAGAAAGTGAGGAGTTACAGTGGCAATTCAAACCATTAAAGTGCCCGATATCGGTGGTGCGGAAGGCGTCGATGTAATTGAAATCTCCGTGAAAGTAGGCGATGTAATTGCCGAGGGAGATTCCATCGTCGTGCTTGAAACGGACAAAGCATCCATGGAAATTCCTGCCGATAAAGCGGGTAAAGTTGTCGCTATCAAGGTGAAAGAGGGAGATAAGGTTTCGCAGGATGATGTATTGATCGAGGTTGAAGCAGAAGGTGCTGCCGAGGCCGCTCCGGCTCCTGCTGCCAAAGCACCCGCTGCCGCCCCGGCTCCGGCCAAGGCATCTGCTGCGACCAGTGAAATTACCATTGCGGTGCCGGATATCGGCGGCGCAGAAAATGTGGATGTGATTGAAGTCAGCGTTAAGCCCGGTGATGAAGTCGCCGAAGGCGATTCCCTGATTGTGCTGGAAACTGACAAAGCCTCTATGGAAGTGCCCGCTACCGCGTCCGGTAAGATCGTCAGTATCTCCGTGAAGGTGGGCGATAAGGTTTCCCAGGGTACAGCTATTTGTGTTGTGGCTGTCAGTGGAGGCGCAGAAGCGGCCGCAGCACCTGCGCCCGCTGCAGCGACACCTGCCGTCTCAGCGAGCAGCAGTGAACTTACCATCACGGTTCCGGATATCGGCGGCGCAGAAAATGTTGACGTTATTGAAGTGACAGTGAAGGCGGGCGACGACGTAGCCGAAGGCGATTCCCTGATCGTCCTTGAGACTGATAAAGCGTCTATGGAAGTACCGGCTACTGCATCGGGCAAGATCGTCAGTATCGCAGTGAAAGTGGGTGACAAGGTATCGCAAGGTTCGGTTATCGGTGTAATGAAGACCTCAGGCGGCGCTGCACCAGCACAAGCTGCTGCACCGGCCAAAGCGGAAACCAGTGCGCCGGCACCTAAAGCGGAAACCCCAAAACCTGCCCCGGCGGCAGCGCCTGCAAAAGCTGAAGCGGTAGTAAACAGTGGTGATGTTTACGCCGGTCCGGCAGTGCGCAAGTTGGGCCGTCAATTGGGCGTGGATTTGGCCAAGGTGCCTGGAACCGGTCCCCGTGGTCGCCTGCTGAAAGATGATGTGCGCAACTATGTGAAAAACATTGTTGCTAGCGTTCAGTCCGGCGCATCGGTAGGCGGTGGTTCAGGTATTCCACGTGTGCCAGCGGTTGATTTCGCCAAGTTCGGTGAGATTGAAATGGTCAAGATGAGCAAGATCAAAAAGCTCACCGCTGAAAACATGACCCGCAATTGGTTGAACGTTCCCCATGTGACCCAATGGGATGACGTGGACATCACCGAGATGGAAGCTTTCCGTACCGGCCTGAAAGCGGAAGCGGAGAAGCGCGGCAGTAAATTAACGCCCTTGCCGTTCCTGTTGAAAGCCTGTGCTGCCGCATTGCGCGCTGAGCCGAGTTTCAACGTATCCATGCATCATGACGGCGAGCACATTGTGCAGAAAAACTATGTGCATATCGGTGTGGCAGTTGATACGCCGATTGGCCTGCTGGTGCCGGTTGTGCGCGATGTGGACAAGAAAGGCCTGTGGGAACTGGCGGATGAGATTAACGTTCTGGCCAAGAAGGCGCGCGATGGTAAGTTGATGCCGGCAGAGATGCAGGGTGGTTGTTTTACTATCTCTAGCCTGGGTGCGATGGGCGGTAGTGGTTTTACGCCTATGGTGAATGCGCCGGAGGTGGCGATCCTGGGTGTGTCTCGTGCGCAGATCAAGCCGGTGTGGAATGGTAAGGAGTTTGTGCCGCGTAATATGCTGCCGATTTCTTTGTCTTATGACCATCGTGCGGTGAATGGTGCGGATGCTGGTCGGTTCTTTACGTTCCTGACGAGTGTGATTGCGGATATTCGGCGTTTGGTTTTGTAATGTTCGGTATTTTGTTATTAGCGTAGGCAATTAGTTTTCAGTATAAATTCGTTTGTCATTAAGGCGTTGGTTTCGAAAGCGCATGAATACATCCTTGTAGCTCCCTCAAGTCGTCCCTGACTTGAGGGTTTCGAAACCAACGCCTTAACGTCAAACTTGCATTGTGCGAGTGCATAAATTGGTAGTGAAAAAGCCAGCATCGTTGCTGGCTTTTTTATTGCTGAAAAATTGTTTCATTGTTCATTTTTTTATTACACAGAATGTGATGCGTTAACTTCATCTGCCTGAACTTTAATGCTCTATTGAACTCCTGAAAAATACATCAATAAAAATAATAACCAAGGGTTTCTGCAATGAGTGTCGAAACGAAAAAATTCTTGAATACGCGTTTGCTTTTTCTGGCGTTGCTTAGTGTATTTTTGGCTGCTTGCATCGCAGTGCCGCATCACTCATCTCACTACACCGCTGATGATATCTTCCGTGAGCAAGTAAAACGGTATCCCTACATCAAGCTGGCCAATCGTGTTGTGCCGGAGGGTATTGCTGAGTTTAAAAATCTAACGTATGCCCAACGAGGTGCGCTTGATTTGCAGTTGGATTTGTATGCGCCGGGGACGACGATGGATGAGTTGCGGCCGGGGATTGTTTTAGTGCATGGCGGTGATTGGGTTGATGGACAGCGTGAGCATCTTGTTCCGCTGGCGATAAATCTCGCGCTACGGGGTTATGTGGTGGCAACCATCAGTTATCGTTTGGCTTCGCAGGCGCCTTACCCGGCGGCGGTGGAGGATGCTCAGGCGGCTGTGCGGTGGATGCGTGAGCATGCCGAAGCTTATGGGATAGATGCTTCGCATATCGCATTAGGTGGTGCTGGCGCGGGTGGGGTGGTTGCGGCTTTGGGCGGATTGACAGCAGTTGGGGCGGCTGAGGTGCAGGTTATTCTCAATCTTGATGGTCCTTGGCAGCTTGATCCGGTGACGCTGAAAAGTGAGACCGGGCATCCTGATCCGATAGGGTATTGGCTTGCGGGTGGGGCGGCTCAACGGGAGGCTTTGCTGCATCAGGCGTCTCCGATGAACCGCGTTCGTAAAGGGATGCCGGCGGTATTGTTGTTGAATAGCGGGGAGCCGGGCTATCGTGCCGGACAGGATGAAATGCTCCGGCGTCTGGAACACTTTCGGGTGCCGCATCGGGCGGAGGAAATTCCCGGCAGCTCCCATGCTTTCTGGTTATTTGAGCCTTGGGTGAGTCCGGCGGCTAATATCACGGCGGATTTTCTGGATCTGCAATTCAAGTACCGCATGACCTGTCATTAGGCATTATCTGTAACTGCCCCGGCTGGCTTTATATCTCGCTTTACATTAAGTCGGCTGGTTTTATGGCGCCTGGTGCTTTATTGTTTCCGGTTCCAGTAATCGGTCAACAATAAGAGATAGTCCCTATGATCCTTCGGCATTGCATTACCGTTGTCTTCACTCTGGCTGGCGGCTTTATGCTGGCGTTCATGGTCGGTTGTTCAACCACCGCACCCATTACTTCGATCAATGATCCTCAAAATACCTACACTCCGGCTGAAACCTACACCAAATATGTGAAGGATTTTCCGCAGATGCGCATGCTGGACGGCAAATTGCCGGAAGGCATTCTTGCATTTAAAAACCTGACCTATGTTAACTACGGCGCGCGGGCATTGCAGTTGGACCTCTATGCGCCCGAACCCACGATGGCGGATCAACGACCGGCTATCGTGTTGGTGCACGGTGGTGGCTGGCGGGCCGGTTACCGCGAAAACATGATGCCCCTGGCCCATCAACTGGCGTTGCGCGGTTATGTGACGGCGACCATCAGTTATCGTTTATCACCGGAAGCTGAATATCCTGCTGCGATTCACGATGTGAAAGCGGCGGTTCGCTGGTTGCGCGAGAATGCAAAAACCTATGGTATCAATCCGGAACGAATTGCTGTGGCCGGTGGTTCCGCAGGTGGACAAATTGCGGCCTTGGTCGGCATGACAAACGGCGATGTAAAATTTGATCCGCAGGCGACGAAAAGCCTCTTTACCAGTGATGTGCAAGCCGTGATTAATATTGATGGCTTGTCGGATTTTACGTCGGAAGAAGCGCGTAAATATGAAGATGACCCGCGCAAAAATCCCTCATCGGCCGGTCAATGGTTTGGCGGAAACTATGCGACAAAAACTGCTTTATGGCATGAAGCCTCGCCGATTTATCACGTAAGCAAAGGCAAGCCACCGGTGTTATTTATTAACAGTTCACAGGCGCGGTTTAGTGTAGGGCAGGCGGAGATGATCAAGCGACTTGAAGAAGCCAAGATTAATTATCATGCCGAGAAATTTTCGGATGCACCGCACAGCTTCTGGTTGTTTTATCCCTGGGCAAAACCGACAGCAACGATGATGGCTAATTTCCTGGATGCGCAATTTGCTTACAAGATGATGTGTCACTGATAGCCAAATAAAAAAATCCCCGCCGAATAGCGGGGATTTTTTTATCAAATCCCTTTGTATTTTATTATTGTCACTTTACGTTCTTATTGACGCATCAGTGATTTCACCAAGGTGCCTGACGGCGAAAGGTCACTGGCGGACCAGTTACCTGTTGTGCTGGCGCCGGGGTTCAGCGCAGCGGTGCCTTCCTCTTTTGGCGTAATGCTCCAGTTAATCCAGCTGATTCCACGTTGATTCAGGAAATTAATCCAGGTGCGGGTATCGTTTTCACACACACTGCCATCGCCGGTGGCGTCGGCGGTGCCCCATTCGGTCGAGAAAATCATCGCGCCTTGCGCGCGTGCCTGGTCCACGCGGTCACGTAACCATTGACCATGGGTGCACGCATAGAAATGCATGGCATAGCCGACATTCGGAAAACTCACCGGGTTGGCTGCTGCATCAGTAACATCCTGACTCCATGTCCCCGTGCCGACAATCACCAGGCTATTCGGTGCATGGTTGCGAATCACCGGAATCACTTCCTGGGCATAAGGGCGAATCGCCGCATTCCAGGTGACACCACCGCCGTTGGGTTCGTTGGCAATTTCATAAATCACGTTGGGCGTGTTGCCATAACGCTGCGCGACTTCATTGAAAAATGCCTTCGCTTCCGCTTTGTATTGTTGTGGGTTGCCGTCGCTGAGAATATGCCAATCGACAATCACATAAATATCCAGCGCAATCGCGGCATCGACAATTTCAAACACTTTATTTTTGATTGATGGGTTTTCGATGTAGCCTTCGCTGGCGGTGTACATAGCTGCACGAATCACGTTAATGCCCCAGTCATCGCGCAACCAGCGGATGCTGCTGAGATTCATGTAGTCGCCGTACCATTGCAGCCCGTGGGAGCTCATCCCGCGTAACTGAACAGCGGTACCGTTTTTGTTAACCAGTTGATTGCCGCTGGTACGCAGTTGCCCATGGGTGCTGACAAAACCCTGGTTACCGGCGGAACTGCTTGAAGACGTCGCGACACTTGAACTGCTGGACGAATTATTTCCGCCGACGATGCCGTAAGGCGCCGGTTGCGAACTACAGGTGCTGGGCGAAATACAACTGCGATTTGACTCCCAACCCCAACCGCTTTGCGTATTTGTACACAGGGGGTACAAAGTGCCGTACCAGTTACATTGCTGCCCGGTGTTGTTGTTAGCGGACGATGAACTGATCGAACTTGCACTGGATGATGGCGCAATGCTCTGGCTCGATGCGCTGCTTGAGGGCGAACTGCTTACACTGGTTGCGGAAGAATTATTGTTGCCACCGGAACACACTGCACCATTCAATGTGGGCGTCTCGGCGCTGCCACCATTTTTATCCACCTGAAAACCAATCTCCACACTGGCGCCGGCGGGGATGTTGCCATTCCAGCCTAAATCCGTTGCGGTGTAAGGATTACTGCCTGTGATGTTGGCATTCCACGAACTGGTAATGCGATTGCTGTTGTATTGCCAGCTAAGACTCCAGCCGTTTAACGCACTGGAATCGTTGTTGCTGATAGTAATTGCACCGGTGTACCCGGTATTCCATTCATTGGTAATACGATAACTGCAATTGGTTTGCGCGTTTGCCTGTTGCACCAGCACGCAAAATAAAACGAGCATTGCGCCCGAAAAACCGAAGATTTTTTTTATCGATATCATTGTTATTCTCCTGTATGCCTTATTGGAGTTATTACCGCTTTGTTATACACCCTGCGCTGAAGCCCCACGCGCGACGACGGTGATTTTTATCACTGCGCAACGCTGGTTTTATCCAGCGTCGGATGGTGTTGGAGTAGCACCTCAACTTGTCGTTATTGTTTTAACTGATTGAGTTCCTTTGTAAGCAAATGGCAGCGGGAATGGATATCCTGAGCGCTTCCACAACCCACTGACTCTGCAATGGAATCACCCGGCGTAGTGCGTGTCGGCGTCTGGCCACTGGCGTGACCAGCAAGCAGGACGCAAGCGATAACGGGGAAAAAAGCCAGCTTCAAACAATGGATCAGTTGGGAGCGATACATGGCGGAAACCTCCGTTATCGAATCACGCAAAGCACAAAAAAATTAACAGCAAAAACTTCGCGATGAATAAGTTGTTATCCATCGCGAAGACAAGGCTTCAGGGTTTAACCAGGCTTAGTTGCAAGGTGTTCCACTGACGACCGGCACAGATGCTGCGCTGCCGCCTTTGGTACCCTGGAAACCAAACTCAGCGGTTTGGCCCGGTTGCAAGGTGCCATTCCAGCCCAGGTTGCTGGCACTGTAAGGATTGCTGCCGGACAGGTTGGCATTCCAACTGTTAGTAATGCGTGAACCGTCGTTGTAACTCCAGCTCACACTCCACCCGTTGATGGGCGAACTGCCGTTGTTGGTGATGCGGATCGCGCCGGTAAATCCGTTGTTCCACTGGTTGGTCACCACGTACTCGCAACTGCCGCTTCCGTTCGGTGCAGAGCTGGATGATGCACTGCTGGCGACCAGGCTGGAGCTGCTGCTGGACGCTGGTGCCGAGCTGGAACTGCTGGATGCAGGGCTGGAGCTGGATGAGGGGCTGGAGCTGGCTGGACTGGAGCTGGAGGTACCTCCGCCAACAATGCCCCAGGGCGCCGGTTGCGAGCTACAGGTGCTGCGTGAAATACAGCTGCGGTTCTGTTCCCATCCCCAGCCGCTTTGGGTGGTGACACACAGCGGATACAAGGTGCCATACCAGTTACATTGTTGACCGGTGGGCGTGCTGGAGCTGCTCGATGAGGCCAGGCTGCTGGATGAGCTGAAGACCACTGAACTTGAGCTGCTTGAGCTGCTTGAGCTGACCGGCACGCTACTGCTGGAAGAGCTCGACACTGGCACGCTGCTCACGCTTGACGAAGAGCTGCTGGGCACACTGGAGCTGACCTGGCTGGAAGATGACGATGATGAAGCACCGCCTTCATTGCCGTAGTCATCATAAAACGCCAACACCCATGCCAGGGCCGAGTTCCAGTTGATGGTGATCTCGTTGGTGGACCAGGAGTTGATGTCATCCATGTAGCAGGTAGCCGGACGAGTCTGACAGCCGTTCAAGGCAGCCTGGGCCACTTCATCCTCCAGGCCAGCGTTGGGGCCACCGGAGAAGGCACCTGGCGGTAACCAGGGGTAAGCGCCGTTGAGCGCGCCAGCCCAGAAACGGTGGTGCGGTTGGGTCAGGGCGTTTTCGCCGTGGCCGGAGATGTAGGAGAACGACATGGGGTTGCGACCAAAGAGATAATCCACCGCCTTGCCGAGCCCCTTGGCGTAATCCTCATCGCCGGTAAAGTCGTAAGCCAAACCGACCAGGAACAGTTTATTGGCAACACCATTGTTGGAGCCCCAGTAATATTCCTCTTCAGTATGGGGTGTGAGATAACCGGTGCTGTCGATCACGCCCATATGGATATCAGCAATCTGGACGATGGTTTGCCGCGCGGTTGCGCGCAAACTTGCCGTGTGGCTGGCTGGTACTGTGGCGAGAGAAATCAAACCCGGTAATTCAGTGTCTGGCCAACCAAAATCGGTACGCTCGATCTCATAGTTCTGAATGGTCGGCAGGTACTTGCTGTCACCGGTAGTGATATACAGCTCCGCCGCTGCCCAGAAAAATTCGTCGGCGACGAACCGGTCACCGTAACCACCACCGCCGTTATCGTAGCCACCGGTATAGAGA
>CAMLOU010000039.1 GCA_946481735.1 uncultured Cellvibrio sp.
ACTGACGTAACGCCGATTCCTCACAACGGCTGTCGTCCGCCGAAGAAACGTCGCGTTTAAGGGGGATTTAGAAAATGGCACGTTATATTGGACCTACTTGTAAATTGTCCCGCCGCGAAGGTACTGATCTCTTTCTCAAGAGCGGTGCTCGTGCGCTGGATTCCAAGTGCAAGATTGAAACTGCACCCGGCCAGCATGGCCAACGTCGTGGTCGTCTTTCTGACTATGGCGTTCAGTTGCGTGAAAAGCAAAAAGTACGTCGTATTTACGGTGTGCTGGAAAAGCAATTCCGTAGTTATTACAAAGAAGCTGCCCGCCGTAAAGGCGCCAGCGGTGAGAACCTGCTGAAATTGCTGGAATCTCGCTTGGATAACGTTGTTTATCGTATGGGTTTCGGTGCTACACGCGCAGAATCCCGTCAGCTCGTTTCCCACAAAGCTATCAGCGTAAATGGCAAGACTGTGAATATTGCGTCTTACCAGGTTGCTGAAGGCGATGTTGTTGCGGTTCGTGAGAAAGCGAAAAAGCAATTGCGCATCCAAAATGCTATTAACATTGCTACTCAACGCAGTCATGTTGAGTGGGTTGATGTTAATTTCGACAAGAAAGAAGGTGTTTTCAAGCGCGTTCCTGATCGCAGCGATTTGCCAGCTGATATTAACGAGAACCTCATCATAGAGCTTTACTCTAAGTAAGGGACAAACCGCTAACAGGTGTGGCTATGCAGACTGCAGTAAACGAATTTTTGACCCCGCGTCATATCGATGTTTCAGAGATCAGTTCAACCCATGCACGCGTGGTGTTGGAACCTTTGGAGCGCGGCTTCGGACATACCCTTGGCAATGCGCTGCGTCGCATCCTGCTGTCCTCTATGGCTGGTTGTGCCATTGTTGAAGCTGAGATTGAAGGTGTTTTGCATGAGTACAGCGACATAGAGGGTGTGCGGGAAGATGTGATTGAAATCCTGCTTAACCTGAAAGGCGTTGCTGTTGTAATGCATGGTAAGGACCAAGCGGTTCTTACCTTGAGTAAGAAAGGCCCCGGCGTTGTTACGGCAGCTGATATTCAGCTTGATCATGATGTGGAAATTAAAAATCCGGATCATATTATTGCCAATATTACTGGCAATACTGAACTGAAGATGCGTCTGACAATAGCTCGTGGCCGTGGTTACCAGCCGGCAGACAGTCGTCGTCGAGATGACGATGAAAGTCGCGCGATTGGTCGCCTGCAATTGGATGCTTCTTTCAGCCCGGTTAGACGTCTGGCATACAGTGTTGAAAGTGCGCGGGTAGAACAACGCACCGACCTTGATAAGTTGGTGCTCGACCTGGAAACCAATGGCACTATCGATCCTGAAGAAGCTATTCGTCGCGCAGCGACTATTCTTCAGCAGCAGTTGGCAGTATTTGTTGATCTGGAAGGTGAGAAACAATCAGCACCGGAGCAAAAAGAAGAGGCGATTGATCCTGTTCTGTTGCGCCCGGTAGATGATCTTGAACTGACCGTTCGTTCAGCTAACTGTCTGAAAGCCGAGAATATTTACTACATTGGTGATTTGATTCAGCGCACCGAAGTCGAGCTGTTAAAGACTCCGAACCTGGGTAAGAAATCACTGACCGAGATCAAAGATGTGTTGGCTTCACGCGGACTGTCTCTCGGTATGCGTTTGGAAAACTGGCCGCCCGCCAGCTTGAGAAACGACTAACATTATTAGTTCGCCCGTTAACTCTCTTCGGTGCGGGCGGTTAACGAGATTGCAGTTAAGCAATCCATTTTGAAGGGTTTGTATCATGCGTCATCGTCTTAGTGGCCGTCAGTTAAATCGTAACGCCTCTCATCGTAAAGCCATGTTTCGCAATATGACTGCGTCTCTGGTTGAACATGAGTTGATTAAAACCACCTTACCAAAGGCTAAAGAACTGCGCCGCGTAGCGGAGCCGTTAATTACTTTGGCTAAAGTAGACAGCGTTGCTAATCGTCGTCTTGCTTTTAGCCGTCTGCAAAGTAAAGAGGCTGTAGGTAAGTTATTCAGCAACCTCGGCCCTCGTTACCAAAATCGTCCCGGCGGCTACATTCGTATTTTGAAATGTGGCTTTCGCGCTGGTGACAAGGCACCTATGGCTTATGTTGAGCTGGTTGATCGTCCTGTTCAGTCAGTTGAGACAGCGGTAGAAGCTGAGTAATTACAAGTTGAAACGAACTAAACAAAAAAGCCAGGCTAGTGCCTGGCTTTTTTGTTTTTGGTCATTGGCGATAAAGCCCTCCCTGGCTAATCCATCTGTAGTTACTTTTTCTTTGTCGCGCTGGTGGCTTTTTTGGGGCTGACTTTCTTGGTTGATTGATTGCGTACCTTTGCTGATTGCAGCATGGGCTTCAAGAATCTGCCGGTATGGGAGTCTTTTTGTTTGGCGACATCTTCAGGTGTGCCGGTAGCGATAATTTGACCGCCGCCGCTGCCGCCTTCGGGGCCAAGGTCAATGATCCAATCCGCTGTTTTAATTACATCCAGATTGTGCTCGATTACCACAATGGTATTTCCGTGATCACGCAGCCGATGCAAGACATTCAGCAGTTGTTGGATGTCGTAGAAATGCAGGCCGGTCGTCGGCTCATCGAGAATGTAAAGTGTTTTTCCGGTATCGCGTTTCGACAGTTCTTTAGCCAATTTCACGCGCTGTGCCTCACCTCCCGACAAGGTGGTCGCGGCCTGTCCTAGGCGAATGTAAGAGAGACCCACATCAATCAGCGTTTTTAATTTCTTCTCAACCGCCGGGATTGCCTCGAAGAAAGCGTGAGCATCTTCTACCGTCATCTCCAGGACTTCGTGAATATTCTTGCCTTTGTATTTAACCTCCAGCGTTTCACGATTGTAGCGTTTCCCTTTGCAGACATCGCAGGGAACGTAAACATCGGGCAGAAAGTGCATCTCTACTTTGGTTACACCGTCGCCCTGGCAGGCTTCGCAACGTCCTCCTTTAACGTTAAAACTGAAACGTCCGGGTTGGTAGCCGCGTGAGCGCGCCTCTTGTGTGCCGGCAAACAGGTCGCGGACCGGAGTAAAGATGCCGGTATAGGTAGCAGGATTGGAGCGCGGTGTTCTTCCAATGGGGCTTTGATCAATATCAACGCACTTGTCGAATAATTCCAATCCTTCGACGGCTTTGTAGGGGGCCGCTTTCAGAGTGCTCGCACCGTTAAGTGCTGTCGAGGCCAAGGGGTGGAGCGTGGCATTAATCAGTGTTGATTTGCCGGAACCTGAAACACCCGTCACGCATGTCATCAAGCCAACAGGAATCTCGACGGTGACATCCTGCAAGTTGTTGCCACTGGCACCGATCAATTTCAAAACCTGTTCTGGGTTGAATGGATGACGTTGTTCCGGTATGGCGATTTCGCGCCTGCCACTCAGGTATTGGCCGGTGATCGAATCTTTGTTGGCCATGATTTTTTTTACATCGCCTTGGGCAATCACCTGGCCGCCATGCACTCCGGCGCCGGGTCCGATATCAATAACATGGTCGGCCTGGCGAATCGCATCTTCATCATGCTCAACAACAATCACTGTGTTTCCGAGGTCGCGCAAATGTGTCAGTGTTTTAAGCAGCCGCTCATTGTCACGCTGATGTAAACCTATGGAGGGCTCATCAAGGATATACATGACGCCGACCAGCCCGGCACCGATCTGGCTGGCAAGCCGAATGCGCTGGGCCTCGCCCCCGGATAAGGTTTCTGCACTGCGATTAAGTGTCAGATAATTCAAGCCCACGTCCACCAGAAAGCGGAACCGATCACGCAATTCTTTCAAAATCTTGTCGGCGATACCGGCTTTGCGTCCGCTGAATTTTAATTGTTGGAAGTACGCGTAAGCATCGGCGACAGGTAATTCCGTGATTTGCGGTAAGGTCCGCTCATCAACGAAGACGTGGCGAGCCTCTACTCTCAGGCGCGTGCCCTCGCAATCGGGGCAATGGTGGGTGGATAAAAACTTTGCCAGCTCTTCGCGCACCATTTGCGATTCGGTGTCGCGATAACGGCGTTCCATATTCGGTAGAACGCCTTCAAACGTATGGCTTCGCTTGTAAATGTCGCCACGATCATTGACATAGTTAAATGCAACAACGTCGTTGCCCGACCCGTAAAGCACTGCGTCGCGCTGCTTTTGACGGAGCTTTTTCCATGGGGTATCAACATCAAACCCGTAGTGCTCAGCCAGCGACGCCAGCATATGAAAGTAGTACACGTTGCGCTTATCCCAACCGCGTATCGCGCCCTCTGATAAGGAGGCTTCAGGAAACTGTACGACCTTGTCTTCATCAAAATACTGCTTCACCCCCAGCCCGTCGCATGTCGGGCAGGCACCGGCCGGGTTGTTAAATGAAAATAGTCGCGGCTCAAGTTCACTTAAACTGTAATCGCAAATGGGGCAAGCGTGTTTGGAGGAAAATAACCGATCAGGTTCTTCACCGTCCATGTAGCTGATGCTGGCAATGCCCTCGGACAGGTTTAATGCGGTTTCAAAGGATTCGGCAAGACGTAGCTTGAGATCGTCGCGCACTTTGAAGCGATCTACCACCACATCGATATTATGTTTTTTCTTTTTATCCAGCTTGGGGGCATCATCGAGGTCTACCAACAGACCATTAATGCGCGCGCGGATAAATCCATCGCGTTTCAATTGTTCCAGGATATGGAGGTGTTCGCCTTTCCGGTCCCGCACAACGGGTGCCAACAGCATCAATTTTGTGCCTTCAGGTAATGCGCAGACGGTATCCACCATTTCACTGACGGTTTGTGCGGCAAGGGGTTCTCCATGAATAGGGCAGCGAGGCTCACCGACGCGCGCGTAAAGCAGGCGCAGGTAATCATAGATTTCCGTGATGGTTCCGACGGTGGACCGGGGGTTATGTGAAGTCGATTTTTGTTCAATGGAAATTGCCGGGCTCAATCCTTCCACATGGTCGACATCGGGCTTTTCCATCATGGATAAAAATTGACGCGCATACGTAGACAACGACTCGACATAGCGGCGTTGGCCTTCCGCGTAGAGTGTGTCAAATGCGAGGGAGGATTTTCCTGAGCCGGAGGGGCCGGTGATGACCACCAGCTTGTCGCGCGGTATATCCAGATCAATGTTCTTGAGATTGTGGGTGCGGGCACCCCTTACGATAATCGTATCCATTAACCACCTTACATCTGCGCTGGTGAAAGAAAGACAAAGCGCTCAATTATACGGAAATCTCTTGTCAAAAGTTGTCAGGAGAGGTGTTTCTGTGGATAAGGTCGGGAATCGCGTATTTGGCTGGCCTCTCGCTCATCGCTCTTGCTAGAATCGCCTCTTTTCTTTGGGCATCACTATCCGTGCAAATAACTCCGGTTCCCTTTGAGCGTCGCGTCGTTATCTCCCTGGCTGCACTTTATTCATTCCGTATGTTTGGTTTGTTTATGCTGCTGCCGGTGCTGGCGCTGTACAGCTCTGACTACAGCGGTAGCACGCCGTTCCTGTTGGGGCTGGCTTTGGGAGCTTACGGCTTTAGTCAGGCGCTGTTACAAATTCCCTTTGGTGTACTCTCGGATCGTATCGGCCGTAAGCCGGTCATTTTTGCCGGTTTGATCATCTTCATCCTGGGTAGCCTGATAGCGGCTCAGGCGGACACGGTGATTGAATTAATCATTGGTCGTTTCCTTCAGGGCGGCGGCGCTATCTCAGCAGCAGTCATGGCGTTGCTGACCGACCTGACATCAGAGGAAAATCGCACCAAAGCCATGGCGACGATTGGCGCATCCATTGGTGTCTCCTTTTCAATTGCATTGACTGTCGGCCCGTTGATGGCGGCATGGGCAGGTGTGTCCAGTATTTTTTGGCTGACGGCTGTTTTGGGCGTGGTCGGCATGGTCATCCTGTTCAAGGCCGTGCCGGTCGTTGCGACCCAACGGCGTCAGCGGGAAGCCGGCGCAGTACCGGCTTTATTGTGGCGGACCTTTAGAAATCCTGATCTGTTACGGTTGAATGTCGGGATTTTCTCGTTGCATTTTGTATTGATGGCCAACTTCATGGTGTTGCCCTTGATTCTTGAGCAGCAATTGAATGTTGCGCGTAATTATCACGGTCTGCTCTATTTCCCTCTTCTGGCAGCGGCGTTTGTTGTCATGTTGCCATTTATCATCGTTGCCGAAAAACGTCGAAAAATAAAACCGGTTTTTTTGGGAGCTGTTGCACTGCTGGTGTTGATGGAGCTTATGCTAATGCGCGTACCTCCCAATCTGCCTTTGACGTTGTTAGCTATTTTTCTTTTTTTTGCTGCGTTTAATCTGCTTGAAGCGACCTTGCCATCCATGGTCAGCAAGATAGCGCCTGCGGGCTCCAAGGGTACTGCCACCGGCATTTATGCTACCAGTCAGGTGCTGGGCGTGTTTGCAGGCGGTGCTATCGGCGGCTGGATGTTGCAGCACTGGGGGATGACGGCTGTCCTTTCTATGGCGGCTTTGGTTGGTCTGGTTTGGTTGATCGTTGCGTGGTCCATGCGCCCACCCCGTTTCCTTGCCAGCGTACTCATTCCACTAAGGGATCATGACCCACAGGTAATCTCCGAGAAACTGCGTGCAGTGCATGGGGTTGCTGAAGTGTTGGTCGTCGCCTCGGAAAATACGGTTTACCTTAAAGTGGACCCGCGTTTAGTGGATCGGCAGGCACTGACAGGCATTGTGGAAAACCAGATTTGAATGGCGTTTTAGCGGCTGTGGATGATAGAGTTGCAGCCAAATTAATAGGGCAAATGTCGCCGTCGGCGAATACACGATAAATCAAGAGGAGAAGTTTCATGGCTCGTGGCATCAATAAAGTTATTCTGATTGGTAATGTGGGTCAGGACCCGGAAGTCAAATATATGCCCTCTGGCGGAGCAGTGACCAACATCAGTGTTGCGACATCGGAAACCTGGAAAGATAAAAATACCGGACAACCCCAGGAGCGCACCGAGTGGCACAGAGTTGTGTTCTTTAATCGCTTGGGTGAGATTGCAGGAGAGTACCTGCGCAAGGGCAGTAAGGTATACATAGAAGGCTCACTGCGCACGCGCAAATGGCAGGCCCAGGACGGTACAGACAGATATACCACCGAAATTGTTGCCAACGAGATGCAGATGCTTGATAGCCGTGGCGACAATAGCGGCAGCAATATGGGTGGCGATTATGGGCAAGGCTACAATCAGGGCCAAAACTTCAGCCAGCCCAAACCCGCCGCGAGTGGCCCGCAGGCAGCGCCCCAATACGGTAACCAGGGTGGCTATGCTTCAGGGGGGCAGAGTGCGCCCCAGCAACCGCCGGCCGGTTTCGACAGTTTTGATGATGACATCCCGTTTTAACCAATTTTCAGTGAAAAAGCCCTGCTTGGCAGGGCTTTTTTGTTTGTGGAGCATCACCTCTGTTACTAGAACGCGCTTGCTGTTGGGCGCACGATAAGTTCATTCACATCGACACTGTCGGGTTGTGATACGGCGTAGAGTACTGCCTGGGCAATGGCATCCGGTGTTAGCGATGCTTTGCGCCACTCCTTGAGCTGGCCTTTGGTCGCTTCATCTGTGATGTCGTGGCCCAATTCGGTCTCCACCACGCCGGGGCACAGGGTCGTCACGCGAATGTCTTTCGATTCCTGGCGCAGTCCTTCTGAGATAGCCCATACCGCATATTTGGTCGCGCAGTAAACCGCTGCAGTGGGGACAACTACATGGGCCCCAATCGAGGCCGTATTGATGAAATGGCCTTTGCCCTGCGCTTGCATGATGGGTAGGCCTGCTGCGATACCATTGAGGACGCCACGGATATTAATATCGATCATGCGATTCCATTCCTCAACTTTTAGCTCGCTCATGGGAGAGAGCGGCATAATCCCTGCGTTATTGAAGATAACGTCTACTCGGCCGAAGGTTTGCTGCGCGAAGCTCATCAGTTTTTTCACCGCATCCAGATCTGCCACATCGACCGCCATATAGGTGGCTTGTCCACCTTGGTGACGGATATCGGCTGCAATCTGTTCCAGTTTGTCGGTGCGACGTGCACCTAATACCACCTTGGCTCCGTGCTCGGCCAGTAAGCGGGCGCTTGCTTCACCAATTCCGCTGCTGGCACCACTTATAACAATGACTTTATCTTGAACATGTTTCATGGATGACTCCTTGGGGTGTGTTAGTTGGTGGAGTCAGAGTAGGGCTTGTGGTGTGATTCGTTAATGCATGGTTCTCCACAAGGTTTGCCTATTTCTCCGATAATGTTCAGGAAGCATTTATTTCTGTTGCAGGGATTTGTAATCTCAGCGTCACGTACCAAGCCTGGGGAAACTGATATGACGGATAAATGGCGACAAGCAGAGTTGATTCGGCTGATTGACAAATTCTCCAAGTCAGATGGGATTCATCTCTCTGCCGTACCTGGTTTGAAATGTATCAAGGCGACTGTGCCGAGTATGAAGATCCCGGTAGTGTATGAACCCTCCATCTGTTTGATTGTGCAGGGCGCGAAAGAGGTGATGCTGGGTGAGGAGGTTTATCGTTACAGCCCGTCACAGTTCCTGGTGGTCTCGGTCGATTTACCGGTAACCGGTCAGGTGATTCAAGCCAGCGACCACAAGCCTTATCTCAGTCTCCAGATTGATCTTAATTTGCAGGATATCAGTGAGCTTATCCCTGAAGTGAGTGAATGCATTGGTATGCCTGCTCTTAGCTCGCGGGCTCTTTTTGTGGGCGAAACAGACATTACTTTGGAATATGCCATCTTGCGTCTCGTCCAATTGCTGGAGAGTAAAGAAGATATCCCATTCCTCGCCCCCATGATCCGGCGCGAAATTTATTACCGATTGTTGAAAGGCCCTTATGGCCAGCGTGTGATTCAGATGGCGGCCCACGGCGGCAATATGCAGCGCATCTCGCAGGTGATTGAATTCCTGAAGCGCAATTACGACAAGGCTATCGGGATCACTCAAATGATTGACCTGGCTAATATGAGTCCATCCTCATTCCATGCGCATTTCAAGGAAGTCACTGCCATGAGCCCCCTGCAATATCAGAAGCGCCTGCGCTTGCTCGAAGCGCGGCGGATGATGTTGGCAGAAGCGGTCGATGCATCCAATGCCGCCTACCGCGTCGGCTATGAAAGCCCGTCGCAATTCAGCCGGGAATATTCGAGGATGTTTGGTGCGCCGCCGGTGCGCGATATTGAGAGTATTCGCGCACGAATCTGACGCAGCCTTTCTTCCTATCTATTTATGGCAGCAGAGATAAGCAGGCTTAGCGGTGAAGATTTGAGAGCTTTGGATTGGCTTTTTTATTAGCGCGATAGAGTAAAACTATTTTGCCTATCTCCTGGATGAGTTCAACATGAGGCAAGGTCTGCAGCTGTGCCACGATGTCCTTGCGCTCTTCACGGTCAGTAATGGCAAGCTTGACTTTGATTAATTCATGATCATCCAGGGCGCGATTAAGTTCATGTAGTACGCCTTCGCTCAGGCCATTGCCAGCCACAGTCACAATCGGATTAAGTTGATGGCCAATGGTGCGAAATTGTTTTTTGCGGTCGGCGCTGATGGACATACAATTACCTTCTGAAGATCTGGAATAGAAAAAGCGGGTCATTGTAGCCCATGAACCCTCGCCAGCGTTAATGAGATAAGCTCGTCCTTGCGTGGCCTTGTAATGCACTCAATGGCCCCCACTATGAGCAAGCACAGAGCCATAAGCGCCCATGTGGGAAGAGATGAACCAATTGGTGAGAAGATGGCCAAAACCCTTGGCAAGTCTCCTCGATCTTCAAGAGAAGAAAACCACGCCGGAACATTGTGTAATTTATTGTTAATTGACCCGGAATTCTGCAAACCACAGTCTTTCTATAAGGTGTGTCTGCCGAGCTTCCGCACTATACTGATACACAAGAACGCGAATATTTTTTGATGTGCGACTGAGGAAGCATCCTTGAACGATATGACAAAAAACCTGATTTTGTGGCTGGTCATCGCTGTAGTGCTATTCAGCGTGTTTGAAAACTTCAACAAGACCTCCAGCAATGAAAGCCTGAGCTACTCCGAATTTATCCTGGCGGTGAAGGATAATCGTGTTCGGGAAGTCACTATTGATGGGCTGACCATCGAAGGCTTGTACACCAATAACAGCCCCTTCAAGACGATCCGTCCTCAGGTGCAGGACCCCAAGCTGATTGACGATTTGTTGAATCATAACGTTGCTGTCAAAGGCCGTGAGGTTGAACAACCCAGCCTTTGGCATCAGTTGCTGGTAGCCAGCTTTCCTATCCTGATTATTATTGCCGTCTTCCTGTTCTTCATGCGCCAGATGCAAGGTGGTGGCGGTGGCCGTGGTGGCCCTATGAGCTTTGGTAAGAGTAAGGCTCGCCTGTTGGGTGAAGATCAGATCAAAACCAGTTTTGCCGATGTGGCCGGTGTGGACGAAGCGAAAGAAGAGGTTCAGGAACTGGTTGAATACCTTCGTGATCCCTCCAAATTTCAGCGCTTGGGCGGCAAGATCCCGCGTGGCGTGTTGATGGTTGGTCCTCCGGGAACGGGTAAGACTCTATTGGCAAAAGCCATTGCCGGTGAAGCAAAAGTGCCTTTCTTCTCGATCTCCGGTTCTGACTTTGTGGAAATGTTCGTCGGTGTGGGTGCATCCCGCGTGCGCGACATGTTTGATCAGGCCAAGAAGCAAGCGCCTTGTATTATCTTTATCGACGAGATCGACGCAGTAGGCCGTCACCGTGGCGGCGGTCATGGCGGTGGCCATGACGAGCGCGAACAAACCCTGAACCAGTTGCTGGTGGAGATGGACGGTTTCGAAGGTAATGATGGTGTCATCATCATCGCTGCGACCAACCGTGCTGATGTATTGGATCGTGCTCTGTTGCGTCCGGGCCGCTTTGACCGCCAGGTGTTTGTCGGCTTGCCGGATATCCGTGGCCGTGAGCAAATCCTGAAAGTCCACATGCGCAAAGTGCCGATTGATGAGCGCGTCAGCGCTTCGGTTATCGCACGTGGTACTCCCGGTTTCTCCGGCGCTGATCTGGCAAACCTGGTTAACGAGGCGGCGCTTTTCGCTGCGCGCGGTAACAAGCGTCTCGTCACCATGGAGGATTTTGAAAAGGCTCGCGACAAGATCATGATGGGCGCTGAGCGTCGCACTATGGTGATGAGCGAGAAGGAGAAGGAAAACACCGCTTATCACGAAGCCGGGCATGCCATAGTTGCGCGCCTGGTACCGGAGCATGATCCGGTTCATAAGGTAACGATTATTCCGCGCGGTCGAGCATTGGGGGTGACCCAATTCCTGCCGGAGGCCGACAAGTACAGCATGAGTAAGCGCTCACTTGAGTCGAGCATCTGTACCTTGTTTGGCGGTCGTATCGCAGAAGAAATGACCCTGGGTTTTGATGGTATTACTACCGGTGCATCAAACGACATTGAACGTGCTACCGATCTGGCGCGTCGTATGGTCACCAAGTGGGGACTTTCGACCAAATTAGGCCCGCTTCATTATGGTGAGGATGAGGGTGCATACCCTGGTATGTCCTCACAGCAGTACTCGGATGAGACATCCAAGCTGATTGATGAAGAGGTTCGCCGTATTATTGACGAATGTTATACCCGCGCAGAGAAAATCCTGGAAGATAACCGCGACATTCTGGAAGCGATGAAAGATGCCTTGATGGAGTATGAGACGATCGATTCGGAGCAGGTCGATGACTTGATGGCCCGCCGTAAGGTGCGTCCACCCCGCGATTGGCACGACGACGACTTCAACGGTCATTTGCGCCCCAAAGATGCCGCAGGTGATGGCAAAAAGAATTCCGACGAGAATCCTGCCGGCCCTATCGGTGGACCTGCTAAAGATCACTAATCGCAATATATAGATCGAAAACAACCCCGGGCTTGCTCGGGGTTGTTTTTTTATGGCACAAACAACCATAAGAACCCGCTTTGCTTTCCGAGGTACAAGATGCAACTCCAATGTGGCCCCCGGCTGCTCGACTTAACCCGACCTGTCGTCATGGGTATTTTGAATACCACCCCTGATTCATTCTCGGATGGCGGAAGTGTCTACCGAGATAATCACCTGGTCATGGATCTGGCCGTGCGCAAGGCGTCTCAAATGTTGGCCGAGGGCGCGCAGGTCATTGATGTGGGCGGGGAATCAACCAGGCCTGGTGCCCAACCGGTATCGGAGCAGGAAGAGCTGGATCGTGTGGTGCCGGTGGTGGAAACCCTTGTGCGCGAGCTGGGTGCCGTCGTGTCGGTTGATACGAGTACCGCCAGTGTTATTCGCGAATCAACTGCAGCCGGTGCCGGGATCATCAATGACGTACGCGCTTTGCAGCGTGAGGGCGCATTGGCGGCAGCGGCGGCATCCGGCTTGCCCGTTTGTCTAATGCATATGCAGGGGGAGCCGGGTAGTATGCAGCAGCGTCCGGTGTATGAGGACGTCATGACCGACGTGAGGAATTTTCTGCAGGCTCGCGCAGAGGCTTGCCTCGCGGCAGGTATATCCGCTCGCAATATCATCCTTGACCCGGGATTTGGCTTTGGAAAAACGCTGAACCATAACCTCACCCTGTTGGCGCGCCTGGCAGAGTTGCAGACGTTGGGTTATCCCATTTTGGTGGGATTATCCCGCAAATCCATGCTGGCTGCGCTGCTCAATCGCGACGTCCATGAGCGGTTGCCGGGAAGCCTTGCTTTAGCGTTAGCGGCTGCGGAACGCGGTGCAGCCATCATCCGTGTTCACGATGTTGCGGCAACGATGGATGTGCTTAACGTCATGGCTGCCGTCAATAACATAAAAAATAACTGAAAAAAACTGGCCGCATTGCGTAAAATGCTGCCCCACTTTCTACTACATCGCATTTACCGAATATTAAAGGTGAACGGAGTCTGGCATCTATGACGCGCAAATATTTTGGCACCGACGGCATTCGTGGTCTGGTTGGTGAATTCCCTATTACTCCTGACTTCATGCTTAAGCTGGGATGGGCGGCGGGGTGTGTGTTGATGGATCGCTTTGCAGGGCCGAATATGATCCTGATTGGTAAGGATACGCGCATCTCCGGTTACATGTTTGAATCTGCCCTTCAGGCGGGGCTTATCAACGCGGGTGTGGATGTCGGCTTGCTGGGTCCCATGCCCACGCCCGGTGTGGCCTACCTGACGCGCACATTTCAAGCCCAGGCCGGCATCGTTATCAGCGCTTCCCATAACAGCTATGTTGATAATGGCATCAAGTTTTTCAGCGGCAATGGCACCAAATTACCGGACGATATTGAGCTGCTGATCGAAGAACAGTTGGAAAAACCGATGGTAACTGCTGAGCGCTTGGGTAAGGCGCGACGCATTACTGATGCCTCTGGTCGTTACATCGAGTTCTGTAAAGGTACTATGCCCTGGGGTTTCAGCTTGCAAGGCCTCCAGATTGTTCTGGATTGCGCCCATGGCGCTACATACAACATTGCACCCAGCGTTTTTACCGAGTTGGGCGCTAAAGTGGTACCGCTGTTTGTCGAACCTAACGGAACCAATATCAACCGCAGCTGCGGGTCTACCAAACCGGAAGCATTGCAAGAGCATGTTGTCGAAGTAGGTGCTGATCTTGGCATCGCATTCGATGGCGACGGTGATCGGGTGATATTCGTTGATCACAAAGGTGAATTGGTCGATGGCGATGAATTGCTTTACATCATAGCCGCCCATCAGCAGCAATACGGCGGCGGTTGTGAGGGGGTTGCCGGCACCTTGATGAGCAACTTCGGCTTTGAATTAGGGTTAAAGGAATTGGGAGTTCCTTTCGGTCGCGCCAAGGTGGGTGACCGTTATGTGATTGAGATGATGCGTGATAAAGGGTGGTCCTTGGGCGGTGAGAATTCCGGCCATATAGTTTGCAGCAATGTAACCACTACGGGTGACGGAATTATTTCGGCGTTACAAGTGCTGCTGGCGATTACGACCTTGGGCGTTCCCCTTCATAAAGCCAAGAAGGGCATGCAGAAGTTGCCGCAAACCATGATCAATGTGCATATGGCCAAGCGCATTGATGTTAATGGCGATCCAACAATTCAAAATGCGGTTGCCCAAGTCGAGGCCAAACTGGCAGGCACCGGCAGAGTCTTGTTGCGGCCCTCCGGCACGGAGCCGGTAGTGCGGGTCATGGTAGAAGGGCAAAATAAAAATCAGGTTAAAGAGTTGGCTCAGGAATTGGCTTCGGTGGTTGAGACTGTTTTGAACTAAGCTTCAAAAGAGGACGGGTTTGAATCGGCAACAAACCCGATGACTCAGCCATAAACTGATAGAAAGTCGGGCATGGCCGTTAAAAATGGGATTGTATGTTCAACCCATCTTAGCTACCATTAGCGCCCGCTTTGGGGGAGGTATTGCTTGAACAAGGCAAATAACACCAAGCGTCGCCAGTTGGTTGTAGGCAACTGGAAAATGAATGGCAACCAGCGCACCAACGCTGAACTGTTAGCCAAAGTGGTAGCCGGTTGGCAGGGTAAGCACAACGCTGATGTTGCAGTTTGTCCACCCTTCCCCTACTTTCAGCACACATTGGAATTGCTCGCCTCATCAAGCATCGTGTTGGGTGCGCAGAGTGTGAGTGAATATGAGAGTGGTGCATACACGGGTGAAGTATCTGCCCGGATGCTGGCGGACTGGCAGTGTTGTTACGTGATTGTTGGTCATAACGAACGCCGGCGGATGCAGCAGGAATCAGATACTCAGGTGGCGCAAAAGTTCGTTGCCGTACAGCGCGAACAACTGGTCCCGATACTGTGTGTCGGAGAGTCGCTGGAGCAGCGTGAAACCGGTCAGGCATTGGCTGTTATTCATCGACAACTCAATGCCGTTGTTGAAAGTGTCGGATGCGATGCATTCGAACATGCCGTAGTAGCTTATGAGCCAGTATGGGCAGTAGGTACAGGTAAGACGGCGACCCCGCAACAAGCGCAGGAAGTTCATCATTTTATTCGTGAGCTTTTAGGTGATGTGGGGCAGCGGGTGCGCATTTTGTATGGCGGCAGTGTAAAGGCCAATAATGCAGCCCAGCTTTTCGCCATGACGGATATTGATGGCGCCTTGCTCGGCGGGGCTTCATTGGATGCCGAAGAATTTTTAAGTATTTGTCGAGCAGCGGATGTATAAAACCTGCTAGATACAGCAACTGAACATCGGGTTTTAGTATCAGTTGTTCAACCAGAGAGCATAACAATGGAAAAAATTATTCTTGTTATTCACGTGTTGACAGCATTGGCTATCATTGCCTTTATTCTGCTGCAACAAGGTAAAGGCGCTGCAGCCGGAGCCTCGTTCGGGGCCGGTGCCTCGCAGACGGTATTTGGTAGTCAGGGCGGCAGCAGCTTTTTTACGCGTGCTACAGCGATTCTGGCCACAATATTTTTCTGCACCAGTTTCGGTTTGGCCATTATCGCCAAAAACAGTACATCCGTTGCTGTAGATGGCATTCCGGTACCGGTTGAAAACCAACAGGTAGTACCGCAATCAGATGTTCCGACGGTTGAAGAAACGACACCCGCCGCGACCAGTGATGTACCTGCTGTACCGGAATCTGAAGAGTAAACGTTTTAAAGCCCAAGTGGTGGAATTGGTAGACACGCTACCTTGAGGTGGTAGTGGCGCAAGCTGTGCCGGTTCGAGTCCGGCCTTGGGTACCATACATGTGAGAATGACTCACCGAAAAAGCCCCGTTAATCGGGGCTTTTTTGTGCCTGCCGTTCTGGCAGCGTACGAAGACAAGAGTAACAGTGATTTTCATGAACAAATACGAACAACTTCGCCATCGGTGCCTATTGGAATCTACGCGCAATTTCAACGCGCGAGGAAAATCGGTGGTGCGGTGCGAGTTCTGTCAGTTAGCAAATTTTGCTTGCCTTTGTCAGTGGCGTCCGCAGTCGATGTCCGGGTGCGATTTTGTGTTGTTGATGCATCGCGACGAAGTTTTTAAGCCCACCAATACCGGTCGCTTGATTGCGGATATTTTTCCGGACAATACCCACGTCTTTGCCTGGAGCCGTACCGAGCCGGATGCCGAGTTGCTGTGCTTGCTCAATGATCCACAGCGCCAATGTTTTATTATTTACCCCTCTGCTGAAAATGAGTCGCGCGAGGTTTATACGACACCTGTGGTGAGCGACAAACGTCGTACGTTTATTTTGTTGGATGGTACCTGGAAGCAGAGCAGCAGGATGTTTCATTTAAGCCGCTGGCTGGATAAGTTGCCGGTGTTGTGTTTGCCGGAGACCTTATTGCGTGGTTACGCTGTAAGAAAATCTCACCAGGACAATTATCTCTCGACGGTAGAGGCGGCCGCCTTGTGTTTGCAGGTGGCGGGTGAGTCGCGACAAAGTGAAATCTTGCTGGATTATTTTGCGCTATTTAATCTGCATTATCTGGCAACCCGCGGTTGTTATACACCGGCAGTTGGAGAAGTGCATCAACGGCTGGCGAATAAACAGCAGATGGATCGTATGGCTGAATAACCTCCTTGTTATGCGTGACAAATGGTTTTTATTGCATCAATGCAATTTCAATCGGGGCCTCAACCAGCGGTTGATCCGGTTGGCCAACATCACCAGTCCGGTTTTAATAAACCCATGAATCGCGACCTGGTGCATCCGGTAAAGCGATACATAAACAAACCGGGCCAGATGCCCTTCAATGAACAAACTTCCACTGCTCAAGTTACCCATCAAATTACCGACGGTTGAATAGTTGGATAATGAGATCAACGAGCCGTGATCCTTGTAAACATAAACCTGTAGTGGTTTGTTGTTGAGCAATGCCACCAGATTTTTATAACAGGTGCTGGCCATCTGGTGCGCTGCCTGTGCACGGGGCGGCACCCGTTTGCCATCGGGTTGAGTAAATTGCGCGCAATCACCAATCGCAAAGATGTTCGGATCTCGCGTCGTTTGTAAAAATTCATTCACCTGGAGTTGGTTAATCCGGTTGGTTTCCAATCCGCCGATATCTTTCATAAAGTCGGGCACCTTAATGCCGGCTGCCCATACAAATAAATCTGCTTCGATGCTTTCGCCTTCTTTGGTCTCCAGGCTGTGGCCGGTCGCGGCGGTGATGGTGGTATTAAGCTTGACGTCTACCCCGATGCTGATTAACTCCTTATGGGCTGCGGTGGAAATTCTTTCGGGCAGGGCGGGCAAAATTCTTGGGCCAGCTTCAACCAGCGTGACTTTTAACTGTTCGTTGGAAACGGCACTAAAGCCATAGTTGTGGAATTCCGCTACGGCATGATGAAGTTCTGCGGATAATTCCACACCGGTAGCACCGCCACCGACGATGGCGATTCGCACGTTATCGTGGTTTTCCGGCAAGCGCTGAATGCGTAAAAACGCATTGAGTAATTTATTGCGAAAACGGTGTGCCTGGGTGGGGCTGTCGAGGAAGATGCAGTGCTGCTTGACTCCGGGGGTATTAAAATCGTTGGAGATGGAGCCAAGTGCGATCACCAGGTAGTCGTAGTTAATACGTGTGGACGGAAGGAATTCTATTCCATCTTCATCGCGCATGGGCGCCAGGATAACCTGCCGCGCTTCACGATCAATACCGGTCATATTGCCGACGCGAAAGTGGAAATAATTGCCGATCGCGTGGCCGCGATAACTTACCGCGTCGACGCCTTCATCCATGGTGCCGACGGCCAGTTCATGCAGTAAGGGTTTCCACAAATGGGTCGTGCTGCGGTCAATCAGAACGACTTCCGCTTTTTTCTTTTTTCCGAGTTTGCGCCCCAGTTTGGTGGCCAATTCCAGGCCACCGGCACCGCCGCCGACTACAACAATTTTGGGTATCCGGTTGGGGGGAGTCTCATGCCTGGTTAGATCGTTGCTTGCAGAATCATTGCTATCCACGTCGCTTACCTCTTGATGCCGATAATGAAAATGGTAAAAACCCCAAGCAAACTATCTTCACGTTATTGATTATTCTAAGCGTAGCGCGCTAATCCAGGTTGACCCAGCTTTGCTTGGCGGCGCTGGCGAAGATGGCGTCGATGATCTTCATATTTGCCAGGGCGTCGCTCAAGGGTGTTGGAACAGGTTGTTGAGTGAAAACACTTTCAGCAAAAGCGTCCGCCATATTGCGGTAGTGATCGCACGGTGCCAGCTCAATTTCTTCATGCTGTTGGTCGCGCTTGATGATCATCTTCGTAGCGGTATCCGCAACTGGGCTGAATGGAATAGGAATAAACACGCTGCCATTTTCGCCGCTGGCCTCCATATATTGGTTCCCTTCAATTTTGGTCGAGGCGGTAAACGTGGCGGTGCCGTCCGCAAACTCCATGATGCCGGAGACAAAGCAATCTACCTCATAACCCGGATAAGGCATGATGTGCCCCATTACCCGTAATGGCTCGCTATCAAACAGATAACGCGACAGCGAAATGCAATAACAACCGATATCCATTAAGGCGCCGCCACCCATGGCCGCGCTGTTGCGAATATTTTCCGGCTCGCGATTATTGTAGGAAAAATGGGAATGAATGCTGCGTACCTGGCCGATGCTGCCATTGGTCACCAGTTCATGGGCTTTATCCCACTGCGGATGAAAGCGGTACATAAACGCTTCCATGACTTTTAAATGCGGGTAACGTTGCGCGGCGTCCAGCAGGGGTTGGACGTCTGCTGCATTCAGGCCCAGAGGTTTTTCACATAGCACATGTTTGCCCGCTTCCAGGGCTTTAATTGACCAAGGCACATGCAGGTGGTTGGGCAGGGGGTTGTAGATCGCGTCCACTTCGGGGTCGGCCAGCAGTGCTTCATAGCTGCTGTGCGCGCGGGCGATGCCCAATTCATCGGCAACCCGTTGCGCACTCTCAGCGTCGCGGGAACAGATGGCGACGACGTCGCCGTGAAGGGAGGTCTGGATGGCAGGGATGACTTTGGTGCGTCCGATTTTGGCCGTGCTGAGCACGCCCCAGCGTAATTTTTGCATGTGATCTCACTGATAAAAGCGGGTGGGCCAGTAACGGCTGGTCATAGCGGTTGCCGATAATCAGCTCGGCGAGATCTGCAAGGTAATTCAGCGGCTGCGCGTTGTAAAGTACGGCGGTCAGGGCGTGAATATTTTCAGCATGGCCGGCGTGACGCCAGTCCAGCGCTTGAAGGCGCGCCGCAGGTTATTGGCGTCATGAAAATGGAGATAGCTGGCGACCTGCTCATTGCTCCAGCCCTGGCGGTTGATCAGGTAAAGTGCGAGGCATTTGCGTACAAGGTCGTATTGGGCCTGGAAGTGACTGTGATGCTTGCTCAGTTTGCGCTTGAGGGTGGCGCTGCTCATGGCAAAATCGGCGGCCACCTGGTCGAGGCTGGTGGGGCGTTGGATGTTGTGCAACAGGTGTGCGTAAATGCGCTCCAGAAATCCCCCTTCGAACCCCATCGCGGTTAGCTGCGCATCCGCTTCGCGTTGCGCGACGATCGCTGCGCTGGGTGAGGCATTGATCCAGGGTATATGCAGGTATTCCCGGGCGATCACCATGGCATCCATATGGCTGTTGAAGGTCAATTGCTCGCCCAGATGCACCTGATATTGTTCAATGTAACGCGGCTGTTGATGGGAGAAATAGCACCGCCAGGGTAGGTGTTGATCGCTTAACCATCGGCTCAGGGAGGTGAGCGCTGTGGTCATCATCTCCGTGAGGAACGGCCACTCACCGCTTGCGCCACAGGTATCCTGCCAATACACATACAAAAAGTCGGCATCGTAATGCAGGCGCGGTGCAATCAAGGGGGTCAGTAACAAGCGATAGCGCAGCAATAATTCCAACGCCTGCTGAAGATCCCGTGCATTCGACAGCGCTGCGCTGGCTGCACCGCAATGACCGGGCAGCAGTCGATGGCCCAATAAAAAACTGATGTCGTCACCGGGTAGCAAACGGCGGGCATTACTGATCAGTTGATAATATTGGCAGGGAGCAATCTGTAGATTGCCTGCCAGGATATCCTCATAAAAAAAACCGGTCCCGCGCAATAATTTATGGCTGTCGATGCCACGCTTGATCGCCATATCGATCAAGGTCGCCGGTTGCTGGTGAGCCAGGATGCAATGCGTGTCTCGTTCATACCAGAGTTTCATGGTGCAAGACTCATGCGGCGAGAAAGATATCGCGTTCCTGCTTTTCCTTCGCATGCAACAACGCCTGGTTTGCGCGCGCCAGCAAGTGTTCCGCTGAATCATCCAGCGCGAGGGCGACGCCGATGCTGACGGAGTGAAATACGCTCTCGCCCTGGCGGCTGGTTTTAAATGCAAAATGACGCACGGCGTTAGCCAATTCCTGCGCGATCATTTGTGCCATGGTTTCGCCGGTATTGGGCAATACAATGGCAAAACGGTCTCCGGCGTAGCGACACAACAGGTCGCAGCGGCGCAGGTTTAACAAAAGCAATTCTGCCAATTCGTGCAACAGGCGATCACCTTCATCCGTGCCATAGCGGCGATTGATATGGGCGAAATTATCTACGTCCAGCAACAACATTGATAAGGGTTGCTGTTGCTGGTGATGCTGGAGCAGCTCCATACGTAATTGTCGACGCAGATATTCTGCGCTGCCCAGGTGTGTAACCGGGTCCTGGATGAGATGTTCACGAAACAATCGTTCACGTTTGCGCAAATGTTCATTGATATGCAGCTGCTCTTTATGCCAATGGAAAATGCCATAGGTCAGCAACAGTAAGCCCACGGGCATTAAACCGGATTCCACCCACTGGTCAAAGCTGACACTGTCCGGGATCTGGATGATTTCATCCAGCGCGTCCTGAAAACTGGCCAGGAATATGCCGGCCAACCCCAATACAAAAAAGTTGGTCACCCGTCCTGCCGGCCGGCTGTGAAGAATCAACAATAACCAGACCAGCGACAAGAGTGAAACCCCGCCTTCCCCGAGAATGTCGAGCCAATTGATCTCGCGCCAATATTTGATGTCACCCGTACCCAGGCAGGCGAGCAATAACAGATTGGCGACAATAAGGATTACCAGGATTTTCCATTTATGCAGTGCGAGCATCGGCTGTTCCAATTGGCGTTATAACGATGTTGCGCAGCTTTAACAGTGTGTTGTGACAACTTGATGACAGCGAAGGGAAAAACGATGTGTGCCCAAAACATGGCGTGGAGCAGGCAAATAAGCTCAACGCTTTTTTATGGTTTTTTCTTTCCTGCCGCCTCCGGCCGCCATTTTTTTAGTGGCTTCCCGGTAATCGCATAGAAAAACTTTCTCCGGGATTGCCGTTAAAGGATTGGAAAAATCAATCCGTGATTTTTTCAAGAGGCATATCAGCTCAATTCGTACCAACGAAACCCCCATAGCACCCCACTCAAGGCGTGAATGGCTAACAGCTACGGGCTACCGTCATCCGAATGTCATATCGCTTCCCTAGCGTGGCGTCATCCGTTTCAACGGTCTTCGTCAAACGCATACACAGTTATCTATGGGGAGCAGATTTGTGAACGCACCAAAAATATATTCGTTTCGCCCGACACTTCTGGCTATGGCAGTTGCCAGCCTGGGGATGGTGGGTATCGCACACGCAGATGGTCGTATAGAGGGCCGATTGACGGCATCGGCGAAAGGTGTCTCCTTGCAGGGCGGACAGATTCGCGTGGAGGAATTAAATCTCCAAACCTTAAGCCAGCGCGATGGGCGCTTTGTTTTTGCTGGTATCCAGCCCGGCACTTACACCTTGGTGGTGAATTACATTGGTGCTAAAAGTATTCGCCGTACCCTGGTTGTTGAAGACAACAAAACCACGGTAGCTGATTTTTCCATCGCACCGGCCAATGCAGGTATTGAAAACATTATTGTTATCGGCCAGGCGGCTGGCATCAACAAGGCATTAAATCGCCAACGTACTGCGGACAATATTATTACCGCCGTGTCGGCGGATGCGATTGGCCAGTTCCCCGACACCAACGTCTCGGAAGCGCTTCAGCGTTTACCGGGTTTATCTATTGAGCGTGATCAGGGTGAAGGCCGCTATGTACGGGTGCGCGGACTTGGTCCGGATTTTAATGCGGTTACCATCAATGGCGTGAATGTGCCGTCGCCAGACAGTGATCGCCGTGCCGTTGCGCTGGATGTGATTCCTTCCGATTTATTGGAAAACCTGATCGTTACCAAAACCTTGACGCCGGATATGGATGCTAATTCATTGGGCGGCAGTATTGAGGTGCAAAGTCTGTCGGCTTTTGACCGTGAAGGGTTGTTTTATCAAGTAACTGCCGAAGGCAGCTATGACGATAACACCGAAGAAACCAGCCCGAAATTGGCGCTGACGGCCAGTAATTTATTCAGCGTCGGTGACGGTACCGACAATCTCGGCATTGCAGCGGGCGTCAGCTCCTTTAAACGCGACTTTGGTTCCGACAATGTTGAAACGGGTGGTGAATGGGAATTTGAAGATGGTGAAGGTTTATTAAAAGAAGTGTCGCAGCGCGATTATCGCATCACCCGTGAACGCTCCGGTGCAACCTTGAATATCGATTTTCATCCCACTGAAAACACCTCGTTATACTGGCGTAATCTTTACAGCGAATATACAGATTCTGAAATTCGTTTGGCTAATGTGGTGGCGTTTACCGATGAAGATGGCGAGGATGCGGAACTGGCAGAAGGTGATGCCGGTTTTGCATCGGTAGAGCGTGAATTAAAAGATCGTGAAGAAACGCAAAAGATCTTTTCGACCAATCTCGGCGGCTCGACCCGTTTTGATAGCTGGATCATTGATTACCGCGTCGCCTACAGTGAATCCGGTGAAGACGAACCACGCCATGTCGGTGCTGCATTGTTTACCGGCGATTTCGCTGATGTCAGCTATAACGGGAAGCGCAAAATAGATTTATCCGCCCCGGCCGATTTTTATCAGGCATCGAACTATGATTTGGATGAAGTAGAAATCGCCTCCAGTGAAACCAATGATACCAACCAATCGGCCAATCTGGATTTCACGCGCGAAATTTATCTGGGTAATAATCCGGCACAACTCAAATTTGGCGGTAAGTACAACAAGCGCGAAAAAGACAGTGACAGTGAAGTCTGGATTCTGGAAGATTTTCATACCACACTGGACAGCTTTGCCGGGGCGCCGGTGGATTATCAATTAGGCAACTTCGGCCCTTCGATTAATCCTGGTATCGTGAAAAATTTTATCACCGACTTTAATGTGGATGATGAAACACGGGATGTTGAAGAATCCAGTGTTGGTGACTTTGATATTACGGAGGAAACCCGTGCAGCTTATGTGATGGGTCGCATCGATATCAATAACTGGCGATTACTGACAGGTGTTCGTTACGAGTCAATTGATTTTGATGCGATGGGTTTTCGTTTGGCCGACGAGGAATTGACCGGTACACAGTTCAATAACTCGCAGGACCACTGGTTGCCAGCATTACACATTCGCTACAGCCTCGGCGAACAGACCCGTATTCGTGCCGCGTGGACTAATTCCGTGGTTCGACCAAACTTCAGTCAATTGTCGCCGGGCTTTTTCCTCGATGGCGACGAGGCGGAATTTGGTAATCCGGAGCTTGAGCCGCTGAAATCAAGCAATATTGATCTGGGGATCGAGCATTACACCGGTGTAGCGAGTTTGCTCTCGGCGTTCGTGTTCTACAAGGATATTGATAACTTCGCGTATCAAACTGACCTGGCAGGCATCGCTGCTTATGCCGATTACGACGAAGCCGTAACCTTTGTAAATGGCGATACCGCAGAAATTTACGGCCTTGAATTGTCGGCATCCAAAAAATTCGATGAGCTGCCATCCCCGTGGAATGGTTTATTGATTGGCGCCAACGCGACGTTTGCAGAGTCTGAAGCAGATATTGCCAATTATGACGAAGATGCTGATGCGATGGTAAGTCGTACCTTGCCGCTGCCCAGCCAGTCGGATACCTCGGCAAACTTCATGGTAGGTTACGAATCCGAAACGCTCAGCATGCGCTTGTCAGCCAACTACAAATCAAGCTATTTGCTCGAAGTACTTGAACCGTTGGAAGAGCTTTACGATGTGTATGTCGATGCACAAACCCAACTGGATTTTTCGCTACGCTATTATGTAACGGACTCGCTTAAATTACATTTTGAAGCCCTGAACCTGACGGATGAGTCCTACTACACCTATGTCAACAACAAGGGTTTTAATAGCCAATACGAAACTTACGGACCGACCTATAAAGTGGGTATTACGTTCACGCACTTTTGATAAATCCCGGCGTCTCAGAGCACGGCGCCAGGTTTAGCAGGCTTAAGAACAAACAGTCATTGCGTGAATACAACAAGAGAAAGTGTTATGCCAAGTTCATCTTATCTGTCGAGTAAACTGGGAACCGTTGTCCTAAAGTCTATTTGCACATTGTGTCTGGGGGGCTCTGTGGTTGCCACGGCAGCTACAGCGCCCCACGAATTGTCTGTTCGCTATCCGGGCGCTTATGTGGATTTTATTCCCGCCGCTGAACAACAAAAACCCCATTGGCTGGTGGTCAGTCCGGAGCAGGGTATAGTGTTGTTGAACGAAAGTTTGCAGCCACGCGCAACCCTGGATGTAAACGCAGAGTTATTGGATACGCGCGCGCAGCTGACATCGTCCGGTTTGGTATTCGCTACTATCGTGGAGCCGGGTCATATACCCACCTTGTTTTCAGTGGATGTTGCCAGTGCAAAAATCAGCAAGGTGATGCAGTTGCCTGTGCCTGGTTTTCAGGTAGAAAATCTGTGTTTGCAGCGCGATACTGCCAACAATCTGTACGTGTATTTGCTGGATGAACGCGGCATAGCCGAACATTGGCTGATGTTGGATGGGCGCGGCACAGCGCTGGCGCGCCATATGCGCAACCTGCCGATTCCGCCTAACAGTAAAGCCTGTAGCGTGGATGATGCATCGGCGTCACTTTATATTGCGGAAGAAGGTATTGGCCTTTGGCACTACGGCGCTTCAGCGGAATCGGCACCCGGTCGACGTATTATCGATCTGCGCGTGCCTTTTGGCGGTTTGATGGGCGGTACCGAATCGGTAGTTACCTTGCCGGGCGGATTGGCCACCGTGTCACTTGAAGATAAGACGCTGCACACGTATCACATCAATGGCAAAAAAATCATTGCTGGACCAAAGCTGGAATTGTCAGCGCTTGAAGAGCCAGAACGTATTGCCGGCTGGTACGACTCGACAACAGGCGACGCGACAATCTGGGTATACGATGATGCGGATGGCAAACACTATCCGGTAACCCTGCCTTGGGCGGCGCCGCAAAAAAAATTGTCAGCATCACCTATGCCCACGGTGAAGGCGGAAATCCAGACGGCTCCTATGTCGCGCTTCGGTGATGCGGCGGATGATCCGGCCATCTGGATTCACAGCAAGAAAGCGCAACGCAGTCTGGTGTTGGGAACCAATAAAAAGCAGGGCTTGATGGTTTACGACCTGGAAGGACGCGAGGTGCAATCCATTCCGTCAGGCAATGTCAATAACGTGGATGTCCGCTACGGTTTGCGCCTGGGCAAGAAGCTGGTCGACGTGGCGATTGCCAGCTTGCGTGACGACAACAGCCTGGCGATTTATACCATTGATCGTCGCAATGGCAAGGTTGCCGAAGCAGGCAAGATACCAACCACAATGGAAGATATTTACGGCTTGTGTATGTATCAGCCAATCACCGATGATAAAAAATCTTTCGGCGCTATCTATGCCATCGTCAACGACAAAAGCGGTGAGTTTCAGCAATTCCTGATTAGTGCCAACGGCGACGCTATCGAAGGAAAACTGGTCAGGACATTCCGGGTTGAATCGCAACCGGAAGGCTGCGTTGCCAATGACCGTACGCGGGAGTTATTTGTGGGCGAAGAAGATGTGGCTGTGTGGACTATCGGCGCTGACCCGGACGATGGTACACAATTGCGAGAAGTGATTCGTGCCGGTGACGTGGTAGTCGATGATATTGAAGGGCTGGCGATTTATCACGGCCAGCAGCAGGATTATCTGGTGGTTTCCAGTCAGGGTAATGATTCCTATGTGGTGCTGGATGCGTTTGCGCCCTATACAGTGCGCGGCAACTTCCGTATTGACCTCAATGCGGAAAAAAATATCGACGGCGTCTCCGAAACGGACGGTCTGGAAGTCACCCATCACCATCTGGGTACAGGATTTAACGAGGGGATGTTAGTGGTACAGGATGGCCACAAGGTGATGCCGGAAACGCCGCAGAATTTTAAATATGTATCCTGGAAACAGATACGCGAGGCGTTAGACCTTGAGCCTTAGCCACGCCACACGACATCTGACCAGTGTCCAAGCTGATGAGAATTGACGATGAGCAAAAAAACCGAAGTGCCACCTGTGCTGGATATTGATGATATTCCGGTAAATGAATCCGGTAACCAGTCATTTAACGATATCCTCGCCTCCCGACGACGTTTATTACAAGGTGGTTTAAGCGTGGCCCTCGGTGGGTTTTTATTGCCCGGCCTATCGGCATGCGCGGCGCCGACGCGTCACACATCACAGTTATCACTCGCCGGTGCGATAGGTTTTACCTCGGTGCCCGTGCAGCAAGCCGCCGATTTTGATCAAGTGACGGTCCCGCCGGGTTACACCGCACGGCCATTTTTTTCCTGGGGCGATGCCGTGGAAAATGGCGCGGCACCCTGGCGAAAAGACGCCAGTAATAATTGGCAGGAACAAATGCTGCAGGCGGGTCAGAATCACGATGGCATGGCCTATTTTCCCTTTGATGATGCCGTCAATGATCACGGCTTGCTCGTGATCAATCACGAGTACACCAACCCAACCTTGCATCCCCAGGGACCGACAACGACAGTGGATGAAGCGGGCGTTATTCATCGACCGCTTGACGAGGTGAAAAAGGAACAGGCGGCGCATGGCATTAGTGTGATCGAAATCCGGCGTGCTGCGGATGGCCAATGGCAGCGTGTAAAACACTCGCGTTTTAACCGTCGTCTCACGGCCAATTCGCCCATGCACTTAACTGGTCCGGCGGCAGGTACTGATCATCTGAAGACTGCAGCCGATCCGACCGGTACTCGCGTGCTCGGCACCATCAATAATTGTTCGATGGGCGTGACCCCCTGGGGAACCTATCTCACCTGCGAAGAAAACTGGAGCAATTATTTTGTGAATCGCGATGCCCGGGATCACGCGCAGCGCGCGACCCATCATCGCTATGGCATCGCCCAGGGTAACAACAGTTACAAATACCAGTGGTCGTCTGTCGATCCCCGCTTTGATGCAACCCCGCAAAAACAATTGGCGCATGGTGGCTATGTGAATGAGCCGCACCGTTTTGGTTGGGTGGTGGAGATTGATCCTTTCGATCCGCAATCCACACCCAAAAAACGCACGGCCTTGGGCCGCTTCGCGCGCGAATGCGCCACGCTGTCGGTGGCGGAAGATGGTCGCATGGCGATTTATTCCGGCGACGATACGCGCGGTGAATATCTATATAAATTTGTTCCCGACGTGCGTTTTGATCCGAAGAATCCTGATCGTGACTGTCTGGATAAAGGCACCTTGTATGTGGCGGTTTTTCACAGCGACGGTCGCGGTGAATGGCGCGCACTGGTGCAAGGGCAGGGCGGCTTGACCCCGCGCAATGGTTTCTTTAGCCAAGCTGATGTGCTGGTCAATACCCGCGGTGCGGCGGATATCCTTGGCGCGACACCCATGGATCGGCCGGAGTGGGTGGCGGTGCATCCGCAGACACGCGAAGCTTACGTGACGCTTACCAATAATGTGCTGCGCGGCAAGGTACCGGATCAACCCATCGACGCCGCCAATCCGCGCCGGGAAAATCACCACGGCCAGATTGTGCGCTGGCGCGAAGCGGACAACGACCCGGGCGCGACCAGCTTTACCTGGGACATTTTCCTGTTGGCAGGCCGACGCGCCGGGGCCGGTGTGCCCAAGCATGAGCAAGGCAATATCAATGGCGATATTTTTTCATCACCGGACGGACTTTGGTTTGATCATCAGGGGCGGTTGTGGATCGAGACGGATTTCGATGATGAAGAGCGGCCCTATCAGGATATGGGGACCAATCAACTGCTATGCGCCGACCCGGTAACCCGCGAGGTCAGGCGTTTTCTGGTGGGGCCGCGCGGTTGCGAAATTACCGGTCTCACGGCCACGCCGGATGGTAAAAGCCTGTGGCTCAATGTCCAGCACCCCGGTATCAGCTATCCTGCCAGCGACGGTAAAACCCGCCCGCGCTCGACAACAGTCCTGATTACCAAGGATGACGGTGG
>CAMLOU010000040.1 GCA_946481735.1 uncultured Cellvibrio sp.
CACCGGACTCAACCACCGTTCCAGTTCCTGCACACTCATCCCCTTTCTTTCTGCCAGACTTTCCACCTGGTCTTTCTCTATTTTTCCGGTAGGGAAATAAACGGATTCAGGGTGCGAGAAATACCAGCCGGATACGGCGGCGGTGGGGAGCATGGCGAAATGCTCGGTGAGGGTGATGCCGGTATTTTTCTCGGCGTCGAGCAATGTGAAAAGTGTGGCTTTTTCCGTGTGATCCGGGCAGGCGGGGTAGCCGGGGGCTGGGCGGATGCCTTTGTATTGCTCTTTAATTAAATCGTCGTTCGATAAATTTTCTGCGCGATCATAGCCCCAGAATTCTTTACGCACCCGTTGGTGCATATGTTCGGCAAAGGCTTCGGCCAGGCGATCCGCGAGCGCTTTGACCATGATGCTGTTGTAGTCATCACCGGCGTTCTGGTATTGCCTAGCGAGTTCTTCGGCACCGATACCGGCGGTGACCGCAAAGCCGCCGACGTAATCCTGTTTGCCGCTTTCTTTGGGAGCGATAAAATCTGCCAGTGAGAAATGCGGCTTGGTTTCCATGCCCTGCTTCAGATGTTGCTGGCGAATGTGATGCAGGGTTGAAATTTGTTTTCCGTTTGCATCGTAAACGGCGATGTCATCGTGATTAACAGTGTTCGCTGGCCAGAAACCAATAACGCCGTTAGCGCGAATCAGTTTTTCATCGATCAGCTTGCGCAGCATTTGTTGGGCGTCGTCAAACAGGTTACGCGCCGCTTCACCGACAATCTCGTCGTTGAGAATTTTCGGATATTTGCCTGCCAGGTCCCAGCTGATAAAGAAGGGTGTCCAGTCAATAAAATCGACCAAGGTATTCAAGTCATAATCTTCAAACACTTTGATGCCGGTAAATTCCGGCGTCGGCGGAGTGTAATTTTCCCAATCGAGTTTCAATCCTTTGTCGATAGCTTCGGGGTAGGTGCGCACGGTGCCGCGCGGTTTACGGTTGGCGTTGCGCTCGCGTACTTCGATGTATTCCTGTTTAAGGTCGTTGACAAATTTCGGGCGCAGTTCATCCGAAAGCAGGGTGCTGGCCACGCCCACCGCACGCGAGGCATCGGGCACATACACAACCTGGTTCAGTTTGAAGGCTGGATCGATCTTCACCGCCGTGTGGGCCTTGGATGTTGTTGCGCCGCCGATCATGAGCGGTTTGTCGATGCCCAAGCGCTCCATTTCCCGTGCGACAAACACCATCTCGTCCAGCGATGGGGTAATCAAACCGGATAAGCCGATGATGTCGCAGTTTTCGCGCACAGCGGTTTCCAGAATTTTGTCGCAGGGGACCATCACGCCCAGATCGACGACCTGAAAGTTATTGCATTGCAGCACCACACCGACAATGTTCTTGCCGATGTCATGCACATCACCTTTTACGGTAGCCATCAGGATCTTGCCGTTGGGCTTGGAGGCTTCCGTTTTTTCCGCTTCGATAAACGGCTGTAAATAAGCCACCGATTGTTTCATCACGCGTGCGGATTTTACGACTTGTGGCAAAAACATTTTGCCGGCGCCGAACAAATCGCCTACCACGTTCATGCCGTCCATTAGGGGCCCTTCGATCACATCTAAGGGGCGCGGATAGGATTGTCGCGCTTCTTCCGTATCGGCTTCGATGTAGGTGGACACGCCTTTTACCAAGGCATACTCAATCCGTTTTGCAATGGGCAGGCTGCGCCATTCCAGGTCTTCCTTTTTCTCGCCGGTGGAACCGTCGCCGCGATATTTTTCCGCAATCTCCAGCAGCGCTTCAGTGCCGTTGGCGGTGCGGTTGAGAATCACATCTTCAACCTTGTCTTTCAGTTCTTTGGGTAGATCGTCGTACACCGCCAACTGGCCGGCGTTAACGATACCCATATTCATGCCGGCTTTGATGGCGTAATACAAAAACACCGAGTGAATGGCTTCGCGCACCGGGTTGTTGCCGCGAAATGAGAAGGACACGTTGGACACGCCGCCGCTTACGCCGGCGTGGGGCAGGTGGGTGCGAATCCAGCGCGTGGCTTCAATAAAATCCACGGCGTAATTGTTGTGGTCTTCAATACCTGTTGCGACTGCAAAGATATTCGGGTCGAAGATAATGTCTTGCGGTGGGAAGCCAAGCGTGTCCACCAACAAACGATAAGAACGTTCACAAATTTCCTGTTTGCGCGCCTGGGTATCGGCCTGGCCGGTTTCATCGAACGCCATGACCACCACGGCGGCGCCGTAGCGCATGCACAATTTGGCCTTGTGCAGGAACTCCGCTTCGCCTTCTTTCAAGCTGATGGAGTTGACGATGGGTTTGCCCTGAATACATTTCAGGCCGGCTTCGATCACTTCCCACTTGGACGAGTCCACCATGATCGGCACGCGTGCGATATCCGGCTCACCGGCAATTAAATTCAAGAAACGCACCATGGCTTTTTCGGCATCGAGCATGCCTTCGTCCATGTTGATGTCGATCACCTGCGCGCCGTTTTCAACTTGCTCCAGGGCGACTTCCAGTGCGGTGGAGTAGTCTTCTTCTACAATCAAACGTTTAAAGCGCGCCGAGCCCGTCACGTTACAACGCTCGCCAACGTTTACAAATAAGGAATCCTTGGTGATGTTGAAGGGTTCAAGGCCGGATAAACGGCAGGCCGGTTCGATATCGGGAAGCGGGCGCGGCGGGTATTTGGCCACGGCATCGGCAATGGCCTTGATGTGCTCCGGTGTGGTGCCGCAACAACCGCCGATAATATTCAAAAAGCCGCTCGCGGCGAACTCTTCAACAATTGCCACCATTTCTGCCGGCGTTTGATCGTATTCACCAAATTCATTGGGCAGACCGGCGTTGGGGTGAGCCGACACGTAGCAGCCTGCCACGCGCGATAATTCCTGCACGTATTGGCGTAATTCCTTAGCGCCCAGTGCGCAGTTCAAGCCCATGCTGAAGGCTTGCGCGTGGGCGAGGGAATTATAAAAGGCTTCGGTGGTTTGGCCGGATAGGGTGCGGCCAGAGGCGTCGGTAATCGTGCCGGAAATCATGATCGGTAATTCAAAGCCGATTTGATCAAAGTATTGTTTTACCGCGAACACCGCCGCTTTCGCGTTCAATGTATCGAAGATGGTTTCAATCAGAATTAAATCTGCGCCGCCCTTGACCAGGCCATCAACCGATTCCAGATAATTTTCGACCAATTGATCAAAAGTGACGTTGCGCGCGCCGGGGTCGTTCACATCGGGCGAAATGGAACAGGTGCGACTGGTCGGCCCGAGCACACCGGCAACGAAACGCGGCTTGGCTGGATTCAATGCCGTGACTTCATCGCATAATTCACGGGCCAGTTTGGCGGCCGCAAAATTTAATTCGTGGCTCAGATCCTCCATGTCGTAATCCGCCATGGAAATGCGCGTGGAGTTGAAGGTATTGGTTTCGAGAATATCCGCACCGGCATCCAGGTAGGCGCGCTGGATTTCACGAATCACATCCGGCTTGGTGATACAGAGCAGGTCGTTATTGCCGGCAATATCCATGTGGTAATTAGCGAAACGTTCGCCGCGATAATCCGCTTCTTTTAATTTGTAACTCTGGATCATGGTGCCCATGCCGCCATCCAGGATCAGGATGCGTTGTTGAATGGCTTGGTGAAGGGCGGCGATATGGGCCTGACGCTCGGGGGATATGCTCATGAAAAACCTGTATATGTCGCGTAGCCCGGCTGGAGAACCAGTCGGCTGGAAAGAAAATTGATCAAAAAAATGCCCGTGATTCTACCAGATAAAGGGGACAGACGCGGATATTACAAATGTCACAAGGTCTTCGTATTCCATAGAACTAACCTAGCGGGTTGACTATCCTTGAGGTATTACGCGTTAGCTGATCCTTGTTGTGCCCAACCCACGGAGTCTCACCATGAATAACAATAACCTTGTCCGCACCCTGTTTTTGGGCGTATTGCTGACCTTGCTTGCCCCCTGGGCTGCGGCCGCAGAAACCCATGAGTTCCAGGTTCACAAGGCGGTGCACTGGGCTCAACCCGAAGGTATTCCGCTGACGCTGGATATCTACGTTCCCCAAACTGGTAAAAAGGCGTATCCGGTGCTCGTGATCTACCACGGCGGCGGGTGGCTGATTAACGACAATTCCCCGATGGCCGCTATGTCCGAATATATCGCCTCGCACGGCGAGTTTGTGGTGGCCAATATGAACTACCGGCTGTTGCCGGATAACCACAACACCACAACCCTGAACCAGATGGTGGAAGACGCCTTTGGCGGATTGCTGTGGGTTAAGGATCATATCGCGCGCTACCAGGGGGACCCCGCCCGCATCGCCATTACGGGTGACAGTGCCGGTGGGCATTTGGCGGCCATGATCCTGATGAGCGGCCGCAAACTGGAAAGCAATGGTTTCAAAGGAAAGTCGTTAGGGTTTAAGCCGACCTATCTGCCCAAAGGCAAGACTGCCGAAAAAGTAGCCAAGCGCGATGGTTTGAAGGTGCAGGCGGCCATCATCAGTTACGGCGCCTTTGATCTCTATGAGGCGGTGAAAGGGGGCTTTGAGAAGCCGTCCAATATGTTCTGGCAATTCGCCAAGGCTGAGCCGCGCGGCATCTTTGGTAATGACATCAACGTCGTGGATCACCCCGAGTACTACAAAGCTGTTTCACCGATCTACAACATTCCGGACGCCAAGGATTATCCGTTACCCCCGCAGTTTATCCACGTCGCTGAAAATGACACGCTCACGACCCCGGCGATGGTAGGACACTATGTGGAACTGCTGAAAAAGGCGGACCAGCCGGTAACCTTTAAGATTTATCCCGGTCGCGCCCATGGTTTTATGGACGGTGGCTGCAACAAGCAGGCAGGGACCTGTTTTGAGAAGGATGCCGTCCCGGTATTGGACGACATGCTGGTGTTTTTGCGTAAAACCTTGCGCTGATGGCGTTTGATCCAGGCTATCAGCCTGATTGTAAATTCATGGTGTTTTAGCCGGTGGCTTTACAGTAGAATACCCGACTAAATTAATCAGGTAATCCGGGGTTAAGCAGCAGGTATGAGTGTTAACGTAGAAATCACTGAATCGGCCCAGCAGTATCTCAAAGAGTTACTGGACAAACAGAAGGATAACGACGGCATCGGCATCCGGATGTTCGTGGCCAGTCCGGGCACACCGCAGGCGGAAACCTGTATTGCCTATTGTCGCCCCGGTGAAGAAAAGGACGGCGACGAGATTGTCCAGCTCAATGGCTTCAAAGCCTACTTTGAAGGCCGCAGTTTGCCGTATCTGGAAGAGGCCAAAGTAGACTATTCGCCGGATCGCATGGGTGGCCAGCTCACCATCCGCGCGCCCAACTCCAAGATGCCACGGGTGACTGACGACAGCCCGCTGGAAGACCGTATCAACTACGTGCTGTACAACGACGTTAACCCCAGCCTCGCCGCTCACGGTGGCAATGTCAGCCTGGTTGAAGTGACCGACGATATGATTGCCGTACTCAAATTCGGCGGTGGCTGCCAGGGTTGTGGCGCGGTGGCGGTGACGCTCAAGCAGGGTATCGAAGTACAGCTGATGGACAAACTGCCCGAATTAAAAGGCATCCGTGACGTAACGGATCATACGGATCGTTCGAACGCGTATATCTAGCCATTTTTCTCTCTAAGAGGCACCGCTAATTGGCGGTGCCTTCCCGTCAGAGACTGTTTTCAAGCTTCTTCTTCGGCGTTTTCCCCTGGTACATAAATTTCTTCTCTTTGAGAATAATTATCATTGATGTTGTAAATGATTCTCGATAATATGCGCGCATTATTCTTCTTTGCGTCTCATTATTATTTAAGGGATCATCATGAACTTATCCAGGCCCGCCGCCACACACATCGTCTCAAAGAAACATTCTTCCGCTACACGACTGACCACCACCGCCTTGTCTTCTGCGATGTTATTGGCTTCGTCGGGGTTGGCTATCGCTCAGGATGAGTCACCAAAAGCCTTGAATACCGTAAAGATCGAGGCTGACGCCGTTGCATCACCCTACAAGGCTGATACGGTCAGTTCCCCAAAATTCACCCAGCCGCTCCGTGACACGCCGCAAACCATCCAGGTGATAACTAACCAGGTATTTACCCAGCAGGGTGCAACCACGCTGACAGAAGCACTGCGTAACAGCGCCGGTGTGGGCACTTTTTATGCGGGTGAGAACGGTAACACCACAACCGGTGATGCGATTTATATGCGCGGCTTTGACACCTCAAGCAGTCTGTTTGTGGACGGCATCCGGGACCTGGGCTCGATCTCGCGCGATCTGTTCAATATTGAACAAGTTGAGGTTGCAAAGGGGCCGGCCGGCACCGATAACGGACGAAGTGCACCCACCGGGGCTATCAATCTGGTCAGCAAACAGGCGTATCTGGAAGATGCAATTTCCGGTACGGTTACCACAGGCACTGACGAACAGAATCGCGTAACGGCGGATATCAACCAGACCTTGGCCGTACCCGGCAGTGCGTTGCGGTTAAATCTGATGTGGCAGGACAGCGATGTTGCCGGTCGCGACCATGTGAACAACAAGCGCATCGGTATTGCCCCGTCTCTGGGTTTTGGGTTGGACGGCGCAACCCGCGCTTACGTGAACCTGTTGTATGTAAAACAGGAAAACATCCCTGATGGTTATGTTCCGACGGTTGGCCTGCCTCATTGGGAGCCACAACCGGGGCTTGAGCAACTCGTGGGCAACCCGGTAGACCCGAACAACTTTTACGGTACCCGCGATGATCACGATGACGTCACGGCCAAGATGGCAACACTGCGTATCGAACACGATCTGGCTGATAACGTAACCGTGACCAATAGCCTGCGCTGGGGCGAGACCGAGCAAGATTATTTGCTCAGCGCATTCATGAGTACGGGAGCGGTAGACGGTGAGGGCAATCCAACCGGCAACATCCGTTGGACTGATGTAAATGATTTGTCTACCTATACCCTGACACGCGGCAACAATACGTTTAAAGACATCACCAACAAGATCCTGACCGATCAACTCAACCTGCGTGTTGATTTCACCACGGGCAATATCGAGCACAACCTGAGCACCGGCGTGGAACTGACACGGGAAGAACAAATCAGCTACGGCGTTGCCAGCACGGGCAGCCGCCCGGCGGCTAATCTCTATAATCCCGACTGGAACGACACCGGCGACCTGACCGCATCGCGCAGTGGCGCCAACAGTGAAGGCCAGACCGACACTGTGTCGTTTTATGTCTTTGATACCCTGAAATTCAGCGAGCAATTCCTGGTGACTGGCGGCGTACGTGCCGATCGCTACAAGACGGAATACAGCAGCAATGCTATCTGCAACAACGGCACGGGTCGTGGCGCGGTGCCATGCAACGGCGCCCCGGTCGGCAGCATCGTCAATACATTTGACGGCGAAGCAGAAGACACCCTGATTAACTGGAAGCTGGGCGCAGTGTACAAGCCGGTGGAGGTTGCCAGCCTTTATGCCAATGTCGCTATTTCGCAACAACCACCCGGTGGCACAAACTTTCAGCTGAGTGATTCGGCGAGCAATGCCAATAACCCGAACCTGGATCCACAAAAAGCTGAAACCCTTGAGGTGGGTACCAAGTGGGATGTGTATGAAGACGCTTTGTCCTTAAATCTCGCATTGTTCCGCACGGACATTACCAATGAAATCAATTCACAAGACCTGGATGATCAGGGCAATCCGACCCAATCAGGTGAGAAAGTGGTTGAGGGTATCGAGTTGTCTGCGGTCGGCAACATTACGGAACATTGGCAAATCACCGCCGGTTATACCAGCATGAACACCGAAGTGGAAAATGGACCGGAGGTGGCAGCGGACGGCACCAATAACCTGACCTATACCCCCGACGAAGCTTTCACCAGCTGGACCAGCTACCGCTTCCCCTTCGGCCTGACCATTGGTGGCGGCGCTCGCTACACGGCCGGCCTGCACAGAGGTACCGACGGTGCTGTTGGTACACCGGCCATCACTGAGTCGTACACGGTGTTTGATGCCGTTGTGTCTTACGAGGTAGCCGACAACCTGACCGTGCGATTAAACGCATACAACCTGGCCGATAAAGAATATGTCGCGGCCATTAACAAGAGTGGTTATCGCTACAACCCGGGCATGTCTCGTACCTTCCTCCTCAGTGCGGATTTACGGTTCTGATCAGGACGGGTTTTATGTTAATTCACATACCCGAAATACTGAGCAAGGCCGAGGTTATGGAATGCCGAAGGCGTTTGGCGGAAATCGAATGGGTTGATGGCCGGGCGACCGTGGGTCCGCAGGGGGCACAGGTCAAACGCAATCGCCAACTGCCGGTTGAATCGCCCGTCGGGCGCGAGTTGGGCGAGCTGATCCTGCAGCGGTTGTACGCTAATCCGTTGTTTATGTCTGCCGCTTTACCCCTGCGTTCGGTACCGCCGCTGTTTAATGCCTACAGCGGCGGCGAACATTATGGGTTCCATGTGGATGGTGCTGTTCGGCAACTGCCGTTCAGCACACTCAGTTTGCGCACAGATCTTTCCACCACGTTATTTTTAACGGAACCCGATGACTACCAGGGTGGTGAACTGGTCGTGCAGGATACTTATGGCGTTCATGAGGTAAAACTGCCGGCCGGTGATGTCATTCTGTATCCCTCCTCGAGTCTGCACAAAGTTGAACCTGTCACCCAGGGTGAACGCTTGTGCAGCTTTTTCTGGACGCAAAGCATGGTGCGTGACGATTGGCAACGTAACATGCTGCACGAACTGGATTGCAATATTCAGTCCTTGCGCCAGCAACTCGGTGATTCAACGGAAGTACTCGGTTTGACTGGCCACTATCACAACCTGCTGCGGCAATGGGCGGATGTATAAGCCGGATGAGTAAAAAAAATAAACTGACAGCGCGTTTCATCTGGCTCGGCACCGTTCGTCAATGGCACTGGATCAGTTCAGCCGTCTGTTTAGTCGGCATGCTCCTCTTTGCCATTACCGGCATTACGCTCAATCACGCGGCGCAAATTCAGGTAACGCCGCACGTCGAAACCATTGAGGCGGACGTGCCGGGTGAATTGTTGCAGCAGCTGGTGATACCGGATGAAGAACAAGCACCGCTGCCGGAAAACCTGGTGCAATGGCTAAGTGCGAAACACGCCATTCGCACGCAGGAGCGGTTGGCCGAATGGAGTGATGAAGAAATTTATGTGTCTTTACCGCGCCCCGGTGGCGATGCCTGGTTAACGATCAATATCACCAGCGGTGAACTCTTTTACGAAAAAACCGAACGCGGGTGGATTTCCTACTTCAACGATTTGCATAAAGGGCGCAACACCGGCGTGGTGTGGTTCTGGTTTATTGATGTGTTTGCGGTGGCGTGTGTGATCTTTTGTATCACCGGCCTGGTGTTGCTCTACCGCCATGCCGGCAGTCGCCCGACAACCTGGCCGGTGGTGGGGCTGGGATTGGTTATCCCGCTCCTGCTGGCCATCCTGTTTATTCATTAATGTTTCATGGAGAAGTAAGTTATGGGTTCGCGTTTGTTTGCGATGTTCCTGGCCATTATGTCTACCGCTGCTCGCGCGGGGGAGTTGGCTGTTTCACTGGAAATTCCGCGTCTGGATGTGGCGGAATACCATCGTCCTTACACTGCCTTATGGGTGGAGGATAAGGATAAAAAAGTTATCAACCTCGCCGTCTGGTATGACGTGGAGATGAAAGAAGACAAAGGCGAAGATTGGCTGAAAGATATGCGTCAATGGTGGCGTCGCAGTGGTCGCGAACTGGATATGCCCATCGATGGCGTCAGCGGCGCAACCCGCGCGCCCGGCACCCATACCATTACCTTTACTGAAGGGGCCGAACCGCTGGGTAAATTAATCGCCGGTGAATATACCCTGATTCTTGAAGCCGCCCGTGAAGTGGGTGGACGCGAATTATTAAAAATTCCCTTCCAGTGGCCACCAAAAAAACCGGAAACCCTAAAAGCGCAAGGTAAAAACGAACTGGGTGCATTTCAGTTAACACTGAACCCATGATGCTGAGCGTTTTCCATCTTAGCTATCGCCACTAAATCATTGACTGATATTTCGCAAAGGAATTTTCTTATGAATAGAATCGCACAACTTGTTTCTGTATTCGCGCTGGGTTTGACTGTCTCCATGATGGCCCACGGCCACCGCGCCTGGATTAAACCGTCGGCTACCGTACTGTCCGGTGAGGATGCCTGGGTGACCTTTGATGCAGCGGTATCCAATGATATTTTCCATGTGAATCATGTTCCCCTGGATTACCAGCGGTTAACGGCTATCGGGCCAGACGGCAAGAGCGTGGAATTGCACAATGCTGCTACAGGAAAATACCGTAGCACATTTGATGTGAACCTTTCCCAGAGCGGCACTTACAAAGTGTTTTATGCGAGCAGCGGATTGAATGCCCGCTGGGAAACGGAGGGCGGTGAGCGCCGTTTCTGGCCACCGCGTGGTGTGGCACCGACGCAGGAAGGCTTCGAAAAAGAAGTACCAAAAAAAGCTAAAAATTTGCAGATTTCCCAATCGTCCCACCGTATCGAAACCTTCGTTACGGCCGGTTCTCCCAGTGACACCGTATTAAAACCGACCAAGGTGGGATTGGAGATGGTACCGGTCACACATCCCAACGATTTGTTTGCCGGTGAGACCGCCGACTTTATTTTCCTGATGGATGGTAAGCCGGCAGTCGGTGCCAAGGTAACCGCTATTCCCGGCGGTATGCGTTACCGCAATGAGCAGGCAGCGATTGAAGTGGTCACCGATAAGAAAGGTAAAGCCAGCATCACCTGGCCGGACGCTGGCATGTATTGGTTAAACGCGGAATACAGCGATGACAAAGGCAAAAAACCGGCGAAGCAACGGCGCGGTGCTTACGTGGCAACCCTGGAGGTGTTGCCCGAATAGCGTGTGAATTGTTAAAACAATGTGCAAACCGTTTCCTCGGTAAGCAATTGTTTTTACACTGGCCTCGGCCATCGCAAACCCCGCCGCTATGGCGGGGTTTTTATTAGGGAAACGGTTTGCCGGTGATAAGCTCTGGCATAAACCCGGCACAAAAAAGGTAAGTGGTGTGCGTTATCTTGCAGCAATTACAGTCATATTGATTTATGCCGCTTTCTGCTTGATCTGCTGGATAAAGTACCGGCAACGCGAGCGTATAGCAGATAAGCATATCGAGCTGGTGCAAGACACGGTACTGATCGCTTACGCCAGTCAAACCGGTAACGCGGAGCACCTTGCGCAGAAAAGTGCACAACAACTGCAACAGGCCGGATTGTCATGCAGGCTGCTGTCGTTGCACAAAGTGGATGAAGCCCTACTGGCACAAACGTATCGAGCCTTGTTTGTGGTCAGCACCTATGGCGAGGGCGAACCGCCAGACACCGGTACTGCATTCGTGCGCCGCTATTTATCAAAACAGGATGGAGCACTGGCGCATTTGCAATTTGGCATTTTGGCGCTGGGTGATCGCGACTACCGCCATTTTTGCGGCTTTGGTCATACACTGAATCATGGCTTACATCATCGCGGCGCCACCTTGTTATTTGATGTCGTGGAAGTGGATAAACACGATGAAAGTGCATTGCGCCATTGGCAATATTATCTCGGGCAACTCAGCGGGCAGACACACTTCCCCGACTGGAGCCAGCCGGGGTACGAAGCCTGGCGCTTGCACGCGCGCGCCTGTTTGAATCCCGACAGCCCCAAGCATCCCGCCTTTCACATACAACTGCAACCCGCCCAAGGAATTATTGCGCAGGATACATGGCAGGCTGGCGATATTGCCGAGATCGGTCCCTGCAATCCACCCACACGGGTAAGACAATTCCTGCGCGAACTCACCCTCGACGGTCACGTTCAGGTAGCTGATACCGGCATGTCACTTGAGCAGATGCTGATGCGCCGCCGTTTGCCTGAACAATTATCCGAGCATTATCGTTCGTTATCCATCGACGCCTTGCTTGATCAATTGCCGGAGTTACCGCACCGGGAATATTCCATTGCGTCATTGCCGGAAGACGGCACGCTCGATTTAATCGTGCGTCAGGTGCAGTTGCCCGAACAAACACTAGGTCTCGGTTCCGGCTGGTTAACGGCTTATGCCCAACCCGGCGATGATATTGCGTTACGGGTACGGGTAAACCAAGGCTTTCATGCACCCGCCGATGATCGTCCAATAATTCTGGTGGGAAATGGCACAGGCCTGGCGGGTTTACGCGCGCACCTGCGAGCGCGTGTTCGCGCCGGTCATCGACGCAACTGGTTGCTTTTTGGTGAGCGAACGCTGGCCAATGATTTTTTCTTTGCCGATGAAATTCTTGCCTGGAAAAAGCAGGGCTTTCTTGCGCACCTTGATCTGGCGTTTTCCCGCGACCAGGACACACCGCGTTACGTGCAACATCTGCTATTGGAAAAACCTGAGATGATCCGGCAATGGATTGAAGAAGGTGCAGCTATTTATGTGTGCGGTAGCCTGGCAGGTATGGCGCAAGGCGTGGATGAAGCTTTGAGGGAAATCCTGGGGGAAGAGTTGCTTGAAGCCTTGGCTGATGACGAACGATATTGCCGCGACGTTTATTAAATACATCGTAATGTTTAACCGAATGGATAGAGTGTATGCCCGCTTTGTTTAAAGGTTTCCTTAAAAAGCTTCAACACCTGCGCCAACGAAAGTGGTTGATGGTAAGTATTTTCATTGTAGTCGGATTGCTTATCGGGTGGTTGCTGCGCGATACCGAGGAAAATGTTGTGCATGCAACCGCAGTTGTGCAGCGCGGTAATATTGAAAACCTGGTCACCGCCACGGGTACCTTGCAGCCGCGCGATTATGTTGATGTAGGTGCGCAGGTCTCCGGCCAATTGAAGGTGTTGCATGTCGAAGTCGGCAGCGAGGTCAAGCAGGGCGATTTATTGGCGGAGATTGATGCAACGGTTTATCTCGCCAAGGTAGATGCAACCCGCGCACAATTGCGCAATCAACGCGCGCAACTGCTGGATCGTGAAGCGCAATTAAAGCTTGCGCAAGTGAACTATACGCGACAACAGAATCTGCAAAAAGAAGATGCCACCACCCAGGAAGCCCTGCAAAGTGCAGAAGCCTCGCTGCAATCGGCCAAGGCGCAAATTGAAGCACTGCAAGCGCAGATCGAACAGATCGAATCCAGCCTGCGCGCCGAGGAGGCCAATCTGGAATTCGCAAGCATCTATGCACCCATGGATGGCACGGTCGTATCAATTACCTCACGGCAAGGGCAAACACTGAACACTAATCAAATGGCACCGACTTTATTGCGTATCGCCGACTTGTCCACCATGACCGTGCAGGCACAGGTATCGGAAGCGGACATCAGTAAGCTGCAAAATAATATGAAAGTGTATTTCACCACGCTCGGTGGCGAAGGGCGGCGTTGGTACAGCCAGTTGGGTCGCATCGAGCCGACGCCAACGGTGCTCAACAATGTGGTGTTATACAACGCCTTATTTGATGTACCCAACCCCAACGGTTTGCTGATGACCCAGATGACCACGCAGGTTTTTTTTGTTGCGGCGGAAGCGCGCGACGTGTTGCTGGTGCCCATGTCTGCCCTGAATTTTTCTGCACCGCGTTTGCCACTGGCGGTGCGTGAAGGTAAACCGGCGGGTGAGCGCGCAGCAGAGCGACCCAACCGTCCAGCAAGACGCTCAGCCCAGGCGTCTGGCCCGCGCACTGCCACGGTTAAGGTAATCAATGCCAAAGGAATCATTGAAGATCGTGATGTGCAGGTCGGTGTGACCAACCGTGTTCAGGCAGAAATTATGGCGGGCCTTGAAGAGGGTGAGCATGTCATTACGGGCACGCAACAAACCGCAAAGGCACCCGCCGACAATGCCCGCCCCTGGGGACCGAGGATGATGCGCTGATGATCACGCCTGCCAATGATGTGCCGCTGATTGAATTGCGCGGCGTGACCAAAACCTTTCGCAACGGCGAAATTGCCACGCAGGTATTGCACGGCATTGATCTTAAAATTTTTCCCGGTGAGTTTGTTGCCATCATGGGCGCGTCGGGCTCAGGTAAATCCACGCTGATGAATATTCTCGGTTGTCTGGATCGTCCCAGCAGTGGTGCGTATTTTTTTGATGGTCAGGATGTGTCCCTGTTTGAGCGGGATGACCTGGCGCGTTTGCGCCGGGAAGCTTTTGGTTTTGTCTTTCAAAGTTACAACCTGCTGCCCGGTGTCAGCGCGTGTGAAAACGTCGAACTGCCAGCGAGTTATTCCGGCTTGCCGCCACAGGCACGTCGTCATCGTGCAGCGGACTTGCTGACCTCTTTAGGTTTGGGTGAACGCCTGCACCATCGCCCCAATCAATTGTCCGGCGGGCAACAGCAACGGGTGTCTATTGCACGGGCATTGATGAATGGTGGGCAAATCATATTGGCGGATGAGCCCACGGGCGCTCTCGACAGTCACAGCGGCAGTGATGTGATTGCCCTGTTGGAAACCTTGTCCGCCCAGGGGCATACCATTATTTTGATTACCCATGACGCCAGCGTTGCGGCACACGCGCATCGTCTGATTGAGATTCGTGATGGTGTGATTATTAGTGATCCTGGCCCGGCGGTGCGAACAAAAAATGCTGCCGGTGCTGCGACAGAAAAATTACACGGCGAGCCCAGTTTGAGCAGCGAATTATTATCTGCCGGTAAGACGGCGTTGCGTTCTTTGTTTGGCAATATCTTCCGCACGATCCTCACCTTGCTTGGCATTGTGATCGGCGTAGCCTCGGTTATTACCATGCTCGCTATCGGCGACGGCGCCAAACAGGCAGTGGTAGATCGTATCAGTGCCATGGGCAGTAATTTATTGCTGGTGCGACCCGGCGGCCCAAATGAGCGCGGAGGGCGATGGAGCACGTCTTCCCTTGTGCCGGCCGATGTCGATGCCTTGAATAACTTGCCGAATATTTTGGCTGCGGTGCCCGAACTGACTGGCGGATATACCTTGCGCTACGAAACAGAAGATCACAGCGCAGAAATCAATGCGACCTCGCATTTATTTCCCGTTGCACGCAACTGGACCCTGGCCAGTGGCACTTTTTTTACAGAAGAGGATGAAAAAAGCTACGCAACGGTTGCCGTTATCGGTAAATCCGTCGCAGAAAAATTATTTGGCCAGGCTGATCCGCTGGGCCATTACATTATCATCAACAATATTTTGTTTCAGGTGATCGGCGTGATGGCAGAGCAGGGCGCTTCGCCGCGCGGTGACGATCAGGACAATGTGGTTTTTGTCCCTTACACCACCGGCAGCCTGCGCATCTTCGGCCAAACTTTTTTGCGCAACGTCACTATCGCCGTCGCCGATACACAACAGATGTCTGAGGTTCAGGCAGCCGCACATGCGCTCTTGCTGGCACGGCACGGTACGGAAGATTTCCAGATTTTTAATATGGCATCGCTGATCGACACGGTTTCTGAAACTCAAAACACCATGACTATTTTGCTGGCTTCCATCGCGGCGATCTCTTTGCTGGTGGGGGGAATCGGCGTGATGAATATCATGCTGGTCAGCGTCACGGAGCGCACGCGGGAGATCGGTATTCGCATGGCCACCGGCGCGCGCACGCGTCATATCCTGCAACAGTTTTTGATTGAGGCTTTAGTCGTGTCGGCGATAGGTGGTGTGATTGGTGTGGTGTTGGGTTTAGGGAGCGCCGCATTAATTAATTATTTAGGTACACCGATTTCCTACTCTTTGGCGCCGGTGATTCTGGCGTTCGGTTGCGCCTTTGCGACCGGCTTGATCTTTGGTTACCTGCCGGCGCGCAAGGCGGCCCGCCTTGACCCTGTTACTGCCTTGGCGACGGAGTAATAACGATGTCTGCGCAACAAACACTATTTTCGCAATTTTATCGAGTACTCTTGTGGTGGCCGATACTGATCAGCTTGACGGCGTGCCATTCCATCAGCCATCACGACCAACCGGATATTGCCTTCACCGAAAACTGGCAGACTGCAAACCTCACTCATCAACAAACAGAAATTAATCGCGAATGGTGGGCCAGTTTCCAGTCGCCGCAATTGAATCAATTGATTGAAGAGGCCTTGCAGCAAAGCCCGGATTTGCGTATCGCTGCTGAACGGGTGCGCCAGGCGGAATTGCAGATGAATGCTGTCGGCGCGTCATTGTTTCCTGCGCTGAGCGTGAACGCCAGCAGCGGTTCAACGCGCAGTCGCGACAGTGAGGCGGACTGGCAAACCGGAGAGTCGAGCCGCATATCACTCGGTGCCAGTTATGAAATCGATTTATGGGGCCGTGTTTCCGCCAATATCGCTGCGGCGGAAGCATCATTTAAAGCCAGTGAATTTGATTATGAATCCGCACGTTTGAGTTTAACCGGTGCGGTGGCCAGTGGCTGGTTTCAATGGCTGGCCTTGCAGGCGCGCATTGAAACCACGCGCGAAAACATTCGTATCGCGCAACGGGTTTACGACATTGTGGATGTGCGTTATCGCAATGGTGCGGCAACCGCGGCGGACCTGGCCCGCCAGCGCACCAATCTGTTGAGTCAATCAGCCGCTTTGCCGCCTTTGGAATTGCAGGGTCGGCAAACGCGTGCTGCCTTGGCGGTACTGATTGGTCGTGTGCCGCAAAATTTTGTGTTAACAGACGAGGCGATCATGGACATCGCGTTACCGGATATTAACGCTGGCGTACCGGCAGATATCATTACCCGCCGCCCGGATCTGGCCAGTGCGGAAGCACAACTGCAGGCAGCCGATGCGGATGTTGCCGCCGCGCGCGCCGCACTCCTGCCCGCCGTGCAATTAAGTGCATCCGCCGGTAAAGCAACTGCAGCTTTATTTTCATTAGGTAGTGCGAGCGATTCGGTGGGCTGGAGCTTATCCCTTGCGCAGACCTTGTTCGACGGTGGTCGCCTGCATAATCAGGTCAAACTCAGCGAGTCGCAACGCATCAGCTTGGTTGAACAATATCGCAAAACTATTTACACCGCTTTGCAGGAAGTGGACGATGCGCTTGATCGCACCGCCGTGAATGCAGAGCAGGAACAGCGCCAGACGGAAATCGTTACCCAGGCACAACGCACGTTGCGCCTGACGGAAGTGCGTTATCGCGAAGGCAGCGATGACCTTCTGGCTTTGCTTGATGCGCAGCGCAGTTTGTTTCAGGCGCAGGATCAATTGGCCCAGCAACGCCAGGCGCGGTTAACGGCTGCGGTGGATTTGTATAAAGCCTTGGGCGGTGGTTGGCGATTGGATAATTAATTCCGCTCGCCAAGCCGCGACCAAGGTTTATGGCGTTGGCTGACTATCTTCCGGGGGCAGTTTTTCCCACTCCTTAATAAGATCTTCCATCTGTTCAAACTGCCCGGTTTCCTGTTCCATTTTTTCTGAAATTGCATCGCGTGTATCGTCAATATCCTGTAGCGGTTCAGTGACCGATTCAGGTAACTGCTGCTCAAGGGTTTCCCGCGCCGGTGCGGTCGTATCCTCGATAACCTTATCGCTGGATTGCTGGATATGTTCCTCCACCGCATTGCCGACGGATTCGCCGGTTAATCCGCTTTCAATCACCTGTTCCAATAACGGCTGGTCGCCTTCCAGTCCCAGCGTCTCGCCCACCATTTCAGTGGTCTTATCAACCACGGCGTCCTGCAGTGCTTTTTGCGTGGCCTCGGCACCGTCAATCACGGCCTGTAATTCTGTCGGCCAGCTAGGCATGATCGCCATCTTGGCATTTTCCACCTGCTCGGCGATCACTGTCGGCGCGCCGCCGGTCACCAGCATCACCGCCATCTGGTTGGTATCAGCGTTCCACACAAAGCCGGCTTTTTCGGCAGTCTGTTTGGCAATACCGGGCAGCGGGGTGTAACGGGAAACCACATAAAACAGCGCGCCCTCTTGCTGGATTTCATTGGCCGTACGCAAGAGTTTCATGGTGGTGTCGTAATGGGGGCCGAGTAATTTCACCATGCGATTCTTGATCATCGGTTGCTCAAACAGGTTGACCTCATTGGGATCAAAACCCACCAGGGGTTTGAGCATGGCCCACATTAATTTGCTTTGGGCATTGCCCAATACCAACGAGGTGACACAGGCAGACAACACGAAACTGAGCACAGCAACGAGCGCGATTTTGGTAATACGCATGATTGATCCGAATTGGGTTTCAGGGAGTAAAACAGGTAAGGCCGGGTAAGCGGGCGCGCCAGTGTGCTGTAGCAGTCTGGCCGACGCAATCCACCCCGTAACAAATTTTTGTCGAGGGCCGCTTGTCGCCCGTTATTGTTATTGCGTGCCGGGCGACTTCGTCAGTAAATACTGTGCGTCCCGATTGTTTTTTGGCGTCAAGGCATTTTATAGTCAGCAGCCAAAGCAGATGAACTGTGCTTTTTGGGGTTTGTGTGGCGATCCACAATAAAGTGCTCACGCTTTGAACAACATCACTCCCAAGGAAAGACGTTTTATGAAAATACTGGTCGCGATTAAACGGGTGGTGGACCACAGTGTCCGTGTTCGCCCCAACAACCAGGCGACAGCAATGGACATTGCCGGTGCCAAAATGGCGATAAATCCCTTCTGTGAAATTGCCGTTGAAGAAGCCGTACGACTGAAAGAGCAGGGCATTGCTACCGAGGTCGTTGTAGTGTCCATCGGCGCCGACACGGCGCAAGAACAATTGCGTGCCGCGCTGGCCCTGGGGGCAGATCGCGCGATCCTGGTGAAAACAACCGCCGACCTGCAACCCCTGGCCGTCGCGCATTGCCTGCATAAACTGGTTGAGCGCGAGCAGCCCGGCCTGGTTCTACTGGGCAAGCAATCTATCGACGGCGACAACAACCAGGCCGGTCAAATGCTGGCGGCCTTATGCGGGTATGCGCAAGGTACCTTTGCGTCGCGCCTGGTTATCGAAGGCGATAAAGCCAGGGTAACCCGTGAGATTGATGGCGGTTTGCAAACCTTGCTGCTGCGCCTTCCCGCTGTCGTCACTACCGATCTGCGTCTCAACCAACCCCGTTATCCCACCTTGCCCAACATAATGAAAGCCCGCCAGAAACCCCTGGCAACAATGACACCCGAGGAACTGGCCGTGGATATCACACCCAGGGTACGCACGCTCAAGTTCGAACTGCCGCCCTCCCGTCAGGCTGGTGAAAAGGTAAAAGATGTTGAGGCATTGTTGGCCAGGTTGCGGGAGGCGCAGTTAATTTAATGGATAACATCAACATATTGGTCATCGCTGAACACGACAACCACAGCATTCATCCTGCAACATACAAAGTCATGGGCGCGGCGAATCAATTGCGCCATATCGGTAAGGTTCATCTTGATGTCTTGCTGGCCGGTTATCGTTGTGATGGATTGGCCCAATCACTCGCGCAAACCGCAGGTGTCGACAACGTCCTGCTGGTGGATGATCCCGTTTGTGAACACCAGTTGGCGGAAAGCATCACCCCGATTGTGGTTACCCTCGCGCCTGCTTACACCCACATCATGATTGCCGCGTCCACGGCGGGTAAAAATCTTTTACCTCGGGCGGCGGCGCTGCTGGATGTGCAAGCTATCAGCGAGGTGATGGCTATTCTCGCCCCCGATACCTTCGTCCGCCCGGTCTATGCCGGCAGCGCATTGGCAACCGTCGTCAGCGATGACGCGCTTAAATTGTTGACCATTCGCACCAGCGCGTTTCAGGCAGCAGAGCAAACCGGCGGCAACGCTGCTATCCGGCAACTAGCAGGTCCGCCGCCCCAACAACTCAGCGAGCTGGTGGACCAGCAGTTGGCGGTCAGTGAACGCCCTGAACTGACCGCCGCGCGCGTGGTGGTTGCCGGTGGCAGAGGTCTTCAGTCCGGGGAAAATTTTAATTTGGTGTACCGATTAGCTGACAAACTTCACGCCGCTGTGGGTGCGTCCCGCGCCGCCGTGGACGCCGGCTTTGTGGCCAATGATATGCAGGTGGGGCAGACCGGCAAGATAGTGGCGCCGGAACTGTATATCGCCGTGGGGATTTCGGGGGCAGTGCAACACCTGGCGGGCATGAAAGATTCCAGAGTCATTGTTGCCATCAACAACGATGAGGATGCGCCAATTTTTCAGGTAGCAGATTATGGGTTGGTGGGGGATTTGTTTGATGTGTTGCCGGAAATAATCGACAAACTCTAAGGTATTGCCGCAGTGCACCGGTGGGCAGTGAGGCTGCCCACCGGTTATAAAACCTACTCAACTATCTCTTCAGCTTTTTCTTCCGTGGTTTCCACCGCATCGTCCATTGCGTCTACGGTATTTTCATAACCATCTTTCATCGCTTCACCGGTTTCTTCAGCGGCATCGGCTGCCTTGTCGGCCCACTCTTCTGCCGTTTCAGCGGTAGCTTCTGTCACGTGTTCCACTGTATCACCGGCTTTTTCCAGTGTGTCTTCAGCTGCATCCTGCATCTCAGCGGCGGATTCCTTCACCGCTTCGGTGGTGTTTTCGACTTCTTCTTTGGAGCAACCGCTCATTAACCCCAGGACAATAACTAAAGCTGCAAAAAAATGAATGGTCTTCATGATGGTATCCCTATACTAATAAAAATAACGGATGAGAATCTTTGGTGGGTGTATTTGCCGATAACGCACAACGCTTTTTACAACCCGAATAGAGTTTATACCTGTCATTGGCGGGAATAAAGGCATAAAAAACCACCGGGGTATATGTGACTTTTGATTTTGGATACAATGCGAACCATTTCGCAATGGCGTTGATTGCAGCGCTCCGAATCATAAGCCTCTGATGTGGTGTGGATATGACAGTTGAGCAATTTGAAACCTGGTCGCTTTATATTGGTGTTGGTGGGTTGATCGCGTTCATGGTGTTTATTGTGTGGGACCTGGCGCGAAAATCAAAAGCTGGCAAGTTTGGTACCTTTATCCTCTTCCTGGCGCTGGGCTTGGGTCTGCTGGGGTTCATCATCAAGACCGTATTAGTGGAAATGCTCGAAAAATAACAACGCATTAAGGTCATATCCAAGAGTCGCATCAACCAGACAGGGGCTTCAACCGCATGTTTCATTTCTTTGTTCCCACCTCCAAAGTCCAGAAAGACCGGCAGATTATGCGCGACACGGATGCCCGGGTGGCCAAATATAGCCGGCGTGGCCTGGTGCTCAATTTTTTGGTGTTCGTGTTGTGCCTCGCCTTTGGTGACTTTATTGACCGGGAACATAACCTGGCAGTGGTATTGGTAACCGGTCTGCTCGTGGTCACCTTGCTGCGCAGTTATTACCTGTTTCGTTTTGATGTGCTTTATGCTCGCGCACCGACGCGTTGGCGCAACCAATATTTCATAGCCTCCTGCCTGGGGGCGGCCTGGTGGAGCATCATCCTGGTCAGCTTGACCTGGGTGCAGGGCATGCGCGATGAAACCCTGGTGATGTGGTTGTATTCGGTGGTGTTTTATTCAAGCGTCTCGAATGTATTTGCGCCGTATCGCCACTTCCTGACGATCTATTTATTTATCGGCCAGGTGCCGGCGGCTATTACCGCGATCCTGCTGGGTGATGTGGATGGCTATTTATACGGTTCGATCATGCTGGTGTTTTTTATCATGCTCAGCCACCAGGCCAAGGTTACGTCGTTTTCGTATTGGGAACGGCTCGAAGCCAACTATGCGTTGCGTGAACGGGCGAAAGGGCTGGAACACGAGCAGCGCAATTCCCAGGCCGCTATCGAACTGAAAAATGAATTTCTGGTTAACCTTGGCCACGAATTCCGTTCATCGCTCAGTGACATCCTCGGCACCTTGACGCTGATCGATAGCGATCAACTGTCCGAAAAACAACGCGAACTGCTTACCATGGCGAGTAAAGCCGGCGAGCGCCAGTTGGATCTGGTGAACAACGTGGTGGATTTTTCCAAGATCACCACCAAAAACCTGCGCCTGGAAGAGAGCATCTTTGATCTGCGCCGTACCCTGGAAAAACTGGTCGAGGATTTTTCCCTGGATGCGCATCAACAGGGTGTAGAGCTCTATTATCTGTTTGATCCGCAGATGCCTTTGCGCGTAAAAGGCGACGCCGTTCGGTTGGGGCAAATCTTCAGCACCTTATTGAATCACGCGCTTAAAACCGCGGCCATCGACCACGTGTTTATTGAAGCCCGGTTTAATCAGGATACGGATCAGGACGACGTAGGTGAATTACAAATCATCATCAGCGATAGCGAAAAAAGTACGTCGCGCACGGAAGCCGAACGCAGCGCATTACCGGAAGCAGATGATCAGCATACCGGTATCGGGATTTCTATCTGTAAAGGATTGGCCGCCTGTATGGGGGGTAGCGTGCACGTAATGGCAACCCGCGAGCGGGGCAAGCGTATTTTTATCAATGTGAAACTGGAAGTGGTCTCCCACGAAGAGAAACGTTTCGGTTCTGAACAAAAGCTACGCGGTAAACACGCTTTACTGGTGGACTTGCCAGAGAGCACCGCTATCGCTCTGGTTGATGAATTGACAACCTGGGGTATGACAGCGACAACCGTGAATGGCTACGACCAGGCGCTGGAAAAAATGAAGGCATTGATCACCTCCAGGCCGGTCGACCTCCTCTTGATATACAGCCGCCTGAATAACATGAACGCGCTGGTGCTTTCCCGGGATGTGGCGGCCAATCCGCAATTTGCCGCCGTCAAACAAGTCCTGGCGATGAGTATTCTGCAAAGTGATACGGCGGAAGTGAAAGCGCACCTGGCCAACTACCCGCAAATATCCTGTATTGAAAAACCGATCATGCGCCGGCGTCTGTATGAAGTGGCTGTACAAAAACTCCTGGATGCGCCAGAGGTTACACCGGAAGTCTCCGGCAATAACAAAGAGAACACACCACCGCCCGCGACCAAAAAAATCCTGTTGGTTGATGATCACCGCGTCGATCAGATGGTGATCTCGGCTATGCTGAAAAAACTCAATTGCTTCGTGCAATTGGCCACCACCGGTTCAGAAGCGGTGGAGATTCTGGAAAAAGAAAAATTTGATATGGTGTTGATGGATTACGATATGCAGGAGCAGGACAGCCTGCTTGCCGCGCAAAAAATCCGTGCAACGGAAAAAGCCCACAATACCAGCCGCCATTTGCCGATCATTGCGGTGGTGGCTTCCGCCAATGAACAGGATCAAAGCAACTGTCTGGCAGCGGGAATGGATGATCACATCGTCAAGCCGATTCGCTATGACGAACTTGAACTTCGCCTGCAACGTTGGCTGGGTGAGAATGGCGAACCCCCTCGGGCTTGACGCGCACCTGACTGTTTCTTGCCATCTATTGCGTGTCAATTTACCAGTAAAAATCATTTCATGTCGCCGGTATCCTGGATGCCGGCGGCAATTTCCGTCCGTCTCCATAGGATTTTCTGGGTACTTATAGTCATTGTTTACAAATGTAAATCGGGATGCGTTCACGGGGGGGCGCTGCTACACTCCAGCCCATCTCCAGCCTTGCCCTGCTGCTTTTTCTGTAATAAAAACCAATGGCGGTGAACTTGTCAGCCAGGGTGCAATGCGGTGATACGGCGTTCAGCAGTACATCCATAACATAATGAACAACCACTTTTTCTAAACCACAGTTCCTATGATGAGTACGCCCCTTAGCGGTACTTCCACGATCATGATATAGGTGCCCCATGCATAGCCTCGTAAAAAAAATCACGCTTTCCCTTGTCTCGGGCGTTGTAGCCTGTTCGCTATTGGTTGCCTGCGGCAAGGTTGATGATGAGCGTCCGGCCACAACGGACACACCAGACGCAAGCTTTACGCAGGACATTCAAGGGGCACGGGTGTTGGTCTTTTCAAAAACCAGCGGGTGGCGCCATGACTCCATTCCGGCGGGTATTGCCGCACTGGAAAAATTGGGAACAGATCATGGCTTTACCGTCGTCGCTACCGAGGATTCCAGTGTATTTACCGACGCTGAATTATCGACCTATAACGCATTGGTTTTTTTAAACACCACGCTGGATGTGCTGAATGAAGACCAGGAAATGGCGATGGAGCGTTTTATCCAGGCGGGCGGTGGTTTTGTCGGTATTCACGCGGCGGCAGACACAGAATGGGAAGGCGACTGGCATTGGTATCGTAACCTGGTCGGTGGTGTGTTCAGGAGCCATCCGGGCAATCCGAGCAATGTCCAGCGCGCCCAGTTAAATGTCACCGCGCACCAACATCCCGCCACTGAATCCTTACCTGAAACCTTCAGCATGGTGGATGAATGGTACGATTACCGCGATCTGTATCCGCTGAAAAAAGATTTGCTGATGCTGGATGAAAGCACCTATATCGGCGGCCTGCATGGTGAATACCACCCAATTGCCTGGTACCACGACTACGATGGAGGCCGCTCTTTTTATACCGGTATGGGCCATACCGCAGAAGTGTTTTCCAATCCCCGTTTCCTTGATCACTTATTGGGTGGTTTGAAATATGCGGTGGGTGGAAAACCCAAACTGGATTACAGCCGCGCACGTCCGGAACACAATCGTTTTATTAAAAAGACGCTGGTGCAAAATCTTAATGAGCCGATGGGTTTTGATTTCTTTGCCAACGGCGATGCGCTGATTATCGAGCGGCCCGGTACCTTCAAGCTGGTTGACTACAAAACCGGTGAAACCCGCGATGCCGGCAGCATAACCGTTGCCTACCACGGCTATATGGAATGGGGCTTGATCGGTGTTGGCATTCCGCCGGATTTTGCACAATCTTCCTGGATTTATGTGGGCTATAACGCGCGTAAAGATGACGGCAGTTATTGGCAGCGGCTGGCGCGTTTTAAATGGCAGGACAACCAGATCAACGCCGCATCAGAACAGCTGTTGCTGGAATATCGCATTGATGAAACCTGTTGTCATACTGGTGGCGACATTGCCTTTGGTAACAACGGCGAAGTCTTCTTCTCGACGGGTGATAACACCAACCCCCACGAACAAAACGGTTATGCGCCCATCGATATGCGCGAAGACCGTAAACACTTTGATGCACTGCGCGGTGCGGGTAATACCCAGGATTTGCGCGGCAAAATCTTACGTATTCTTCCCCAGGATGACGGCAGCTATAAAATTCCCACCGGCAATTTATTCGCCGACGGCAAAGAAGGCCGCCCGGAAATTTATGTGATGGGCGCGCGCAATCCGTTCACGGTGACCTTTGATAAAGACACTGAAACGCTGTACTTCGGTGATGTGGGGCCGGATGCCGGTGTGCCTTCAGACAAGCAGGGCACCCGTGCTTATGACGAGATCAATCGTGTAACGGAAGCGGGGAATTTTGGTTGGCCGTTGATTATTGGTAACAATCAGCCATACCTTGAATATGACTTCGCGACTGAAACATCCGGCCGCTTATACAATCCGTTAGCGCCGATGAACAATTCGCCGCGCAATACCGGTGCTAAACAATTGCCGCCGGCCCAGCCCGCGCTGATCTGGTATCCCTACACGAATTCTGAAACCTTCCCTGAGCTCGGCAGCGGCGGTCGTACGGCGCTGGTCGCCGATGTTTACCGCTCCAAAGATTATCCTGCGGGTACCCATCGCTATCCGGAATATTACGACAACAAATTATTCATGCTGGATTTCATGCGCAACTGGGTAAAAGTTGTCAGCTTCGATGATTACGGGCGCATTGAAAAAATTGAGCCTTTTGCACCGCAAATCGAATACACCTTGCCGATTGCCGCGCGCTTCGCGCCCGATGGCAGTTTGTATGTACTGGAGTACGGCACCGCCTGGTTTACCGGTAACCCCGATTCAGGCCTGGCGCGCATAGAATATGTCGGCCCGGGCAATCGTCCGCCCAGCCCGGTTATTACCCTTGATACCGCACAAGGCGCCGCGCCGCTGGCGACAACCGCATCTGCTGCGCAGAGCGTGGATCTGGATGGCGATACCCTCAGCTTCAGCTGGACGTCCGAGTTGATCGGCAATTCCGCTACACGCCAAACCTTGGGCGATGGTGAAAGCGTAGCACTCAACTTCGCCAATGCCGGCAGTTACCTGGTAAAACTGACGGCGACAGATTCCCAAGGCAGTAGCGCGACCACAGAAACACAAGTTGACGTAGGAAATGCGCCGGCGGACATCAACATCGAGCTGGATGGCAACTCCTCTTTCTATTGGCCGGGAACCCGCTCACTGGGTTACCGCATAGAGATCTCGGACAAAGAGGATGGCAAGATCACAGCGCAAGACGGCGATACCGGCAACGCTATTGTTCAACTCAGTTTTGGTGGCGCGCAAGAGCAGGCGGCATCCGCAGGCCATCAAACGGCCAGCGCCAATGTGATCGGCAAGGATCTGGTTGAAGCCAATTCCTGTACGGCTTGCCATCAGATTGATGCACCCTCTGTGGGTCCGTCTTTCACGGCAGTGGCCGAACGCTATCAAAAAGATCCGGAAGGCCTGGCGTATCTGGTCAAGAAAATTGCCGATGGCGGTGCAGGCGCCTGGGGTGAAACCGCTATGCCGTCGTTTGCGCATTTAAATGAAGAAGACCGCACGGCGCTGGCGACTTATGTGTTGTCTCACGCGCAGGATGCCCAGGCAGAAAGCCTGCCGCTGACCGGCAAGCTGGCATTGCGCGACCACAAGCTGACCCAGGATATCTTTAACCGCACCAAAGATTTGAGCGGCGAAGAAAGAGCGATGTTCGGCCAGGGGTATACTTTGTCTGTCTCTTACACAGACAAAGGCGGCGAGGTTATCGGTCCTATCACGGTCAAGGAAAACCTGCGCCTGATTGTTCCGCGCTTCCTGCTGCCGGACCTGTTCACCAAAACCACCACGCCGGATGACTTTAAACTGGGTAGTTATTATCAACTTAACACCCTGACAACCGCCGCAGACAGTGATACCTGGCGTGTGGCTCCCTTGGGTGAATTTGATTTACACAGCGTCAAGTCCATCCAGCTCGGCCGCTGGATTACCAAAAATCCTGCCAAGTGGGCATATGAATTGCGCATAGACCAGCCAGACGGACGCGTTGTCGCTACTGGTGTGGGCACAGAAACAGCGATCGATACTTATGGTAGGGACGTGTTAAAACTGACGGAAAATGTTGGCCGACATACACTTTACCTGGCCGTGCGTGCGGTTGATAAAGCCAACAGTGAATTGCATTTACTGGATATTTCGTTTTA
>CAMLOU010000041.1 GCA_946481735.1 uncultured Cellvibrio sp.
TGATCATTGACCCGACGCGCGAGTTCATCGGGATGAAATTTTGCGAGGAAGTCATCCGCGCCGACTTTCTTCACCATGGCTTCGTTAAATACACCGCTCAATGAGGTGTGCAGGATGATGTGCAGTTTCTTGAGGTCAGGATGGTTACGCAATTCGGCGGTAAAGGTGTAGCCATCCATCTCGGGCATTTCAATATCGCAAATGATCAAGACCAATTCGTTGTAGGGATCTTTGCCGGCAGCAAGCAGATCTTTAAGGTAATTAAAGGCTTCGAGACCGTCTTTTTTAAGCGTGGTCTTGATGCCCATGGATTCAATCACCCGCTGGATCTGCTTACGCGCAATGGATGAGTCGTCCACAATCAATACATGTTTTTGTACGGCGCGTTCGGCAATATTGCTTTCCACCACGCCGGCACTGATTTCTTCGCGCGGGGGTGAGACCTCGGCGAGGATTTTTTCCACGTCAATAATCTCCACCAATTGGCCTTCTACCTGGGTAACAGCGGTCAGGTAATGTTCCTTACCGGCGCCCTTGGGTGGCGGATGAATATCGCCCCAGTTCATGTTGACGATGCGTTCAACGGAACTCACGAGAAAACCCTGGGCGGTGCGATTGTATTCGGTAATGATCACAAAGCAATTGGCGATGTCCGGCAAGGCGCGGCGCCCGATGGCCAGGTTCATGTCCATAATCGGCAGGGTACCGCCGCGAATATGGGCAACGCCACGTACCACGGCGCTGCGGCCGGGTATGGCATTGAGCGGAGGGCACTGCAGGACTTCTTTGACTTTAAAGACATTGATCCCGTACATCTGTTGGCCACCTAACCTGAACAACAGGAGCTCCAGGCGATTCTGCCCCACCAACTGAGTACGTTGGTTGACGCTATCCATTACTCCGGCCATGTAATACCTCTTTATATCTGCTATCTGTTTATATTTGCTCTAAAGTCCAGCCAAGCGCTGACCTGGATGAAACCCTGCCACGATGACCTGCCGGCGGCACAGTCTTTGCTTTATTTCCACAATAAACGCTATAGCGGCTAAAACCCGTCACTCTTTAGTGGATGAATTGCCGTAGCGGCAACTGAATGTGGGGCTTCGTGCCTTCATCCACCCTATGAGGATAGGACAAATTATGGGAATTCGTAGTTTTTATCTGGTCCGGAGACTTCTGCAGCAGCTATCGGTGATGGCCGGTGTGGTTTTCTTGACGCTGCCGCCCAGTCAGGCGAGTGCTGTCAGGCACGACCTGGGGGATTTGCAGCAACAGGTGGAAACCTTCCTGGAGCGCCATTACCAACAACAGGATGTGGAGCGCCTGGAGATCAAGGTCGGTAGCCTTGATCCTCGTCTGGTGTTGCCAGCCTGCCCACAGCCCTTGGTGATGTCGCTGAACGATGCAAGTAACAGTGGCGGAAACCTGACCGTTCAAACCCGATGCGAAGCAAGCCAGAGCTGGTCGATCTATGTTCCGGCGCAGGTGTCGCTGTTTCGCCCCCTGGCGGTGGCCAGTCGTAACCTGGTGCGCGGCGACGTGGTCAGTGCGAGCGACATCAGCATCGAAGTGGTCAATATCAGCCAGCTCCGACAGGGTTATCTCGCCCGGCGCGAGAACATCATCGGCCAGGAACTCCAGCGCCCAATGAATAAAGGCGAGGCGTTTCGCGGCTCAATCCTGGATGCACCGCTGGTCATCAAGCGCGGCGACGCCGTCCATATTGAAATACAGGCCGGCACCATTGCCGTCAATTCAACCGGTATCGCCATGGCCAACGGCCGTATCGGTCAACGAATCCGGGTGCGCAACAGCCAGTCCGAGCGGATTGTCAGCGCAGAGGTGGTGGAAGCCGGCAAAGTGAGAACATCGATTTAACCGGTTGATTTGCACGAAATGTGCACGAGCTCAAATTTATGCAGGAAACCCATTAAAGTTCCTGTAAACCAGGCCGATAGCTGACACAGGAGTCCTGTTTCTTTGGCGAGGACGTCGAAACTCAGGCACACTCCACGCGGGCTTACCCGCCTTTGCGTTATCAGCTACAGCCATTAACTCAGTTGGGGAAACATCATGGTTATCGACACAAACAACAACCTTACACCCGGCAGCGCGTCCAGTGCCCGCAGCCGCAATACGGCACCGGTTGCGCCGTCCGGCAGTAAAGCAACTGCTGCACCGGCTGAGGCCGCAACCAATAAGGAGAACGTTGTGTTGAGTCAGGAAGCACAACGCCTTAATCGTCTGCAGGCCAGTATCAGCCAGGCGCCGGACGTCGATGTGGAGCGTGTCGCGGCGTTAAAACTGGCGATTGCCAGCGGTCGGTTTGAAATCAACGCCGAACGCATCGCTGAAAACCTGTTAAAGCAAGACGACCTGTTAGGTTAAACACTGTTGCTACCGCCCCCAACCGGTAGCAATGGTCAATGGCGCATCCGATCATTCACCTGGCAAGACACGATGTCGTTCAGCGAATGGAAAGATGCAGTAGCAAGAAGGCCCGGCAACTGACCTCCCCCGTCCGTTGTAGGGTTTTAATAAAACGCAGAGGTGACTTATGTCCACACTCCATCCGCACAGCCTGCATAACATGATTGCGCAAGACAGCGCTGCAATCGGCGAACTCAAATCCTTGTTACTGCGCGAACGCGAACTGCTCGAACGACGCGAGCACGGCGAACTGCCAGCGATTATCGAGCGCAAAGACCAGCTGCTCGAAACCCTTGGACTCAATGCGAGGCAGCGTGCCAGCCTGCTGAAGGCGGCGGGTTTCAAGGCCTCACCGGAGCAATGGGAAATCTTCCTGGGCCAGAATGCCGCTACCCGCGATCTGCTGGACAGCTGGCGCACCCTGATGGCGGAATTTGCCCAGTGCAAATCCCTCAATGAAATTAACGGCAAGATGATCGGTCGCTCCCGGCAAACCCTCGGCCAATTGCTCAACCTGTTGCGTGGCCAGGTTGCTGCTCCGCAGCTTTATACCAGTGCCGGCGCCACCACCAGTTCCGCCAGTTCCCACTGTATTGCGGAAGCCTGATATCACCGGGATCTGCCACTATTCCTGGCAGATCCCGCCGTGCGCCTGCCCTTTTCCTTGGATTATCGGGCAAAACTTTTTACAATGGCGCCGCTTCGCAAACTCAACGCCATGCTCCGGTAGCTCAGTTGGATAGAGCAGCCGCCTCCTAAGCGGCAGGTCGGACGTTCAAATCGTCTCCGGGGCACCACTCCTTTTCCACCGCTGTTTTTTATCCGGCGCCATCCTGGGTGATCTTTTGTGAACCTGATTCTTCTGACTGCCGATGATCTTGTATCACCGACCCAGGCCCGGTTGCGCGATGCACGGCGGGTACAACACATCATCAATGTTCATAAAGCCGGTGTAGGCGATCAGCTGAAGGTGGGTTTACTCGATGGCTTGATCGGCACTGCCACAGTCACTGCGCTTGATTCAGAGAACCTTGAACTGAGCGTGTCTTTGCAACAGAGACCACCGGTGCCTTTACCCTTGACGCTGGTACTTGCCCTGCCCCGCCCGAAGATGCTCAAACGCATCCTGCAAAACTGCGCTACCCTCGGTGTGAAAGACCTCATCCTGATCAACAGTTACCGCGTGGAAAAAAGTTATTGGCAAACGCCCATTCTTGAACCGGACAGTATCCGTGAGCATGTAGTGCTGGGTCTGGAACAAGGCGGTGATACGCAGTTGCCGCAGGTACGACTGGCAAAACGTTTTAAACCCTTTGTAGAAGATGAATTGCCGGGCCTGGTTCAGGGCTCCCGCGCGCTGGTGGCTCATCCCTATACCGCCACGCCGTGCCCAAGGGAGATTGATGGGCGCGTTACCCTTGCCATTGGGCCGGAAGGTGGATTTATTCCTTACGAAATCGATTTATTGATGCGTTGTGGTTTTGAGGCGGTACATGTGGGCGAACGCATCCTGCGTGTTGATACCGCCATTCCCTTTATTCTCAGTCGTTTATTTTAATGTTGGGTTGTTGGTCGTCACGCAGGATGCTTTCGAAGGATGCGCGATCCACGGCGGGACTGAAATAATATCCCTGATAAAAATGACAACCGTATTGTTTAAGGATGGCCAATTGCTCTGCTTGCTCAACACCTTCGGCAACCACCTCCATATCCAATAAGCGCCCCATGGTGATGATGGTTTCTACCAGCACGCGATCATTGCGATCTTCAATAATGTCGCGCACGAATCCCTGATCAATCTTCAATACACCCACCGGCAAACGTTTTAGATAACTGATGGATGAATAACCCGTACCGAAATCATCCAGTGAAAAGCTGATACCCTGATCCGCTAATACCGTCATGGTGGTGATGGCTTCATCGACGCGCTGGATAACAATGCCTTCGGTGATCTCCATCTCCAGCGATTTATCGGGAATGGCGTAGGTATTGAGTATTTGCAACACATCATCGACAAACGCATTGCGGCGGAATTGGCGCGGGCTGATGTTGATACTCAGGCGCATCCCGTCCTGCCATAAACCCTGCTCATGCCAGCGCACCAGGGTTTTACAGGCTTCTTCCAAAACCCACTGCCCTACTTCCAGGATCATGCCGGAGGTTTCCAGCACCGGAATAAAATCGATGGGGGAAATTGTGCCCTTGGTGGGGTGCAACCAGCGCAATAAGGCTTCCGCACCTTTTACGCGGCCGCTGCGCACATCGATCTTGGGTTGGAAATACAATTCAAATTGTTGTTCATCCAGCGCGCGATGCAGGTCGCCTTCCATCACCAGCTGCCGGCTGACTTTATCAGCCATTTCTTCATTGAAAAATTCGATCGAATCGCGACCTTTCTCTTTTACCTGGTACATCGCAGTATCGGCGTAGCGCAGGAGCTCGTGGACGGAATTATTGCGATCGGGATACACCACGACACCGACGCTACAGGTCACCCGTAGTTCCATATTGTCATGCACACACGGCTGGGAAATCACAGTGCGGATTTTTTCACTGATCTCACCCGCACGCAGCGCGGCTGTTCCCAGGTCCTGATCCAGCACGGTCAGCACCACGACAAATTCATCTCCGCTCAAGCGCGCCACCAGGTCTTCCTCGCGCACGGTGCGGGTCAGGCGATTGGCCACTTCTTGCAACACCCGGTCACCCACCGGGTGCCCCAGTGAATCGTTGATATTTTTGAACTGGTCGAGGTCAATAAATAGTACCGCGCCGTAGTAGGCATGGCGTTCCGCGCGGCGCAGTTCGTGTTCAAGCCGTTCGACCAATTGGATACGGTTGGGTAATCCGGTCAAGGCATCGTGATGGGCCATATATTCCATCTTTGCCTGGGCATTTTTACGTTCAGTGACATCCACTGAAACGATCAACGCCACCTTTTCGTCGTAAAACGCCATTGGCATGATGTGGGTTTGCAGATAAATACTTTCACCGGTCGCGGTGATAAACACCTCTTCAAACACATCGATGGCTTGCCCGCCGCTGATGACCCGATGATCGTTCTGCAACATGGTATCGATATCGAATACAGAATTCTTCAGCAACTGGCGCACATGCTGGTTGCGCATTTGTTCCTGGGTAAAACCCAGTTTGTCGGACAACGCCTGGTTGGCAAACAGGTAATAGCCCGCAATATTGCGCGCACCGATCATCACCGGAAGGCTGTCGATAATCTGCCGTAGATGTTCTTCGCTTTTGCGCAGTGCAAGTTCTACCGCGCGCCGCTTCGCCAGTGACAACTCCACCACATCGAGCAATTGATTACTGCTGCTGATCAATTGCGCCAGCTCATCTTTACGGCGTGCCGGTAGCGGTGTCAGCCGTTGCACACCGGGATGGTCAGGATTGATGTTATTGATTTCGCGCGCCAGTTTCGCCAGGGGTTTGGTGAGTGTGAAATAAAATGCAAAAAACAGCAGCAGCACCAACAACATATTACGCAGCACACCGGTGAATAAACCCAGTTTGGAACGTGCATAAAAACCGGCTAATGCCTGATCCATATCCACCGAAAAGCGAATATTACCGGCAGTACCTTCCACGTATCCGGCAATCATCAAGTCCGCTGAATATTCCTTACTGCTTTCTGTCAGTTGCTCGGTCATCCAGCGCGTTGTGGAAGGCGGACGCTCACTGCGCCCCTGAGCAAGGACATTGCCGAGTTCATCGGTGATGGTTACTTCGTAAATAAATCCGTAACGCAACAGACCGTTAACCACTTCATCGGAGAGTTCATCATCAAGGGTTTGCACAGAGCGGGCAGCAGGCGGTGTGGCCACTTCTATGACCCGATTGATCAGGCTTTCCAGCTCCTCCTGTTGATTATGAAAATCCAGATAGAGCTGTGCCGAACTCATAAAAAAACTGAGCACAAACGCCAAAATAATACCGATCTTGGCTAATTGAAAAGAGATGCCGTGAAAAAACGACGGAGGGTTATCTCTCATTTATGCGTATGATCCGTGATAAAAAGGGAGGCGCTGCATCCGACGCAGTGCCGGCAGGATTTAGCTGAAGTATAGATCAATATCGATTGACCAGATGCCAGAGACTAACTTTTTATACTAATTATTGACGCGCCACTTCAGCAGCCGCTCGCCAGGTAATACCCAGGGATTCCGCCACCGCTGCATGGGTCAATTCGCCCCGCAATACGTTAATGCCGGCCAGCAAATGTGGGTCGGCAAGGGCCGCCGATAGCCCACCATCTGCCAGCGCCAGAACATAGGGCAAAGTGGCATTGGTCAGCGCCATGGTTGCTGTGCGCGCAGCCGCGCTGGGAATGTTCGCCACACAGTAATGTACGACCCCCTCCACGACGTAGGTCGGCTGTTCGTGGGTGGTAGGTCTGGAGGTGGCAAAACACCCGCCCTGGTCAATCGCTACATCCACCAGCACGCTGCCATCCTGCATGCGGGACACCTGTTCGCGGCTCAGCAGTTTCGGGGCGCTGGCACCGGCAATCAAGACTGCCCCGATAATCAGGTCCGCCTCCATCGCCAGATCATCCAGGCGGGCCAGGGTCATAAATTCACATTGCACACGCCCCGCAAACAGCGTGTCCAGTTCGCGCAGACGCGGCAGGGATTTATCCAGAATAATCACCCTGGCTCCCATTCCCAGCGCCACCCGTGCCGCCTGGGTGCCGACCACGCCACCACCGAGCACAACGACATTGGCCGGTGCTACGCCGGGCACACCGCCGAGCAGCACACCGCGACCGCCCTGGGCAATTTCCAGGTGATGCGCTCCAGCTTGCACGGCAATCCGGCCCGCCACTTCGGACATGGGTGCTAACAACGGCAAGCGCCCCTGGGCATCGGTGACGGTTTCGTAGGCGATGCAGGCAGCGCGAGACGCCAGCAACGCGCGCGCGAGCTCCGGGTCAGCGGCCAGGTGCAAATAGGTGAATAACAGGTGATCCGCCCGCAGGTAAGCGTATTCGCTCGCTTGCGGTTCTTTGACCTTAACAATCAACTCTGCTGCCTGATAAACCGCTTCGGTTGTGGCCAACAGCGTGGCACCGGCGCGCTGGTACTGCTCATCAACAAAACCGATTGTCTGGCCGGCGTGCCGCTGAACAAACACCTCATGACCACGCGCCGTCAATTCCTGTACCGCCGCCGGCGTCAATCCCACACGATGTTCTCCGGCTTTGACTTCTTTAGGCACACCCACGCGCATAATTCACTCCCGTTTCAGATCAGTGTTATATCAGTATAGGAAAACCTTTGGGACACAAACGAGAAAAGGAAGTTAACCACACACGTAGGTCGGATTAGCGCAGCGTAATCCGACACACAAAGCGAAAAAAAACATTCGGTACCTAACTTGGAATAGATAAAAAATTATTATTTAGAAGCTACTCAGAAAATCAGACCTGCACCGCATTGATGTACTGCACCACTGGCGACCGATCAAAACTCAACTCATCACCCCCAGTGTCACAGGCACCCTCTGGCTGTATCTGCAAATCACGGAAGTTAAACAACTGGTCGTCGGCCAACTGCGACGGCACAACATTTTTTATTGCGGAAAAAATCGTCTCGGTACGGCCGGGATTCTGCTTCTCCCAGTCATTCAACATCTGTTTGATAACCTGGCGTTGCAGGTTTTCCTGCGAACCACACAGATTACACGGGATAATCGGAAAGCCCTTGGCTTCGGCAAATTCGGCAATGTCATCTTCGCGACAATAGGCGAGCGGACGAATCAGGATATTGCGTTTGTCATCGGACAATAATTTCGGTGGCATGGCTTTGAGTTTGCCACCGTAAAACATATTCAAAAATAACGTCTCAATAATATCGTCGCGGTGATGCCCCAGGGCGATCTTGGTTGCGCCTATCTCGTTAGCAAATCCATACAAGGTACCGCGACGCAAACGCGAACACAGGCCGCAGGTCGTTTTGCCCTCGGGCACAACCTCTTTCACGATGCTGTAGGTATCTTTCTCGATGATATGAAACGGCACACCCAGTTCAGTCAGGTATTGCGGCAACACATGCTCAGGAAAACCGGGCTGTTTCTGGTCCATATTGACCGCCACAATGTCGAAGGTGATGGGTGCGGTTTTTTGCAGGCTCATCAGGATATCCAGCATGGTGTAGGAGTCTTTACCGCCAGACAGGCACACCATCACCTTGTCGCCATCTTCAATCATGTTGTAGTCGGTAATCGCACTGCCCACCTGCCGCCGTAGGCGTTTCTGCAGTTTGTTGAATTCGAGGCGTTCTTTGCGGACGTGTAGTTCTTTCATAGGAATCTTCTGCGGGCTGGCCGTGGAGTGAAGGAAAATAAGGGGCAAAGCCAAGGCGCGCATTGTACGGATTTTACCCATTGGAGGGAATGACTCGCGGCGCCTTCCAGCAAGTCGCCATGGCTTGCCGCTTTGCCGCTCACAGGCAATACCTTGCCGCTCCCACTCGCCGCAGCGAGGCGTGCGATGCCGACAGCCACGGATAATACGGCTCAAACCCGACGAAACTGCATAGAAAACAGCATTCACTGCCGCTGGCACAGGCTTTGCTCCAGTGGAGTCAGTAACGCTTATTCTGATTGTCGGGAGAAACTGTCAATGACCTTGTTGCGTGCCGTGATGCAAAAACTCACCACCAAAAAAACCACCGAAGCGAACGCCGATTCAGTGGCACGGCTTAACGCCGTGCATGAGCGTTATGCCGCGCTGCAACAATTACAGGCCAGCCGCCAGATTCTGGAGGTGGTTCCCGCCGGCCAGCAGCGCAGCTACCAAAGCATGATTATCGCCATTGATGCTGACCGGAATCTTTTGTGGATGGATGACTTGTTTCCGGCACAGAATTTTCTGGAAGTGGGCGATGAAATTACCGTGCGCCACCATCGCAACGGAGAAGTACTGACCTTTACCACGCCGATCATTGCTTGGGGCTCCCGCTTCGGTGCCAGCGGGATGGCGGTGGTGTTGCCCGATAGCGCGGATTATCGCCCGCGCCGCCTGAGCCCACGGTGCGATCTGAGCAACCACACCCCCATTACCGCCAAGATCCGCTTGATGGGCCAAGAAGCCTGCTACGGCACCGTGAAAGATTTATCCGGTTCCGGCTTGTGCGTGTTAGTACCGGGCAACCTGCTCGGCCAGTTACATCGCGATACCGTACTGCCCCTGTGCGAAGTCCATTTGAATAAGGAATTGCATATCTACTGCCGGGCCAGGGTGCGTTCTTTCCGCCTGTGCCGTGAACCCTACCGGGCCACGCGCATCAGCCTGGAATTTGTGGATCTACAACCGCGTCGCCAGCAACAGCTACAGATGTTTGTTGATCGCCTGACGCCGGGTTGCCTGGCGGAGTCACGGGCGGCGTGAGGGTAAGGGCACGCGGAAACCCGTCAATCCTTTGATCCTGATCTAAACTCTCTGTCAGTTCAGTCGATAACTTATGTACTGTTTATTATCTGTTTGTTCGACGATGTAAGGATGTGTGATGCGCAATAATGGCCCGGTCACTGGCAGAGAGGTTTTTGTCTCCGCCACAGATGAAATTGTTTCTTCCTCGGATATCCACGGCAATATCCTCTTCTGCAATGAAACCTTCCAGCGAATCTCCGGCTACAGTTACGATGAATTGATCAACCAGCCACACAATATCCTGCGTCACCCGCAGATGCCGCGCGAGGCCTTCGGTATGTTGTGGACAGCACTCAAGGCCGGCAAGCCCTGGATGGGTATCATCGTCAATCGCTGCAAGAATGGTGATCACTACTGGGTTGATGCCTATGTAACGCCTTTGCGTGAGCGCGGGCAGATCCAGGGTTATGAGTCTGTGCGCGTTAAACCGGATGCGGCCTGTATCACCCGCGCCCAACAGGTTTATGAGCGCCTGCAGGCCGGCAAGGCTATTTATTCTTCCCTGGCCCATTTCTGGAGCCGCTTCAGCAGTGCCACTCTAACGGGTATCACCAGCTTCGTGCTCTTGTGCATCGGCAGCTTTCTGGCTGGCGTATTGAGCATCAGTAGCCTCGCAGGCCTGGCTGTTATCAGCGGCCTGATCGCTGTGCTGACGCAGCAGTTCCTGCACAGCAACTTGCAAGCGTCGCTGGCGGAGGCGCGCGCCGTTATTCATGACCCGGTAGCGGCCTATATCTACACCGGCCGCAGCGATGCTGTGGGTGAAATACAGTTAGCACAAATAGCGCTTAAGGCACGTTTGCGAACCGCCCTTGGCCGTTTCGCCGAGTCATCGCGGGAATTGCACCAGAAATCTGACGCGGCTCACGCCCAATCCCGTAAAACCCATGAAGGCATGAACGAACAACAACGGGAAACCAGCAGCGTCGCCCACGCCATGCAACAGATGTCGCTGGCGGTGCAGGAAGTTGCCAACGGCGCAACGCAAACCTATTCAGCAACGAACACGGCGATCAGTGAAGTTAATAAAGGCAATCAGGTGATCGAGGGCGCCAATACGGCTATTGCGGATTTATCCGGCACGGTCGGCGATCTGAGTCAGGTGCTGGACCGTTTATCTGCCGATAGCGGCAAGATTGCCAGTGTCGTGGATGTGATTCGCAGCATCGCCGAGCAAACCAATCTGCTGGCGCTCAACGCGGCCATCGAAGCGGCCCGTGCCGGCGAACAGGGACGCGGTTTTGCGGTGGTCGCGGATGAAGTGCGCACCCTCGCCCAGCGCACCCAGGAATCCACCGCGCATATCCAGGACATCATCAGCAACCTGAGTAAGGCCACCGACGATGCCGGCCAGCGTATGGATAACTGCCAGAACCTGGTGGAGCGCAGCGTCAGCGAAATGGAGAATGTGAGGAATGCCCTGGCGTCGATCTCCCACTCTGTCAGCAGTATCGATCAAATGTCCCACCAGATAGCCGCTGCAGCAGAAGAGCAATCCTCCATGGCCGTAGAGATCGAGCGTAACACCTCAACCATCGCCGAAATTTCTGATCGCTCACAAATGGAGATTGAAGTGTCCGACGCCCTGACCCGTGAGATGGCACAACTCTCCAAACGGCAGTTGGATCTGGTGGTGCGGTTCAGATAGCGCGCGCAGGTCAGGCCACATTCACCTTTGCGGACAACGTCACACCCGTGGTGATGAATTCACTGCGCGCGGCGTGGTCGAAGCGCCAGCCTGGGTGAGCTTGTACATTCGTTAAACACACAGCGGAATTTGATACTGCTGATGGGGATCGACTGGGGTAAGCTTGCGCACCTGACCCGACGACTTCATTAACGGAATCTGATACGACCTCATGCTCGACAAATCTACACTGTCTACCGACGACATCCTCGCTCTCGACCAGGCTCACGTCTGGCACCCTTATGCTGCGTTTCCCAACCCTGCCCCGGTGTATCCCGTCAGTCATGCCGAGGGTGTGCACCTGCACCTTACTGACGGACGCCAATTGATTGATGGCACTGCGTCCTGGTGGAGCGTGCTCCATGGCTACAACCACCCTGTGCTGAACAAGGCGGTGGAGAATCAGTTAACCAAAGTCGCCCATGTCATGCTCGGCGGACTGACCCATGAACCGGTGGCCCGTCTGGCCAAACAACTGGTGGATATCACGCCCGAAGGATTGAATAAGGTCTTTTTCTCGGATTCCGGTTCGGTTGCCGTAGAAATAGCCTTGAAGATGGCCCTGCAATACTGGTTCGCCCAAGGCCAGCACCAGCGCACGCAATTCCTGGCGTTACGCAGCGGGTATCACGGCGACACCTTCGCCGCCATGTCAGTGTGTGACCCCATCAGCGGCATGCACGGCATGTTCAACCAGTTCCTTAAACATCACATCTTCACCGAAGCGCCCGCGTGCAAATTCGATGAAGAATGGGATGAGCGCTACCTGATTAATTTCTCTCACCTGATCCAGCAGCATCGCCAGAAAATTGCCGCCGTTGTGCTTGAGCCCATCGCCCAGAACGCGGGCGGTATGCGTTTTTATTCGCCGCACTATCTGCGTCGGGTGCGGGAACTGTGTACGCAATTTGATGTGCTGCTGATTGCCGATGAAATTGCCACAGGTTTTGGCCGCACCGGCGAACTCTTTGCCTGCGACCATGCGCGCATCAGCCCGGACATTATGTGTCTGGGCAAAGCGCTGACCGGCGGCTACATCACCCTGGCGGCAACCCTGTGTAACGACAAAGTGAGTGACATGATTTCCCAAAAAGGGGCCGGTGCGTTTATGCATGGCCCGACGTTTATGGGTAATCCCCTCGCCTGTGCCGTGGGCGCTGCCAGCGTGAATCTGTTACTGAAAAGCCACTGGCAATTGCAGGTGGCCAGCATCCAGACGCAGTTGACCCAGGAATTGGAGGCGTGTCGCGGGTTACCTGCGGTAGCCGACGTGCGAGTCCTGGGCGCGATTGGTGTAGTGGAACTAAAACAGGTGCCCCACATGGCCAGTATCCAGGCGCGGTTTGTGGAGGAAGGTGTGTGGGTGCGGCCCTTCGGCAAGCTGGTTTACCTGATGCCCGCCTACATCATCAAACCCGATGAGCTGCGCCACTTGACGCGTAGCATCTATAACGTGATCAGCGAACTTGAGGCTTAGGGCGCAGGGGTGCCTTACCGGACTACAGCGCCACCCCGGGTAAAGGCTGCTATCCTTAACAGCAATCATTGATGCCTTTCCCTGAATGAATGTGTTCGCTATGAAATTGTTGCTCGCCTTGCTTATCTCGCTACTGGCGCACGTCACAATTCCCGCCTTTGCCAGTGATAAGGATGTCATGGTGTATCGTTATTGGGATTGGGGCATCACCCCCCAGCGGGACGATTACCAGGTCGCTGTACTCAAGCTGGCGCTGGAAAAAACCCGTACAAGCCACGGCGATTACAAGATCGAGCGCAAACTGGAAACCCTGAGCCGCTCGCGCGCCCATCGCGCTATCGCCCAGGGCGAGTTCCTGAACATCCACGCCAGCCCCCTGCGGCCACTGCTCACCGAGCAGGATCGTCGCGAACAGCTGGCGGAAAGCATTCCGATCAAAATTCCCTTGATGAAAAGCCTGCTCGGTTATCGGAGCCTGATTATCCGCCGTAGCGATTATGAAAAATTCAGCGGAATAACCGATGCGGTGCAACTGAAACAACTCATCGCAGGACAGGGGCGTGGCTGGACGGACATCGGCATTTACGAACACAACGGCTATCAAGTGCGCGGCGACGCGGAATATTTCACCCTCTTCTCCATGTTGTTAGCCGGCCGTTTCGACTATATCCCGCTCAGTGTGATCGAGGTCAATGGAGCCCTGTCCCGCTTTGAGCAGTATTCCGACAGCCTGATGGTGCTGCCGGATCTGATGCTCTACTACCCCCTGCCGACCCTGTTTCATGTCAGCGCCAGATACCCATCGCTGGCAGACCGCCTTGAGCTGGGCTTGACCCAGGCCAAACAGGATGGCTCCCTTGACCACTTGTTCGAGCAGCATTTTTCAGAACACATACATCAGATGAAGAGTGCAAAACTGCGCGTGTTTGTCCTGGAAAATCCGGCCGTGCCCAGTGAACTTGGGCTGGACCGTCCGCTGCTGCTGAATCCGCAATTAACCCCGAAGCCACGCCCTTAACGGAATACCATCACCGGCACGTTGGTATGACTTAATACCTTTTGCGTCTCACTGCCGAGGAATAATTTGTTTAATCCCTTGCGCCCGTGGGATGCCATAAATACGGCGTCACATCCATATCTATCGACTGCATCAACGATTTCCTCGTGCGGGTTTGATGACAGGGGGGTGGCGACTTCACAGACAATCCCGCGGGATTGGGCAGCATCCGCGACTTTTTTAACAATATCCCGGGCATGTTGCAGGGATTGTTCGTCAAAGCGTTGCCGGAGTTCGTCGTCGTAGAGATTGGGGTTGTACATCAATCCACCCGCTGCCGGGGGAATGGCACGGTAAGGTTCGGCCACCGAGATGACCGCCAGGGTTGCGCCCACCTGCCCGGCAAAATCCAGCGCGGCAGTCACGGCTTTTTCGGATAAGGGTGACCCGTCGGTTGGGACAAGAATCTTGGTAAACATGGTTGCGGCTCCTTCTTTTGGGAATGGCTGTCTTGTTAGTTGACAGCCTGCCGCCGGTAACATTTCGTTCGGCTGGCATTCCCATTATCCGGAGGGGGCGATTGGGGGGTGCTGATGTAGATCAATGTTTCATTCAGACGGTAAGAGTCTTGAAATCCGTTTGTCATTAGGGCTTTGTTTCGAAATCGCATAAACACATCCCTGTGGCTCCCTCAAGTCGTCCCTGACTTGAGGGTTTCGAAACAAAGCCCTAATGCCAAACTCCCATTGTGTGAACTTGCAAGGGAGTTCAAATAATGGGCTTTATACCGACAGCTGCGCGGAGTTTTTCCAAGAGTGGTTGACTATAGGCACGTGCTTTCTGTGCGCCGGCTTGCAGTACTTCTTCGATGTGCGCGGGGTTGGCCAGCAAGGCCTCGTAGCGTTCCCGTGCTTCACCCAGCTGGCCGTTGATCAGTTCGAACAATTGTTTCTTTGCTTCGCCCCAGGCGATACCCTCGGCGAATGCCTGGCGCATTTGGGTGGTTTGTTCCGGGGTGGCGAAGGCTTGCCAGATTTGAAACACGGTTGAGGTATCCGGGTCTTTGGGTTCGCCGGGTTCGAGCAGGTTGGTGATGATTTTGTTGATGGCTTTTTTCAGCTGTTTTTCCGGCAGGAACAAGGGGATGGTGTTGCCGTAACTCTTGCTCATCTTGCGGCCATCGAGGCCTTGGAGCACGGCGACATTGTCGTCCACCTGGGCTTCGGGCAGTACGAAATGTTCGCCGTAGTGGTGATTAAAACGGGCGGCGATGTCGCGGGCCATTTCAATGTGTTGGATCTGGTCTTTGCCCACCGGGACTTTATTGGCGTTGAACATCAGGATGTCCGCCGCCATCAGGATCGGGTAGGAGTAGAGTCCCATGGTGATACCAAAATCCGGGTCTTCGCCGGCTTCTACGTTGGCATCCACCGCCGCTTTGTACGCGTGGGCGCGGTTCATCAAGCCTTTGGCGGCCATGCAGGTCAGTATCCAGCAGAGCTGGGGAATTTCCGGTACATCGGATTGACGGTAAAAAATGGCGTTGTCAGTGTTTAACCCGAGGGCCAGCCAGGTGGCAGCAATCTCTCGGGTGGACTGATGGACCTGCACCGGATCATGGCATTTGATCAGTGCATGGAAATCGGCGAGGAAATAAAAGGATTGCACGTCGGCGCCCTGGCTGGCGGTAATGGCCGGGCGAATGGCGCCCACATAATTGCCAAGGTGCGGTGTGCCAGTGGTGGTAATGCCGGTTAAAACCCGTTGCTTGCTCATAGTCTGCTGCTTCTTATTGGTCAATGCGTCAAAACGGAAAGCGGCACATCATACAGGCAAGCATCGGGTTTGCGAACCGCGGTGAGCGGCCCCGGATTACTGAAATCGCGCTTCGTGAGCCAATAGCCAGGCTTTGCGTTCGAGCCCTCCGGCATAACCGGTGAGCTGGCGATTTTTCCCGATCACGCGATGGCACGGCACCACAATGCTGAGCGGATTTTTTCCGTTCGCCATGCCCACCGCGCGCGCCGCTGTGGGTTGCTGGATGGCCAGGGCCAGATCCCCGTAGCCCCGGGTCGTCGCGTAGGGAATTTGCCGTAATTGCGCCCAGACTTTGTGTTGGAAATCTGTACCCCTGGCGGCCAGCGGTAAGTCGAAGTCACGACGCTCACCAGCAAAGTAGGCTGACAGTTGCATGCAGGCTTCATCGAGTAACGGATGAGTATGGCTGGCAAGGCCAGCCACCAACAAACGTTCTGCCTCCGCCATGTCGGTAAACAAAATATGGTGCACCCCGGCGTCGCTGACGGTGATCAGGATGTCGCCCAATGGCGAGGCTATACAGCGGTAAGTCATGGATAGCGGGTTCATGGTGTTATCCCAGGTAATGCCATAAGTGAAAGGTGGCGTAGCTACGCCAGGGTTTAAGGGCCGCACTGTCAAACGCGGTGCCCTCCGTCAGTTGTGCCAGGGCCTTTTTCACACCCAGATCACTGGCCAACCAGATGTCGGTATGACCCAATGCCCGCATTTGCACATAGTCCACGGTCCAGGGGCCAATGCCTTTCAACGCCAGCCAATCGGCCACCGGTTTCTCCTCCCCCTGCTGGTGATACCAATCGGCAAAACGACGCAGGGTCTCCCGGCGGCTGGCGGGCATCTTCAACATGGCCAGATCGCTGGCCGCGATGGCCGACGGTGTCGGGAATAATTTATGTGTGTCATTCAAAGGCTCCGCCAGGACATCGACCAAACGCTCCAGGTGCGTTCGCGCCGCCGCAACACTCACCTGTTGCCCGAGGATAGCCCTGACGCCCGCCTCGAACGGATGCCAGATACCGGGGATGCGCAGACCCGGGGTCAGCACGGTGTGAAAGCCCGCCGCCCCCAGTTGCTGTTCTATCTGCTGGATATCGGCATCCAGATCCAGAATCTGTCGTACACGAGTAACCAGGGGCTTGAGAAATACCGGTTTATCAATACTCACCGTCAACTGCAGTTGGTGATCTCCTCCCGCCGGACACACCTCAAAATAACCGCGCGCCTGCTCACCGGCCGGGTTGCGCAGTACAAAGGTGCGGCCGTAGCGCTCGCCATTAACCCATTCAATACCGCGCACACAGCGCTTGCGCCAGAAATCCAGCATCAGCGACCAATTGAGTGGCGGGCGGTAGGCGAGCGACAGCCTCAGTTCCGGCGTCGCCTTGCGCGACCGGCGAATCGCGGAGGGTGACAGCTGCAGTTGTTTGCGGAAGGCATCATTGAAACGCCGCAGGCTGTTAAAACCTGCCGCATCCGCAATATCGGTGACGCTGAGGGAGGTTTCGTGGAGTAATTTTTTGGCGAACATCACCTGGGTAAACAAGGCATAGGCTTTGGGTGACATGCCCAAGCGCTCCTGGAACAGGCGGCGCAGATAACGGTCGCCGATGCCGAGCCGCGCTGCTAATGCCGGCAAATCACTGGTGGTTAACTCGCCCGCGTCCAATAGTGCCAGCGCACGGGTAAACGTGGTGTCAGTTCCGCGCCAGGCGCAAGAGCCCGGCGCACTGTCCGGCCGGCACCGCAGACACGGCCGATAACCCGCCTGTGCTGCCAGCGCGGCGTGTGCGAAATATTCGACGTTATCCTCCAGCGGTGGCACCACCGGACACACCGGGCGGCAGAAGATACCCGTGGTTTTGACCGCGATAAAAAACAACCCGTCAAACCGGGCATCGCGGGTCAGGCGGGCGCGCTGGTATTCGGTATGGTTAAGCGATGCAGTCATCAATCTGAACCCTGGCGTTGGTGATGACCATTCTAACGATAAATAATTAATGAACTCGCCATTTTCGGCACTGACCGCTAGGGCAACGCAACAGATTCCAACAGGTCCTGGTAATGCGCCCGCATGCGCGACCAGGAGAGATAACTCAAATCCGGCACCCGAAGCGATTCACCGGCCATCACTTGCCTTACGAGATACCGAAGCCGGCTCACCATGATATCGGCTTCGCCCGGCAAATCATCAAGTGACGATGCATAACAATTATCCAGACCAAACCATTCCGGATAGGCCTGCCGCGCCGGCACCAGGGGCACACAGCCTGCGGCTACCGCCTCCAATACCGCCAGCCCCTGGAAATCATGCACGGCGGTGGAAACGGCAATGTGGCTTTGTTGCAGTAATTGTCGGTAACGCGCGGCATTTTCCACGAAACCCCATTCACCCAGGGCGCCCTGCTCTGCCAACAGCTGTTTGATCTCAGCAAATACCGGAGGCTGTTGGCGAAATTGTTGACCCACCACATGGACGGTGATCGCCGGGGCATCACTTGCAGAAAACCAGCGGCGCAGCATCGCCAGCAAGCGTTCGGGCCCTTTGTCATATTCCCATCGATGGTTCCAGATCAACGCGAGTGTTGCCGGTGTTGAAGAATGCCGACTCACTTCTGAAAAATAGTGGTTGCTTAAGGGCACTGGCAACACCTGGCTGCGCGCCGCTAGCGTTTCTATCAGATCAAGCGGCACATGATCCGGTAAGCGATGCAACAATGCCTCAGCGCCGGCGAGAAAAGAATCGCGATTAAATGCCGAATTAAACACAATCCGATCTGCACAGAGCGCGCTGTATATTGAGGTAATCTGCGGCTCTACGCTGAGGGTTTGAGCTTCGCCCGCAGGATAAGCAAATTGGTTTTCGTGGAAATAAACGAGCGTAGGAATATGTGCGAGTTCAGGAATAAAACCGCGCAGCGATGACAGATCCACCATGGAAGTGGCAATCAGCAAGTCGTAAGCCTGCGTCAATAATTCACGCTGTGAAAATGCCCAACTCAAACTGTTGCCACGCACGCGCCAGTTGAAATAGCGCGGTGGCAAACTCAATTGGGTCCATTGGTGTTCGGGAAAGTGTGCCTCGAGTTCCTGCCGCCAGCGCTGATGGCTGGCGGCATCGTAGGCCGACAACAGCAGGATTTTCACCTGTTCTTACAAGCCGCCGTAGTGTTGGTCGGCCTGCTTCAGGATGTAGGTGTCAAAACCCGCCTGATTTAACAACTGCGCCGCAACATCACTGCGGCGACCGGCATCGTCAGTAACGATATAGGTCATTTGCGCATCCAGTTCCGCCAGGGTTCTGCGCAGGCTACCCAAGGGAATATTGCGGCTACCGGGCACGTGCTGAAAACGCCGCTCCACTGCCAGGCGCACATCCAGTAACTGGTAAGGCGGAAATTCTTTCTGGCGTTCGCGCAATTCTTCTGCGGTGATAAAGCGTGTGACGGGTTCATGTAACAGCGCTTTAAAATCTTCCTTCTGTAAACACATGAGTTTGCCCGGTGTGAGCATCTTTACCGTTGCATTGCGCGTGGTATCGCCCACCAGGGCTTCTTCACCAAAATAATCTCCGGGGCGCAATGCCGCCAGGATTTTGCCGGTGGTATCCAGCACCGTCGCACTGCCCGTTTTCAATACATAGAACAATTCGCCGCGCTCGCCTTCTTTAACGACGATTTCATCAGCGGCTACCTTTTGCTCAGTAAAGCGGGAAAACAATTGACGGATATTGCCCGGGGGCACCTTGGCAAACAGGGGAGCTTGCAACAGGTAGGACATCCAATCGTTATCGTCCTCGGACACCGACGACGGATCTTCACCGCTTTCACTCCAGGCCATCACCAGATCGAGGAAATCCCGCTCAACGCAAAGCAGCTTCACCGGCGATTTGGTCATGGCAGAGACCTGCGTCGGCGAACTGCCGCTCAGGGGCAAGCGCCGCGCTTCACTTTTGGGGTCTACCGAGGTAATGACAAATTGGGCATCAATCAGATCAACATTCCCTTCGATCAGGTAAAAGGCTTCTTCCAGTTCCTTGCCGCGTTTGAAAACCATGGTGCCCTTGGGAAATTCGCGCACGCTGGCCTTCTCGGTCACCTTGTCCAGGTATTCCGGGTTCAGGGTGTCAAATGGCGTAAAAATGCGCAGGATGTCGTGATTAATCGTATTGGTCATGGATCAGGACTACTCTTGTTGTGCTACTTCTCTCACGGACGTGGGGCTCGCCGACACGGGTGTGTGGGTTGGTAATTATAGTCACTGCGCTGTTTCAGGGGGGAGTTTTCTTGTCAACACTTGGGAGTGGTTCACAGGATAAATGGCTGACAAACGCGACAAAAGGCGCGAGATGTGGCGCAATGACTAGCCTTGCGCCACATCGGTTAAGCGGCATCAAGAATTGTTAATGGAATACACCGGGCGCCCGGGTGAGCTGGTAAAAACCCGTCAGTACGCGATACAGATACCAAGCATCAAGGCTGCCCGCCAGTTCCCGGATCGAGTGCATCGCGAAGGTGGGCACACCCACGTCGAGCGTTTTGACGCCGACTTCCGCCGCCGTTAAGGGGCCAATGGTGCTGCCGCATTCCATGTCGGTGCGCGAGACAAAACTCTGCACCGGCACTTGGGCCTGCTCACATAAAAAGCGGAATAACGCGCTGGTTTCACTGTTGGTTGCGTAACGCTGGTTGGCGTTGACCTTGATCACCGGGCCGCGATTGAGCAGTGGACCGTGGTTTTCGTCATGGCGATCGCTGAAGTTGGGATGGATACCATGGGCGTTGTCCGCCGATACCATCAATGAGCGCTCCAGGATGCGCACGCGTGTGTCGATGTCCGGCACCAAGCGCTCCAGGAACTGGTGCAACATCGGCCCGCGCGCGCCGCACGTTGAGGTACTGCCGATCTCTTCGTGGTCGGTGCAGATCAGCAGGCTGCTCACATCCGGATCACCGTGTAGAAGCGCCTGCAATCCGATATAGCAACTCAACAAATTATCCAGCCGGGCACTGGCAATAAAATCCTGCTGCAAACCTATCAGGGCCGGTGCTTGTGTGTCGTACAAACTGATTTCATAATCCAGCACCTGAGCCGCAGCCAGTTGCGGGTATTCGCGCTGCACATGGGCCAGCAGCAAGGATCGAAAATCCGGTGTTTGGGTTTCCTGTTCGTTCAATTGCAACAACAAGGGCACGATATCTTTCTGCGCATTAATGCTGCGATTGCGATTAACCTCGCGATCCAGATGAATCGCAAGACTGGGAATGGTCGCCACCGGCGCAACAAAATTTATCAGTACGCTACGAATCGTGCGTGATTGATCACGGTAGGTGACTCGTCCCGCCAGCGACAGATCGCGATCAAACCAGGGGGCCAGCAAGGCACCGCCGTATACCTCAACCCCCAACTGGAAATAACCGCGGCGATTTAATTCGGGCTGGGGTTTCACCTTCAGACAAGGGCTATCGGTGTGCGCACCAACCATGCGAATACCGGTTTCCAACAATGGCTGTTTACCGTAAACAAATGCAATGATTGACGAATCGTTGCGGGTCACCACATAGCGTTTCCCACTCTCCAGTTGCCAGGCATCCCCCTCATTTAATGCAACAAAACCGGCTTGTAATAATTGGTGCAGCATCCAGGTGGTTGCGTGAAATGGCGTGGGGGCTGCTTGCAAAAATTCCAGCAGCCCCTGATTGAATTGATGTTGATCATGCATTGCGGTCATCACTACACCTACCGTTTATCGTTTAATCATCGTGGCAACGTGAATGTTCATTCCGTACGGATGCGTTGCCGTTTTTGCCAGGACACTTCATCGCGCAAATAAACCGGTTGCGCCTCCATCGCCGATACAGACTCGCCGCGCGCCAGCAATGCATCAGCCATATGCGCTATATCTGCCGCATCGGGATAAACCGACAAATCAAATGATACCGGTGCGAGTTGCTGTAAATCCTCATAATGCCAGCCAGGACCCATACCAATCAGTTGATTCCGGTATTGCTTCACTGCGTCTTGCTGCACCACAGCGGATGGCGGCATGACAAATTCGGCGGTCAGCGCGATGGGCAGAGGATTGCGTGAATCATTCTGAAACAATCCCCAATACACTTCATTCATGCGCGCATCCAGCGCCACCAGGACCGGATGCGGTTGTTTCAATTCGCCAACCGCCGCGTTTCGATAATAACCCGCCGCGATTGCGGCCAGGGTCGATACGGGAACCACGGGAATCTGCAAACCAAACGCCAATCCCTGCACAATACCCAGGCATATGCGCAAACCGGTAAACGAGCCGGGACCACGTCCGAATGCTATCGCATCCAGTTCGCGTTTATCGCAACCGGCTTGCTGCAAGACCTCATCCACCATTGGCAATAAACGTTGAGTGTGGCTCTTGGCAGCCATTTCGAACAACCCGGTCACCACACCATCGCATATCAACGCGACTGAGCAGGCATCTGACGAAGAATCAAGGGCGAGAATTTTCTTCATAGCACAACATCTTGTAACTCATGAGGGACGATATTTTGCCAGATTTTTATCAAATGAAGTTTGTAAAGGCAGAAAAAATCCCCGGTAGCCAGGCTAACGGGGATCGGTAGGGTTTGGCCAGCACAGTAACTTTCCCCTATTCCACTTCGGGTGAGGGGTACCAAAGATTATCCGGCTGCGGTTATTCGTTTAACGTTATTTGGCTTTAGGTGGACGCCCCGCCTTTCTTGCCCGCCCCGCCTTTTTAGCCATCGGTTTTTTGGCCGGTGCTTTTTTCACCGCTACTTTTCTCGCGGTGGGCTTTTTAACAGCCGCCTTTCTACTCGTAGCAGGGGCTTTTTTTACCGCCGGCTTACGGGTTGCTGCTTTCTTTCGCGTCGTCCGCTTGGGTGCTGTAGCGGCTTTGGTTTTGGCAGCCATCTTGCGTTCTACTTTAGCAACCTTGGCGGCGGCCTTTTTCGATGCGGCTTTGGTGCGGGCAGCCAACTTCTTGTTTGCCGCTCTCACTTTTTTCGCATTAGCCGCAGCTCGCGCTTTTTTCCATTTTGCTTCAAATGCCTTTACCGCTTTCGCCAGATCTGCATCCGCTTTGGCAGCTAATTTATCTTGCATCGCGGCTATTTTTGCTTTTGCAGCTTCTTCTACGGCTTTAGCGGCGCTGATGGTCTTGGCTTTCGCCAGTGCACTGCGTGCATCGGCCAACTTCGCGCGCGTGGCTTTGGTAGAGCCAGACAATTTGGTTAATGCCGCTGTGGCAGATTTGGCCGAACGCTTATCGGCAGCCGTACCGGATTTTTTGGCTTTGTTCTTTGCAGCAACAGACGCTTTTCTCGCGGCGGCAACGGCTTTTGCTTGAGCTTGAACATCTTTTTGCAAGCTTGTCACCAGGGTTTGGGCTTTCATTACCGCTGGATCAACTGCTTTTGGAGCGGTGCGTTTAGGGGCAGATTTTGCGGAAGTGGTTTTTCTTGCTGATTTCGACACAGATTTTTTAACGACTCTTCTCGCCATGTTGATCTCTCCAAGTTTGTAAAAAGTTGTTTTTACAGCACTAGCATCATGAACGATAGCATATATTTTGATCTTTTTTAGTTTTTGGGTAAATTTATTGGCCAATTCACATAAATATCTGAAAAAAATTGCTGCAAAAGAAAATTTATTCAGAAAAATTAAACATCATTCGAAAATTAGCGAAAGCATTTATTACAAGATTCACGCCCAACACTGATCACTCGCATATAAATTCCATGCCCCGAGCTCGGCATTCCTTTCGCCTCACATTATTGCGTCAGGTGAAATGCAACAACACCAATAATGTCGCGCAGGATAAAAATGATGGATGTTTGCTAAAAAATGCGACAAGTTTTATTGATATGTTTGCGCGGAAGGAAAGCGGAGGAAAAAAATAGTAGCGAAAGGCAGAAACAAAACAGGCTCCCGCAGGAGCCTGTTGATAGCAGACGGAAGAAATCAGGGAATTAAAGCGGAAAATAGTTGTTCTCTAATAGAATCCACACTGCCCACACCGGAGATACGAGAGTATTTCGGCGCGTTAGCATTGCCCTGGCTGGCAAGATTTTGATAAAAACCAACCAAAGGTTTGGTTTGTTGATGATAAACCTGCAAACGCTTGCGCACAGTTTCTTCCAGATCATCCGGACGTTGTACTAAAGGCTCACCTGTTACATCGTCCAGACCTTCGCGCTTGGGCGCATTGTGAATTACATGATAAACACGGCCTGATGCTTCATGCACACGGCGCCCGCTGAGGCGTTCTACGATTTCTTCATCAGGCACATCAATTTCAATGACGTAATCAATATGTACGCCTGCATCCAGTAATGCTTCAGCTTGGGGAATAGTGCGCGGAAAACCATCAAACAAAAAGCCGTTGGCACAATCACTGGAACTGATGCGTTCTTTTACCAACGCAATAATAAGATCGTCGGACACCAGGCCACCTGATGCCATAATGTCTTTCGCTTGCAATCCGAGCGATGTGCCAGCCTTTACCGCAGCGCGCAACATATCTCCGGTAGAAATTTGCGGGATGCCGAACTTCTCCATGATCAGCTTTGCCTGTGTCCCCTTACCCGCGCCCGGCGCACCCAAAAGTATGATTCTCATTGCGGATTGCTCCTTAGTATTATGGTCATGCCCGTCGCTTATGAGTCGGCCACTTTCGTCGGCAAACATCAGCAAAATGGGACAAATAAAAAAGGCGTTACGATACACGCCCGGCCCGGCAATCACAATATACCCTGTGACATCCGTCTCATTAAGCAGCTAACTATTTGATTTTTATAGTCTTTGTTGTTTTAGCTCCGCCCTGCGCAACGAGCGTTGCCAAACGGTAAAACTGATGACTTTGAGCTATAACTTATAGGAAGCATCGATCAGCAAGGTGCTTTTGCAGTGTCTCCTTACATGAGGTTGTTATTTATGAAAGTCAGCGGACTGGTTCATCAATGGAACCAAACAGCAAGCGGCAAACTAACACCTAATACTTATACGGTACGTCTGGCCGTTGAAGATGCGGCTAAACTGGCCGCCCTGAGCGAAATGTATCCCAAGCGCACAACTGAACAATTAATTACTGACCTGTTATCCGCAGCGCTCAGTGACCTGGAGGGTGCCATGCCCTACGTCAAGGGCTCGCGTGTCATCAGCGAGGATGAAATGGGTGATCCAATCTACGAAGACTTGGGGCCAACACCGACATTTTTAGCGCTTACCCATAAGCACATGACACGCATTCAGGAGGCTTCCTGACTAAAACTGCTAAGTCCTTGATGTAGAAAGCCTCTATTTATAAAGCCTCTATTTAGAAGCCTCGATGCAGCGCGCATCGGGGCTGATCCTTACTTGCGACTGTCTTATCGATTAGCCGCCCGCTCTCCCTTCCCCATTTTTTCAGCAGCTCGCCAAGTCAGGCTGATAATCGACAACACTATGCACCTGTTCAACACAAAATGATGGTGCCTCAACGTAAATGATCGTGCCGTCTGATTGATCATCTACGGCACTTGGTCCTACAATAATGATGTTTTAACTAATACCCCAAGAATTTTAGGTGAGAGAACTCCATAATCCACAAATAAATAGGATAATACTAAAATGACAAACTCTGTGGAACTCGATGAATTTGATCGCAAGATCCTCCGCGCGCTTCAGGAAAACGCCGATTACTCCATGGCTGACCTGGGCAACCTGATTGGCCTTTCCCACACGCCCTGTTGGCGACGATTAAAGCGGCTGGAATCAGAAGGCGTCATTCGCGGAAAAGTCACCCTGCTTGATGCGGGCATGCTCAACCTGAGTGTTACTGTGCACGCCCAGGTCAACCTCAAAGATCGGACGGAAGCTGCGTTTGCCGCCTTTGAAGCGGCCATTGCGCCCATAGCGGAAATCACCGAATGCTACGCCACCAGTGGAGACCAGGATTATCTCCTGCAAATTGTGGTGGAGAGCGTTGGGCATTACGAAAGTTTATTGAAGAAAACCCTGCTGCATTTACCCCATGTCGGTTCGATTCATTCCACCTTCGCCTTAAGGCAAGTAAAGTATTCCACTCAATTGCCACTGTAACGCGTAATCATCAGGGCACCCGCGTGCCCTGATGCCGCCCGGTTATTTTCGCAACTGATGCGCCCGCCCCGGGAATTCAACACGGGTCACTTCAATAGCACCGCGCTCCTGTAAGGTTATGTACAGGGTTTTACCATCCTCACCACCAAACGCCACATTGGTCGGCTTTTGCCCCTTGAGTTGAATTTCCCGCAGTAACTGCCCCGCTGGCGAGACTACTGCTACAACGCCCGCCCCGTAACGGGCGATATACAAATTACCCTGGCTGTCGCAGCGCATGCCGTCCAACCCATGATCGGCAAATTCAATCAACAAGCGTTTATTGGCCACGCCGCCGTCCGGCAGAATATCGTAGACCCACACCTTGCGCTGCACACTCTCATTGACATAAAGATGTTTTTCATCGGTGCTGACTTCAACACCATTGGTGGTGCCCATATTGGCTTCCAACAAATGTGTTGTGCCATCGCGATCAATTCGCCAGAGTTGGCCTGAATTATCGGCCCATTTGGGATCGCTGGCGTAAAGGGTTCCCGTGGCGCTGATGGCGATGTCGTTAGGCTGGTTCATCGCGGCATTATGGGCGAACACCTTTATTTCGCGGGTGGCCATATCAACTTGCAAAATGTTGTGACCAACATAGTCTGCAATATACATATTGCCCGCCTGATCAAAGCGGATGCCATTACCGGTGCTGCCCGTTGGCAGTTGGACAAACAAGCCTGCTCTACCCAATCCATCATTACCCTTAACCACCCGGCCGATGGTGCCTTCACGGGCAAAATTTACCGCATATAAATGACCATCCGGCCCCACTGCCGGGCCCTCAATACCTTGTGTAAAGATTCCGTCACCCACGTAATCCCGAACAACATATAACGCCTTCTGTTGCGACGGCGCGGATTGACCGACAGTTGCCGTTTCACAAGCCGCCACCACCATCGAAGCGACTGCAATAACCATTGCCTTGGAATATTTTTTTTTCACAGGTTTTACCCCTTATTGGAAGTTCTAATATAGATAGCGATGCACGCAG
>CAMLOU010000042.1 GCA_946481735.1 uncultured Cellvibrio sp.
ACTGTTACGCTAGCCAAATTATCACCCTCGCTACCCACCGAATCCCGTGCCGTCACATTTAAGACATTTTCCACGCCTGGCTCTAAAGTCACCTCCGCAACCCAGGTGGCAAAGCCGTCTTCACTTGCCGCCGGAAAGCCGCCGACTTCTACACTTTCCACCGCATTTAATTCATCACTCGCGGTACCACGCACCAGAATCGTTGTTCCTTCGGTCAACGAAACGGCTGGAGGAAAAGTAATGGTTACAGACGGGGGGGTGCCATCGATGATTGTCGCAATAGAAAATTTTGCACTCACACCTCCGATAGTAAGAGTGGCCTCGGCAGTTTCGTTACTTGCTTCGGGAGCAACTAACTTAACGGTGACTGACTGATTATTGTTGATGGTGTCTTCTGCGCTAGTATAGGCCGCGCCATTGATCGAATATTCGCCACCCACAATACTGATTGGTGTGGGTCTATTAATACCATTGATCGTGACCGCCTCGGAGATCACCTCTCCCCCCGGCTCCACGTCCTGCTCCGCAGGGATAGTAAAGGCATTCGGCGTTGTATCAGGCGGCGCAATCGGCGGCTCTTTGCCCCCGCCCCCACCACTTCCGCCACACGCGGTCAATGCCGCAATAATTCCTATGAAAAAAGTCTGTTTGATCCATGATTGCGGGCTTTGAACAATCGTCATGACGAGTAATACTCCTGTAACAAAACGTGAATTTTTGCGACAGCCTTGAGACCGGGCGGTTTCAGGGCAAACGGCGCAAAGTATGACAGAGGTCACATAAAGGGAGTGTGATGGTGTTAAAAGATAGTGCGGAAGTTATAACCAAAATTAGCGAAGCGTCCCCTTTAACCAACCGCAAATTCTTGCTTTTACTGTCTTTGATGGGATGTAGTTGTTAAAAATTGTAAAAGGGATTGGTTTCAACACGGGTTTTCAAAGAGAAGCAAGAATAGTGATATTAACTTTCATTGTTCTTGCCTTTCCCTGATCAAGCGGAATAGCACCTTCTCAAGTTTATCGTTAATTGAGTTTTTCTACAGGTAATGACAATACTTCATTGGAGGTTGTTGTTGAGCTGGTATCGATCGACTTACCAACATCTTTTGGATTGATTGGCCATTTCAGTTCCCCGAACTCCGTTGTGAGCGACATATCCGGGCAATAGGCTTTTACCTCTTTCCATTGTTCCTGCATATCAAGGCCAAATTCTAACCGAAAACTATTGATAATCGATTTCATTAAATTGATGATGGGCGTTTGGTCGTATCGCCTTTGATCTTCAGAGGTACCAGAAAATGAAATACTGATAAAACGATTGTGGGCCACAGGAAAGGCAATGTACTTTTCAATTTCACCGGTCTCGGAAAATATATCAAAAGAAGCGGCTTGGACGCTTTCAGAAAGAGGGATGATTTTCCAGTTTAATGGCCCGCGATGATAGGGTTTACGACCATACTTTTTATGCCCAAAATAAGAGCTCAAGAAATCCGCAATGGCCGATTCAAAAACACGCGGATGGAAGAAACTGGTTCCTTTAAAATCATCAAGGTGTGGTTGTCCCCAGAGCACCGCACCCATATACAACCCACCATAATCCCCCGAGAACCAAGGTCCCACGAAATGCCACTGTCGCGAGTAAATAAGCGAGGTTTGCCAACGATTATTAGGCATTACATCACTATTTACAGATCTCAATTCATAACTTAATACATCGCATTTTCCAGGCGAATAAGATCTGGAATGGCGATAGAAAGGCGCGAAACCATAGACTGCATTTGCCCAAGGCGCAGCAAAATGGAAACGACTGCCACCTATATACCATTGCTGCTCGCGTAATTGAGGAAAAAGGGGGCCATGCGGAACGACGTAATCCCTTACGTTTTCTCGAAACGACAATGCCAACGGGAAATAACGAAGCCAATTCAACATGCTTTCAAGCCTTATTTATTTTTGGGTTTTTCAAACCAGTTTTTAGCTGTTAGCCATAATAACTGTGCAGAGCCGGCCCCGCTGGTTATTGCTGCCGCAATGCCCAGACCACCAGATGTTGCAGGCAGAGTTGCGACAAACAATCCTGCTCCTACCAAACCTACCCCCAGCATTCCGCCTTTTGCCGTATCATTCGCATAATTGGCCCAAGTATAAGGGTCATCCTTACTCATTGCTCTTATAGCATTCGCCCTCATCATACTGGCGGACGCTCTTATCCCCCCGGCTTTTGAAAATTCAATAGGTAACTTCATACCAAGCTGTTGTGCAAAGCGCACCGCCCGAGTACTGCTTGTAGTGGGCTTGTATAACTTGGCCAAATGTTTGTCCAACTTTATATTCTGCCTCACGAGAATCTCCATGGACTGAGAGAGCACAGCTGAACCGCCGAAGGCAGCGAGCCAATAGACGCCTTTTCTGCTCCGTGAGCTTTCCATAGCATTTGCCAATAGATTGGCCGCACCGAATGATTGAGTGTTTTTTGCGGACTCGTATGTCCGAAATCCACCTAAACTACCCACCTTACCTGGATAAAAAATATCAAATGAACCGAGAGCTGCAGCCTGCTCAGCTCCCATACTTTTCAATCTTGTTGATATGTCTGCCGCCGCAGTTGTTGGATTTTTATAATTTCCATCACAAATTACAACCACACGATTATCTTCAGCTGTGACTCTTCCATTACTACGATAATCTGTTTGGTATCGACCATTTGGCTGTTTAGAGGCAGCATAAACTCCCGGCCTATCCTGCTTGGTTATTTGTTGATAAGTCGTCGGGTCCAACTCAAGAGAAGTGACGGTATATGTATCATTGGAACGCCGCTCAATGGTCGCCTTAATACCGGGCACGTACATATGAAACATTTGTAAGGTATGCGCGCGGGAATCGTTGAAGTTCGGAATGAATACGTTGTGCTTACCACACGGACCAGCTGAGAGAGATTGCAGCTGCTTCAGAGCGAGCATTGGATAGTAGTACCCGGCTTTGGCCGCACGCTTAAGCACGGCAATTTGCGGCTAAACATTCGGAGCAAAACGAATTAATTTACCGGTGGAGTTAAAACGGGTGGAAGGCAGGTTGGCTTTCGAGGTCATAAGAGCGTCCCTTCATTACATCATTAAATCAACCCACAGGATATGCCATCGTGAGTACAAAGATTGAACAGACGTGGAGTTTAATTGATTCAATGGGGAAGAAACCATCTAACAAACCAGCAGTCCTCTACGACCGGCAAAAAATGTGCGGTACTTCACATCAAATAGCTCGTGCAAACGTGACGTATTCGATCATCTGAGCACCTGCAAACTGATTAACAAAATAGCGTTCTGGATCTCACCGCTGCAAATCATACTTCCGCATCTTCTCCACCAGCGTCGTGCGTCGGATACAAAGCCGATCCGCCGCTCTGGCGACAACACCACCGCAATCATTTAATGCCTGTTGAATTAAATCGCGTTCGAGGTTGGTGATGTACTCGCGTAAGTCGATGCCTTGTTCCGGTAACAAAGGCGTGTCGTTCATGCTGACGTAACTGGCGTTGCCGTTTAACGCGGTTGCTTGTGCTTGCGGGATAAATTCTTCATCGGTTAAATCGACGTGGCGGTATTTCGGCGGTAAATCCTGTACCCCGATGACGCCGTAGGGGTGCATGATCGCCATGCGTTCGACAAGGTTGGCCAGTTCGCGTACGTTGCCCGACCATTCGTGATGGCACAGCGACATAATCGCCGCCGAGTTAAAACGAATGGAACCGCGCTGCTCGCTTTCCATGCGCGAGACAAGTTCGTTAATTAACAGCGGAATATCTTCTTTGCGTTCTTTAAGTGCGGGTAATTCGATGGGAAATACATTGAGCCGATAATATAAATCTTCGCGGAAACGCGCTTCGCTGATCATGCCTTCCAGGTTGCGGTGGGTTGCAGCAATTACGCGCACGTCAACGGCCTGGGTTTTATTACTCCCTACCCGTTCAAAACACCGCTCTTGCAAAACGCGCAGGATTTTTACTTGCATGTTGAGTGGCATATCGCCGATCTCATCAAGAAACAAGGTGCCGCCTTCGGCTAATTCAAAACGGCCGGCACGGGAATTAATCGCGCCGGTGAATGCACCTTTTTCGTGGCCAAATAATTCACTTTCCAATAATTCAGCGGGGATTGCACCGCAGTTAACCGGGACAAAGGGTTTGTCGCGGCGCGGGGAGTTGTAATGCAAGTTGCGTGCGACTACTTCCTTACCGGTGCCGGATTCGCCGGTGATCAGAACGGATACGTCTTTGTCCGCGACTTGCGACATCATCTCACGCACATTCTGGATCACGCGGCTGGTGCCTACGAGGCTGCGAAACAAATGCGCCGGGCGGCGTTGCGGTTGACGTTTGCTGACGGATTGGGCTTCTCGATATAGCTGGGCGCGATGCAGCGTATCGACCAGTTTGTTGTAGGTGGGCGGAATCGACAGCGTGGCAATAATCATGTGACGTAATGAATCTTCGAGGCCATCGTCAATGGCTGCCTCAGTGCCAATAAGCACCACGGCGAGTTCATCGTTCCATTGGCGTACGTCTTTAAGCAATAACTCCAGGCTCTGATTAGCGGAGCGATAATCACCGATAAACACCGCCGCATATTCTTCACTTGCGGCCTCGGCACTTACCGCTACCTGCCATTCGGATGCTGGGGATGCGAGGCTTGTTTCACTGAGGAAGTCGAGCAAAATCTTTAAATCGTATCGACGTTGTTGATCATCGTCGATTACCAATACTTTATTATTACGCCACATACCGCTATGACCTTATGTCGTTTTCAGTGGAAATATAGCCACCCTTGGACAATTACCCGCCACAAGCAAACCATGCTTTCGAGTCAAACTAGTGACTAGCGCCACTAAGTAATAGACCAGAATAATGGCTTGGTCAAATAAATGACGCTGGGGGTTGCCTCGATCAATGAGATCAAAAATTAATCACGCATCACATTTAAAATGTGATGCGTGTCGAAAAATTGGCGATTTTGGCAGTGTTTGGCGTGGGGAGCAATCCCATATCAGCCAGTTTTGACGGTCTTGGTGAATCCCGGACCGATTGAGGATGTATCAATGGATGGATTGCAGCGATTGCGGCAACTCAGATCGCCATAGCCGCCACCTGCTGGCGACAACTGTCAATCACCGTGGCATAGACGGCTTTTAACTCTTTCAGGGCGATGATTAATCCTGCCTGGCCTGTGTGGCGATTGGCCTGGATCACTTTTTCCACAATCAGCGGACAGGATTGGTCCAGCCGACGCAGCTTCATCCAGTCGCCCGCGTGCAGTGCTGCTGACATCTCGCGCTGCAAAACGCGCAGTTGCATGATACCGTGAGTGCCGCTGTAGTCCGGTTCAGGAACCAGGGTTACCGCCATGTCACACCTCCGTTGCAATGGCATCCCAGGCAGTTTTGATTTCACCTAGCAAGCGCGCACATTCATCCAGGCGCTCGGGGTCGTTGTGAAAATTGGCCTCCGTCAAACGACGAATAATGTAATCGTACAGATCGTCGAGATTGGCAGCTAATTGGCCGCCCTCCTTGTCGTTCAGGCTGCCTTGCAATCCGCCTACAATATTGACGGCTTTGCCGATTAACTCGCCTTTACGGGCAATTTGATTCTGTAGCATGGCGCCTTTGGCTTGAGCAATACGCTCAAGGGCGCCTTCGAACAACATCTGGATCAGCCGGTGCGGTGATGCGTCCATTACACCGGAATGGACTTTCAGGGAAGAATAACTTTTTGCTGCCTGGTATGGATTCATAAGACTGTCTCTCGCCGGTGATAACTGCAGCTTGGCTGCGCTTACCGAAGTTAGCGGCACACCTGGAATGAACTTTAGGTTGCCAGGATTAATTGTTCTTGGACGTAAACGGCAAGCGATCCACCAAACCGTCAAGGAAACTACCCGTGTTATTCAAACTGCGCACGATGGACTCCATCGCAATAAATTGCGATTGCAAGCGCAACCGATAGGCTTCACTGCGACGCTCCAGTTGCTCCATGTCTTCTTCAACGTTATCGATTTCTTTATCGATATTGGTTTCGCGGCCTTTGATCAAACCGGAATTTTTCAGGAAGTCATTGATCAAGCTGTCCATCTGCCCGGCAAAGCCGCGTGAAAAGCCAATGGTCGCGTTGGTGACACCGGGCGTCACTAACATGCTCAAGCCTTCAGCTTTACTGCCAATAGCCGGCAGTAAGACGTTGCCAAAACCAAATGCTTCAACACCGTCGACAGTACCGGCCACGTCTTTACCGGCTGTGCCGATACCGACACTGATTCCCAGGTCTGCCATATCGGCACCTACACTGGTGAAGGAGACATTGCTCGCTGCGCCGTAGGCGTTGGAGGTGAATTCAAGCTGATTCATGGAGCTATTAAATGCAACCTGTACACCCACCCGACCGTTTTTAATCGCTGAATCCAGGTTGATTAACGACTGCATCTCCGCCGCCAGCTCTGCACCGCTGGCGTAAACCTTGCCGTCCGGCAGCGTAATGGTGGCGGCACTCACACCGTCAACAACCACATTAAAGCTGTAATCTTTTCCGGTGGTATCAATCGGAAATGTCATCGCACCGGCAATAAACTGTCCTTTCTCCGGCTGTTGGGTAATAACCACTTCATAATTGCCGGGTTGGCTCGCGCCACTGAACGCAGTGACATCCAGCAGGCTATTGGATGATGACGTTTTGGGCGTGAACAGATCCCTCACTGCATCAAAGTTTTTATCGATAGCCGCACGGAAGTCGGTGTTGGTTCCGTCTTCCACAATCTTCAAGGTACCGTCCAATTCCGTCCGAATACCCAAGGTGGATAACGAATCAAAACCGTTGGTAATACCGGCGACTGAACCGGTCATCATAGAGCGAATACTTTGCAATAAATTTTTGGCCAGCGGGTCCTGACGTAAGCTGCCGTACTCGCCCAATTCTTCATCAAAACCAACCAGTTTTTCGACTTCACTGAGGAAGGTATTGTAGGTATCCACAAAATCGCGGATGGCGGTTTCGGCAATACTTTTATCGGCAGAAATATTGATACTCACCGTTTCAGTCGGTGAGCTGTTGAAGATGTCAAACTCCATGCCGTCAATCACGTCAGTCAAGTGATTGGATTCGCGTGTTAACTGCAAACCATTGACGCGTACCAGCGCATTGGCACCACCTTGTTCTTGCGCCAAGGCTTGATTGGTAGTATTGAAATTGAAGTTAGCCAAACCCGGGGCGCCGCCATCTTCTGCAGCGGTCAGTTCAATCTCGTTAGCCTCACCGGATGGTGCGGTCAATAATAATTTATAAGCGCCACCGTCGCTGACGATGGTCGCTTGAACACCAATGTCGGCCTCGTTGATCGCATCGCGCAGTCCACTGAGGGTATTGTTGGTGTCATCAATCGTAATGGTGGCGCCGCTCTTGGCCGTGTTTACCGAGAATCCATCGAGCGTTTCATTCCAGCTGCCAAAGCGTAAGGTCAAGGTGCCCTTGCCTACCGCATCATTAACGCTTGAGTATGAACCCGAACTGAGCGATTGCGCCTGGGCGATCTGTTCAACCTTGAGCCGATAATCACCCGCGACGGCTTTGGCGTCCAGCTTGGTAATACCCAACAATGACGTATCAGGAATCGATACTGCTTTGGCATTGAAGGTATCGGGGCTGGCGAGTGCATTGGCGGCGGTTTGCAAGGTCGCAAAAGAACTGCGCAGCAAACCGAAGTCAGAAATCTGGGTTTCCAGGAGTGTCTGGCGCGAGGTAAGACGATTCAGTTCCGGTGCCTTGTTGATTTCCACCAGTTGCTTGATCAGTGACGCTGAATCAATACCCGAACCGCCGCCCAGCGAATTGATGATGCTGGAGCCGGGGTTGGTGGTAGTGCTTGAGCTGGTGCTGTCAACCATGAAAACTGTCCTCTGGCGCGGGAAACTGATATCCGCAGACACGTGCTATGCCTGTATCTCTAAGCATAGCGGCAATACTTGCCCAAACTTTAGTCGAATTAAAAAATTTTCTAGCCAGGTCCGGCAGTGGAGATTAGCCGGAATATATCGTCGGATTACGCCCCCTTGGGGCTAATTCGACCTACTTCGGGAACCGGTGTCGGATTACGCCCTGCGGGCTAATGCGACCTACGAATTTTGAAAAATCCCAGTAGGTCGCATTAGCTGCGCAGCAGCGTAATCCGACACAATCACATTGATCAAACACATTCCGCGTCGACTGGATCAGAGTTACATCACCCTAACCCGGTCGTATTTCCACCTTATTGCAGCAACTGCAATACCTGCTCAGGTCGGGCGTTAGATTGCGCCAGCATGGCGGTCGCAGCCTGTTGCAACACCTGGGCACGACTCAAATCCGCCGTCTCCGCTGCAAAGTCAGCATCCACAATCCGCGAGCGGGCGGCCGATGTTTTCTCTGAAACGTTCGACAAATTCGACACGGTAAAATCCAGACGGTTATTCACCGCACCGAGATCGGCGCGTGTTGCACTAACCTGGTCAATACCCTTGTCGATGATCGCAATAGCACGCTGTGCGCCGTCGGCCGTGGAGATATCAATACTGGCTACAGAACCTACACCTTCTGTCGCATTGCGCTCCTGTAAACCTGTGAACGCCAGAACATCTGCTGCGGTAGCGGTTTCACCGTATTTGATAGAAATTTCACCACCACTGGCTGAACGCAATGCAATCTGATCCGTACCGGACAAGAATGCCACCACGCCAGTTTGTGAGGAGGCTTCGTTGATCACACGGATGGCTTCCGTTGTGGTATCGCCCACCGCCGCACCGGCATTAATCGCACCGATTTCAATACCATTGATAATCAGGTCGCCTTCGGCGAGTGTGCCATCCGCTGTCACGGCGGTGATGGATGAACTGACCAGGTTGCCGTCGGCGTCTTGCGGGTCAATACCCAACGCCGCCATTTCACCGGCGGCAATACCTGCACCGGTTTCAATGGTCACACCGCGCTTCTCAACGCTGGTGTCATTGAAGACCAATGAGAAGTTAGTGAGACCGCCGTTGGTGACATCATCTAACCCGGTGGCAGCGTTGTTGGTCGTACTGTCAGCGACGGTAATCGAGGTAGCACCCGCTGCCGTCAATACCAGTTTGCCGCTTTCATTCAACGTGGCTTCGATGCCGGTTTCTTCGTTAATCTTAGCAACCAATTCCTTCATGCTGTTGGTGCCGGTAAGCACGTACACTTGCGAGTTGCCATCACCATCAACCTTGGTCAAGGTCAAAGTGTCAGTACCGGGACGCAGGATGCCCGAGCCGGTATTGTCAGAGGTAACCTGAACCAGTGATGCCGCTTCAGCACCTTTACCGTCGAGGTCGCTGTTGATGATGGCCAAGGCTTCATTCAAGGTGGTTGCGGGGCTCAAATCGCTGATCGCCGTACCATTGACGATCAATTCATCGCCGCCCGCCAACGCGGTTAACGAAGCCAGGCCACCCGTAGTTGCCTCACCCACGATGTCACCGGAAGAACCGCCCAATGAAGACGTACTGAAAGAGGCGATGCTGATATCAATGGTCTGGTTGGCTTCAGAGCCTACCTGCAAGGCCGTGTTGCCTAAAGAACCGTCCAACAATGGCTGACCATTAAAAGAGGTTGTCTCGGCAATACGATTCAATTCCAGTTTTAATTGCTGCACTTCCGCGTTCAATGTAGTGCGGTCAGCATCGGAATAAATACCGTTCGCTGATTGAATAGAAAGTTCGCGCATACGCTGCAGAATGTTGGTCACTTCCTGCAATGCACCCTCGGCAGTTTGCACAAGGGAAACACCGTCGTTGGCGTTGCGTACGGCCTGGTTCAAACCGCGAACCTGGGAAGTCATGCGATTGGAAATCGCAAGGCCCGCTGCGTCGTCTTTCGCAGAGTTAATACGTTGACCAGACGCCAAGCGCTCAGTAGAACGATCCAGGGCGTTCCCGGAGTTCATCAACTGGCGTTGCGAATTGATCGACGCGACGTTTGTGTTAATGACTAAAGACATAATAAATCTCCTAGTGATTATTCCTGCTCAGAGGATTTACTCTCCGGGACAAGTCGATTGACGAAGCCTGTAAACTTGTCAACAGACTTCTGGCAAACCCTGTGCATTACCGGCCAACAGCTCTATAGCCAACACCGTCAGGATTTTTACATGGTGCCTGAGTGCCTTTTTGCACAGACTGTGCCAACGAAATAATCGGTGGAAATTTTTGCGGAGATTGCCGCTGGAAAATTGCCGCAGCATAAGAGGCATTTTGATGAACGGAAAACAAAAAAGGCGCACCTTTCGATGCGCCTTTTTTATTGCTAACACAAACAGGTATCGCGTTATAAGCCTGCTAGGCCTGCGCGCTCAACAGATGTAAATTTCCTTCATAATCAAAGCCTTGCGCCAATTTCAGGAAGATCTCATCAGGGATCTGGCGAATCACATCCTGAGTTACACGGTCCAGAACTTTTATCACAGTTTCACCCGCTTCCGGATCGTAACTGAAATGTAAATCGCGCTGTGTGGACTGAATATACTCATTCATTTGTGCCACAGCAGCCTGAACCCTTTTGCTGATATCGGCGTTTACATCAGGCTTGATTTCCGCTTCCGGCACAACGACCTCCGGTTGAGCGGCAACATCTGGAACTTGCGGCGGCAAGGTCTTGCCGCCAACATCCCTGGACCCTGCAGATGATGGAGCCAACACAGTAGCAACGGGAAACAACCTGGCTTCTGTTCTAGTGACTTCGCTCATGTGCGTATTCCTCGAAATGATAAATTCGCCGGGTTGCCCCGGCGAAATCTATCAGCCTTATTGCAACAATGACAGAACTTGTTGCGGTCTGGCGTTGGACTGGGCCAGCATCGCTGTTGCTGCTTGTTGCAGTACTTGCGAACGGCTCAGGTTTGCGGTTTCTGTTGCGAAGTCAGCGTCATTAATACGTGAACGAGCGGCTGAAGTCTTTTCAGAAATGTTTGCCAGGTTGGATACGGTGAAGTCCAGACGGTTGTTCACAGCACCGAGATCCGCACGGGTAGCACTTACCTGGTCAATTGCCTTATCGATGATCCCAATCGCTTTTTGAGCACCAACAGCAGTTGATACATCAATACTTGCAACTGAACCAACACCCGAAGCTGCATTACGTTCTTGCAGGCCTGTGAAAGCCAATACGTTAGCTGCTGTTGCGTTGTCACCGTATTTAACTGAGATCTCATCACCATTGGCTGAACGCAAGCTGATAGAGCCAGCAGTAGCACCAGCGAAAGCCACGACGCCTGTTTTATCTGAAACTTCGTTTATGGCTTCGATTGTTTCAGCTGCTGTCGCCGTAGCGGAAGCACCGGAATTCACTGCACCAATCTCCACACCATTGATAATCAAATCGCCTTCATTCAGGGTGGTACCTGCGGCGACAACGGTAGTTGCTTGGCCTGTAACATTACCATTCGCATCTTGCATATCAATACCGATAGCAGCAGCGCCAGTCGTTGCATAAGTACCGACACCTTCGATTTTCACACCACTTTTGTCAGCGCTAGTATCGGTAAAAACTAAAGAGAAGTTAGTGGTGGCATTGGTCAACCCTGTGGCTTTGGTTCCAGCAGTGTTATCGGCCACCTGAATTGAAAGAGCATTCTCTGCACTTAATACCAGCTTACCTTTTTCGTCAAGAGAAGCTTCAACGCCTGTCTCAGCATTAATTTTGGCTACCAATTCGTCCATACTATTGGTGCCGGTAACGACATAGGACTGAGTATTATTGTCACCATCAACAACAGTTAAAGTCAGTGTGTCAGTGCCGGCACGAAGCACACCAGAACCGGTATTGTCCGCTTGCACATCTACCAATGCAGATACTGAAGCACCTTTCCCATCCAAATCAGCATTCATGCTCGCCAATGCTTCATTGAGGCTCCCACCAGCGGTAATAGCAGAAAGTTGAGTATCATTCACCTCAATGGAATTTGCTGCCGTAAATTCAATATCTGCCATGCCATTTGCAACAGCCTCACCAACGATGTCACCTGAGCTACCACCGAGGGAAGATGTACCGAATGAACCGATTTTCACGTCGATAGTCTGGTTTTGCAGAGCACCCACCTGCAGGGCAGTATTACCTATAGAACCATCCAACAGAGCACGACCGTTGAATGAAGTGGTTTTAGCAATACGATCCAATTCTTGTTTCAGCTGCTGAACTTCAGCATTCAGGGTTTGGCGGTCAGCGTCGTTGTAGATACCGTTCGCAGACTGAACAGACAGTTCACGCATACGTTGCAGGATGTTGGTAGATTCTTGCAGCGCACCTTCAGCGGTTTGAATCATGGACACACCATCGTTAGCGTTACTGATGGCGCGGTCCAGACCACGAACCTGTGAAGTCATGCGGTTACCAATGGCGAGGCCGGCGGCGTCGTCTTTGGCTGAGTTAATACGGTTACCGGAAGACAAACGCTCGGTAGCGCGATCCAGTGCATTGCCAGAGTTCATCAACTGACGCTGGGCGTTGATAGATGCAACGTTGGTGCTAATTACTAAAGCCATGATCAATCTCCTAAAATTTTGGTTCTGTTCACAGTCTTTTGCGAGTTGCTGCGACCAGTCTGTTGGTGAAGCCTGAGAACAGTCACACCAGGTCTTCTGAAAAGGTTATCGTCCGGCATCGGCAGAGCTTTAGAAGATTTTTGACAAAATTGCGAATTGGCGATTGAAAATTTAAAAATCCTTTTAAATCAATTAATTAGAGACAATAGAAAATGCGCCTGGAAGTGATATGGGGGAAAAAATGGCGGCTTTCGGTGCATTAATTGGCGTGAAACAGCCAATTTACCGATTTCCGGTTATAAGAAAACAAGTGGGCTCAACCTCGATCCCGTAGGTCGGATTAGCGCAGCGTAATCCGACGAAGAGCTGGCAAAGAGCTGCAGATGAGATTAGTGCGTGTAGGTAGGGCATTGTCGGATTACGGCATTGCCTAATCCGACCTACGAAGGGGACACGAATGTATAGTGTGCAAGTCAGATTACAGAGTGTAATCCGACAGTATCAAAGGCCTTTATAGGCCACGACCGCTTTGGTGGCTTTGATGGATTGACGCAGTTGTTCGCTGATTTTTGCTTTACTGCTTTCTGCCACGTCGACGATTTGCTGATCGGTGGCCTGGATGGATTGAATCAAGGATTTGGCTTCATCGACCAATCCCGCCTGGGTGATGGCGATAAGGAATTGGTTTTCGCCGAGTGCGGGCAATTTGGTCTGGCGTTCAGCCATTTGGGTTTCGAAGGTTTCCCACTCATCGGCCTGCGCCAGTGCCAGCAGGGTTTGGGTTTGGGCAAGGAAACTTTCCAGAGGGGCGAGGATTGAGGACATGTGAGTCAGACCTTTTAGCGATGCGTGTTTCAGTTTAGTAGGTTGTGTTGATGTGCGTGTGTCGAGGAGTGTAATGTTCCCCTAAACATGTCGGATTACGCTGCGCTAATCCGACCTACAAATAACTGAATAAGGTCAATTGGCTGACTTTCACAAAACTTTGCTGCGCCGCGCTCAATATAAATGTTTCCATCTGCAAACGCGTGGATGCTTCTGCGTAATCGAGATCACGCAGGTCCCCCAACACTTTGTTGCTGTGAACCTCCGAATCCAGGTTCAAGTCCTTAGAACTTTCCAGGGTATTTAAACGCGCACCCACTTCGCCATGAACCGAGGTAATGTTGGTCAAGGCAAAATTTAAATTCACCAGGGTTTTATCCACCATCTCCTTGAACTGCGCTTTACCCTCTGGCGTGTTGTCGATAGCTTTCATCGCCTGACTAAAACGGGACAATGTGGTAATCAAGGGCTGTTTGTTGGTGGATTCAACAAAAAATGAGTCGCCGGGGCGGCCATTGGTTGATATAACACCCGTGCTGGTGGTCAGGCCCGTTGCGTTATCCACGTCGGCATTGCCGCCGCGCAATGTCACGTTCATGCCATTGGCCGAGACAATTCCCGCCGGCGTCACCGTCAAACCGAGATTAGCCAGTTTCGCTGCATTTGGGCCGGCGTTGAGTGCGTTAGCAAAATCCGTTGCGTTGTTTACTGCAACATTCAAATCCAGGGTTTCTGTTCTTCCGCCGACGGACACGGTCAAGGTGGTGGGGTTTGCCGCAAAATCAATCGGTGCCGCTGCGGCGTTAAACGCAAAAGGCAGGCTCGCTGCCGTCGGCGGCATGGGTGCGCCGGAAATTTGCAGGCTAACACCTTCCACTTCAATTTCCTGGCCCGGTGTGTACACCGCATTGGCGACCAACACGCGACCGCTGTTGCGCTCGGTAATGGTGTAATTTGCCGCAGCCGGGGCGACAGCGGATGTGGCATTAAAGGTGACTACCATGTCCTCCGGAAACAACTCATCAAACACTTCCTGATCAACCACCTGGCCAACGCTGATGGTGGCTGCGGGCACAGCCCGGTTGGCCGGGTTGGCGGAGGTCGCGATCGTGTTGTGGCCGCTGGGGATATCCATAAATATCCGCTTGCCGGAATCACTCACCGCCACGTTCACGGTATTGGATGCTTGCAGACGCAACTGCCCTTCATCGCCGTGATAGGAATAATTACCGCCGCCATCACTGGTAAAAGGTTGGGTGCCGCCCTGGTAACCGGCAAAGATATATTGGCCGGTTGAGCTGCGCGTGTTTTGCAGGTTGAGCAGTTCTTCAATGCGACTGTCAATTTCCGCCGCGTAGGCTTCATAGTCGTCCGGAGTTAATACAGCGGTGTTACCGGCGGCAACGGCAATTTCTTTCATGCGATGAATCAGATTCGTCACTGATTCCAAAGCAACCTCTTCGAGATTCAGGTTATTTTCTGCAATCGTAATATTTTTATTGTATTGCTCGATGCGACTTAATTCCTGGGTAATCTGCAAAATCGTGGTCGCGGCCACCGGATCATCGGCGGGCGACAATAAACGTTTGCCCGATGCGATCTGTTCATCGGTGCGTGTCACCGCCGCCTGGGCTTTCGCCATACCGATGTTGGCGATGTTATAAATTTGAGATGTGGATACACGCATGATAATTAGCCGTCCAGCTCGTCTAGGTTAAACCGAATTCAACAGGGTATCGAAGAGATCCCGGGCCACTGAAATAACCCGCGCATTCGCGTTGTACATTTGTTCAAACTTAATCAAATCCGCCGCCTCTTCATCAAGGTTCACACCGGAAACGCTGTCGCGCAGGGTTTGTGTTTGTTCCAGCAAACTTTTACTCGCCGAGGTGTTGATGGAAGACAAATTACTTTTCGTACCCACTGTTTCCACCAGACGGCTGTAGCCGCCGGACAAACTCAATGCGCCATTGTCAATCGTGCCTTTGGTTTCCAGTTCAACAAAGCGCAACGCGTTGCGGTTGTCGTTACTGGCGTTACTGTTGAAGTCAACCGTGAACGTATCGCCTGCCTGGGGCTGACCTTTGATGGTCACCTGATAACCCAGATAGGAAGACTGCGCAAAATCGGCGGCGGTGCTGTCGCCCAATAATTGGCTGGTGGTGGGCGAGGTTCTTAACTCCACACCGTCCGCCATGGTGATATCGATGCGGCCACCCACGGTAATCGCGCTCTGATTACCGGCTGTGGATTCCGTCAAGGTGACTGTCGGATTACCGTTACTATCGTGTACGCCGATGGAATTACCCGCGGTGGTCGCGGTAAAACGAATGTCCAGGTTGACGCCAGACGATGCCACCATCTGCAATTCCGGCGCGCCGGTAATCGGGTTACTGCCGCTGACCGCGCGAATACCCAGCGAGGCCAAATCGGCATTGCCATTAATCTGCTCGGCGAGGTAATCATTAAACGCGGCCAGGTTGCCCGGCACGGTCGGATCGGGAATGCTGATATCCGGCGCACCGGCGGTGTACTGCAGCAAGTCCACACCGTTAACAGAAATTTGCAAGGGCGCAGAAAAATCATTGATGTTGATATCACTGATTGCTGCCGTGGTCATCGCATTGGCCGACACGCCCGAAATATTGCTTAACATGGCCGCAGTTTGCGCCGCCGATGCATTCGCCTGCGTGGTGACGACTTGCGAAGACACCGAGCCCGTTACAGGATTGGTCATGACAAAGGTATATTGTTCCGCAGGATAAGCATTCACCTGTCCTACCAGACTGCCAATCGGTAAGCTGGCCGGCGTGCGCCCGGATGGTAAACCGGTCCGTCCGCCGTCGCCCATCACGCGTGTCTCACCCACGTCCGTGGAAAATACCGGGTTATCCACACCGGGAATAAAAACCTGGTCGCGCATCGGTGGATTTAAGTGTTTCGGATTTGCCGGATCAGAATTATCCAATACGTCGTACGTGGTGGCGGAGGTAAAACGAATAATCACCGGTGGCGATAATTGACCCGCGCTGGCAAATGCCGGCAAGGTGTTGCCGTTGCTGCCTACCAGCCCCAGAACTTCACCGCTACTGATTACACCGCTACCGGTATTGCCAGACGAGGTGCCGGTCCGCACCGCTACCGCAAAGGCCAAATCTTCCGGGCGGGTCAGCTGGGTTTTAATATCGCGGGCACCGTTGATTGTCGGTTGCAGGGTAAAGCTGTCACCCCCCTGGAAACTGCCGCCTTCCAGGTTCAAGGTTAGGCCATCAAACGAAATTTCCAGCGGGTAAGCACCGGTTAACATCCCCTGGCTGACGATCTTGTCATCCGCCGCGCGGGTAACAATGTAGTTGTTGGTATTGGGGACGATTTGAAAACTGTAATCGCTGTTGGTCAGCAGCGCCGGATTATCAATGGCTAACGACAAACGACGGTCATCCGGCAAGGCGTTGCGCCCGTGTTTGATGCGATCCGCCATGGCTTCCTGGGTATTGATATCACCAAACAGTAATTGACCGTAATCGCCGTCCATATCCAGGCCTTGCTGCTGGAGCTGGTTAAACTGATCGGCCAATACAATAGCCACGCGTCCCAATTCATTCATGGCGGGATTCAGAACGTCTTCGCGAAATTGCAAAAGCCCGCCCAATTGGCCACCGGAAATCTGCGCAGTGACATCAGCGGTTTGTACACCGTTAGTCAAATAAATCTGGCCGCCATCGCGCACGTCAAACTTGCTGACCTTTTGTCCTACCACCAGGGGCTGACCGTTGCCGATAAACACATTCACATTGCCATCGTTTTGTTTAACGATCTGGATGGATGTGAGTTCCGATAATTTGCGCAGGGCCTCGTCGCGCTGGTCCAGCAAATCGTTGGGTGAACCCTGCCCGCCCGCACCTTTATCGTTGATTGCCTGATTCAGGTTCGCAATACTTTGCGCGAGCGCTGTCATCTGTGCGGTGACGGCTTTAACTTCCTGGTTGACGCCCGACTCAATAGCCTTAAGGCGATTGTGTAAATTATTGAACCGGGCACTCAGGCTTTCTGCCTGGCTGATAACCAGCTGGCGCGCCGGAATGGAAGAAGGATCGTCTGCGCCGTTTTGCAGGGCCGCAAAAAAACTTTGCAATGAACCGGACAGCCCCGTGCCTTCATCTGCAAATAATTTATCCACCTGACCAATGTTGGTGTTGTACTTGTCGAGCTGATGAAATGCCGACGTATCCAAACGCAATTGCGTAATCGTAAATTCATTGACCACCCGTTCGATGGATTCGGTGGTAACGCCATTTCCCAGATAACCGGCAGCACCGATGCCGTATTCCGGGCGCGTAACATAATTAACCTGTTGGCGACTGAAACCGGCCGTGTTGGCATTGGAAATATTATGGCCAGCGGTGCGCAGCGCATTCTGGCTGGCTTGCAAACCGGAGACAGCGGTAGACAGTAAACCGGACATGGTTACCTTCCTCAGGTTTCGTCAGTCGTGCCAGCCACAGAGGCCAGCGTTGCTGTTGCAGCGCGAATCGGCTCGCTGTCCAGCAGGGATTTAATCTTGTCGGCGTAGGCCGGATCAGTGGCATAACCCGCATCCTGCAATGCCTCGGCATAAGCAGAAGAATCCACACCGGATTCCAACGCCTGGCGATAGCGCGGATTGCTTTGCAAAAAGTTCACGTAATCCGCAAAGCTTTCAGCGTAATTACCGTAGCGACGGAAATCAGCGCGCTCCTGCCGGGCCATGCCCTGCCGATATTCCAGCGTACTGACATTGACACTCGCACCTTGCCAGCGCTCATCCGCTTTGATGTTGAACAAATTAAAACTGTTGGCACCGGCTTGCGTGTGAATCACATGTTTACCCCAACCGGTTTCCAATGCGGCCTGGGCCAGTAATACATCAGCATTCACATTGAGTGCTTGCGCGGCTTTTTCCGCGTAAGGCTTCAGTGTGTTAATAAATTCATCCGGCGAATTGGCTATACCATTTTTATCGCCGGTGACCGAGGTAGCTGCCGGTGTGCGCTTGGCCATCGCCATGGCGCGTTCAGCTTGCGCGTAAGCCAGCAGGGAGGCATTCTGGTTGTTATTCACCGGGGCTGAATTATTACCCTGCGCGTCTTCGGCAAACACACTCAATAATTGTTGCCCCTGCAGCACTTCGGATAACTCTTTAAGCGGCACAACATCAACTGCGGGATCAAGCTCATAGCGTTTGTTGGTCGGTAGCGGGCGCTGTTGCTCGCCATAAGCGCGCTGCATTTGTGCATAGAGGGCATCAGCCAAACCCAGGCCACGTCCGCTGGTTAACTCCAGGGACATTTGTTGATCAAGCATATCCTGGTGAAATTGTGTTTCACTGCTATTGAAATAACTGTCTTCCGCAAACACTTCATTGGCGGAGCGCATGGTCTTCAACATTTGCTGCACAAAGATGGCTTCAAATTTTTTGGCCACTTCTTTCAACGCCTGGGGATCATCATCGCGCCCCAGATGTTTAATGTTATTCAGTGCCTGATTATTCAGGAACGAATCCTGCGCGGCGTGCAGCTGATTTTTAGTGTCGACGGGAATCATCAGATCACCACCAACTCGGCTTTCAGCGCACCGGATTGTTTAAGCGCTTCCAGGATCGCCATCAAATCCGCTGGGGACGCGCCCACGGTATTGACGGATTTAACGATATCTTCCAGGGACGCACCCGGCGCAAACTTGAACATGGGATTGGTTTCTTCCGTGACTTCAACACGGCTGTTGGGCACAACCACCGTTTGGCCCTGACCAAATTCGTTTGGCTGGCTGACGGTCAGGCTTTCTGAAACCGAAACAGTCAGACTGCCGTGCGTCACCGCCACGGGAGACACCCGCACGTTCTGCCCGACAACGATGGTGCCAGTACGCGAATTAATAATCACCTTGGCGGCTTCTTCACCCGGTTTCACATCGAGATTTTCCAGCATCGCTAAAAAATCCACGCGATGTGCCGGGTTCACCGGTGCATCCACCATAATGGAAACGGCATCGAGCGGACGCGCGGTATCCGGTCCTAATAAATCGTTGATGCTTTTGGCAACGCGAGTCGCCGTCGTGAAATCGGCGCGGTGCAAATTAAAGATAATCGGTTGGCCCGCCGCGAAATTGGTATCCACCATGCGCTCAACAATCGCGCCGCTGGGAATGCGGCCGGTGCTTTGAATATTGACTTTAATATTGGAGCCGTCGTTACCGGTTGCACCGAAGCCACCGACCACCAGGTTACCCTGGGCAACAGCGTAGACTTTGCCATCCATCCCCTTGAGGCTGGACATCAACAAACTGCCGCCACGCAAACTTTTGGCGTTACTGATGGACGACACCGTAACGTCCAGGGTTTGACCCGGTTTGGCAAAGGCGGGCAATTCTGCCTGCACCATCACCGCTGCAACGTTTTTCATTTGCATCCGTGTGCCTTCCGGTACGGTAATACCAAATTGCTTCAACATGCTGTTAAACGATTGCACGGTAAAAGGTGATTGCGTGGTTTGGTCACCCGTGCCATCAAGGCCCACCACCAGACCATAACCAATTAATTGGTTGGCCCGAACCCCCGCAACGGACGTGAGATCCTTGATGCGTTCAGCCTGCGCACTGAACGCCAGCGGCAAACTTATGAAGATAATAATCAGGCGACGCCACATGATGTTTCTGCTCCGTTAAAAGGGCCAGTATTCGCTGTTAAAGAAGCGCGCCAACCAACCCATGGATTGCGAGTCTGCCAGTGTGCCGGTACCGCTGTAAGAAATTTGCGCGTTGGCCAGGCGGGTGGACACCACGGTATTGTTCGGTGAAATATCATCGGGCCGCACAATGCCGCTGATCCGAATAAATTCATCACCGCGATTCAAGGTCATCCATTTTTCACCGCGCACCACAAGGTTCCCATTGGGTAACACTTCTGCAACAGTCACGGTGATATTGCCTTGCAAACTGTTGCTTTGGTCGGCACCGGCATCACCGTTAAATTCACGGTTTTGTTGTAACGCGGTCTCCAGTGTTGAACCTTTAAACGCCGGGTTATTACCAAAGAGCGGCCCTGCGTTAAATGAGGTGTCACTTTCTTTGCTGACATTTACGCCGGAGCTTTTGCGCGAGACGGTGCGTTCCGTCAAGGTAATTGTGATGATGTCACCCACGTTCAGGGCTTTGCGATCATCAAACAAAGACAAACCATAACGCTCCTGGAACAACGAGCCTTCGGTACGTTGGGGCATACTCGCCGCCGGCGATACCGAGGGCGCGTAATAAGGATCGCCGGGCGCCGGCTTGTCGTTGGACATGCAGGCCGACAAGCTCAAAACACTCAACAACACCAGCGCAAGATCTTTGCTGCGTGCTGCCAGATGTCGCGGTGATGTGCTGATCAGTGTCATGATGGACTTAACTCCCTTGCCTTAAAGCGTTTGGGTAATGTATTGCAACATCTGGTCGGCGGCGGATACGACTTTGGAATTCATTTCGTAAGCGCGTTGAGTGGTGATCATGTTCACCATTTCTTCCACGATATCCACGTTGGAATTTTCCAGGGTACCTTGCAGTAAACGACCCATACCGTTTTCACCGGGCGCACCTTGTTGCGGGTTACCACTGGCTACAGTCTCGCGAAACAGGTTGCCGCCGATGGCTTGCAGACCCGTCGGGTTAATAAAATCCACCAGCAAAATATCACCGATCTGTTGTGGTTCTACTTCACCTTCCCTGAAGGCACTGACGATACCATCCGTACTGATGGTGACCTGGCTCGTGCCTTCGGGAATATTGATCGCCGGCTCAATCAGCATGCCTTCGTTATTCACCAATTGACCTTCGCCGTTAATTTGCAGCTGGCCGTTGCGGGTGTACGCCAGTGTGCCGTCAGGCATCAGGATTTGCAGGAAACCGCGCCCGTCGATAGCCACATCCAGCGGTTGCTCAGTCACTTGCAAACTGCCTTCAGTAAATTGTTTTTGTGTCGCCACCACGCGCACACCGGTACCCAATTGCAAACCCGACGGCAGCTCAGTGTCTTGTGTGGTTTGTGCGCCCGGTTGGCGCTGGACCTGATACATCAAATCTTCAAACACAGCGCGGTCGCGTTTAAAACCCACCGTGCCCACATTCGCCAGGTTATTGGAAATGGTGGTGAGTTGTTTATCCTGTGCGGCCAACCCGGTTTTGCTGACATAGAGTGCGGCGTGCATAGTGTGTCTCTCTCTGGTTCATCCCGCCGAAGCAGGATTTAAAAAAATGTTAAAAGCGGAAAATGTTTTCCGCTGTTATGCCTGTCAGGACATTTGCAACAGGCGTGCCGAAGCACTGGAATTTTCTTCTACGGTTTTCATGAATTTCACTTGCATCTCGTATTGACGCGACAAGCTGAGGATATCGGTGAAAGCGCTCACGGCATTCACGTTGCTGCCTTCAAGGAATCCACCCATCACACGCACTTCCGCGGCTACCGGTGCGGCCAGGCCATCGCGCTGACGAAACAAACCATCTTCGCCTTTTTCGATATTTTGCAGGTCGGGATTCACCAGACGGATGCGATTGATCTCCACCATGGCTTCCGGGCCCTGCCCTTGCGCCACCATGGATAAAGTGCCGTCGCTGCCGATTTCGAGTTTTTCCAGCGGCGGAAAGGTAATCGGACCACCGTTGCCCAGCACCGCCAAACCGTTACTGGTACGCAGCACGCCATTGGCGTCGATGCTGAGGTTACCGGCACGGGTATAGGCTTCGGTACCATCAGGCGCCTGGACCGCGATAAAACCGGGGCCGCTAATGGCCAGATCCATTTCGTTGCCGGTGTTGATCAAGGGGCCTTGCTGGAAGTCGGTGGCCGGCGATTCGGTCAGTGCGTAGGCGCGGGTCGGTTGGCCTTCGCCGTAGTACACCGCCATGCTGCGGGCCTGGGCGAAGTCCGAACGAAAACCTGTGGTGTTGAGGTTGGCGAGGTTATTGGCATGGACCGTCTGCGCCATCATGTTGTGCTTGGCGCCGGTCATTGCGATGTATAACGCCTTGTCCATCTGTAAATCCTCTGGCCGTTAATTTTTTGGCAGTTTTGTGGATAAACAGGGTTTTGCAAGAGCGGTGCCAAGTTGGCGCGAGCGGTGGGAGTATCTTTAATGTGTTGATGTGTAAGGGAAATTTTTGGATTGAAGGGAATCGGGGGAGAGGGAAAAGTGGGAAGGGAAAAGGAAAAACGGTGGAGCGGCAAAACGCTGCCGCTTGTTTTGCCGCTGTTGCCGGTGGTAGACGATGGGGTGTCGGATTACGCCGTTGGCTAATCCGACATCACACGCCTATTACCTCAGGTTGATGATCGTCTGGGTGGTGGCGTTGGCGGTTTCGATGGTCTTGGCGTTGGCCTGGAAATTCCGTTGGGCGATGATCAGGTTCACCAATTCCTCGGACAGATCCACATTGGACTCTTCGAGCGCGCCCGCCGTGATGTTCCCCAGCGAGGATGATCCCGGCGCGCCGATCACCGCTTCACCGGTCTCAAAGGTTTGTGCCCACATGGTGTTGCCGACGGGTTTCAAGCCTTCGATGTTGTTAAAGTTCGCCAGCGCAACCTGTCCCAATACCTGGGCTTCACCGTTGGTGAAACGGGCGAAGATAATCCCGGTAGAACCCACATCCAGGCCCGCCAGACGACCGGTGGCGTAGCCATTCTGGTCGTAATCATCCACGGCAAAATCATTGCCAAATTGGGTGGAGCCAGTCAGGTCAATCTCAAAGTTGGAGCTGGATGGCGGTTCAACGACCGGTGTTGTCCCACCCTGCAAGACATTCAGCGGGGCCAGCGCGCCGTTGGGCTCGCCATCTTCACCCAGCGGGGTCCAGTTGGAAATCAGCATGCTGTCCGTCAGGGTCGTGTTAAGCGTACCGTCAGCATTGAAGTGCACGTTGAAAGACGCCATGGTCGGCAGGGTATTTTCCGGCGATGGCAAGGTCGGATCAGGGTCGCCCACGTTCTGGCCGTCGATCTGCACGTACATCACCCAGTGGTTGGGCGAGGTGGACGGATCAGCCGGATCATAAGGCTGTTTAACAAAATATTGGCTCATGATGTGCGGATTGCCGAGGCTGTCAAACACCGGGTTGGATGTCGCATGGTTGTAGGTGTTTTGGTCAGTCGGGTCAAAGGCGTTGATCGGCACCTCGGTAAAGCTGGCGGGCGTCAAGGGCGCAAACAGATTACCTACCGCCGGCACACTGTCGGCCACCGCATAGCCCTCTTCCATCACGATAGTGATATTGCCGCCTACCACCGCCGCATCGTTGATGTTATTGATCGTTTGCAAACCGGTACCGGCACGGCCCTGGATATCGGCTTGCCCGGCAGGTAAGGGTCCCTCGAATGAAAAGCGCAAATCGGTGCCTACCGCCGACACAATTTCCAGGTCGCCTGCGGTGTTTACGGTGGCGCTGATGCCCGGCAAGGTGGAGGTCGTCAGGGCATTGATCTCGTTCGCCAGGGCGGCCAGGTTATTGGCGGCCAGCGTGATGCCGTTGAGCGTAAGGTTACCGTTGCTGTTATCGAAGTTGGTGGCGTAGAGCGTCGCGTTGGTACGCGCGGTAGCTGTTACACCGGCCAATGCGTTCAGCTCGGAGGCCGTCTGGGCGGCAGAGGCACCGGCATCGCTGGTAAAGGTCACGGTCGCGCCGGTGGGCCCTTCAATCTCCAGGGTCTGTGACAGGTAACCGTTGGTGGCGGACGGGATACCGGCAACTGATGGGCCGGCACCGTTCAATGCGGTGGATAAGGCGTTGCCACCGGTCACGTTCGCCAGGGTAATGGTTGAAGGTGCACCTTCGGTCAAATCGCGCAATTCAATATTGCCGCCGTTGGCCACCGCCTGTGCGTTGATCGGCGTAGCTGAACTGAAGATAGCGCTGTTGATCAGGTTAACAATGTCCTGCACGGAGTTCGCGGTGGAGGCATTGAGGGTAATAGACACGGTGCCGTTGCCGGAAGCCGGCGTTGAACCTGCCAGGGTGATATCAAAGGTGGTCGGGTTTGCACTGAAGTCGATGGGGGTTGCCACGGCGCCAACGTTGGTTGTGGTAGTGGTGGCATCCTGCAAGCCGACCTGCGTAACACCCACCGCCGCACCGTCGGTGACAAAGCTGCTGCCTACGGTTTCCAGCACAGTTTCATTGGAGTCCAGGTTAAAGGCCGATTCAACGCCGGTAGTCTGGCGCGGTGCCTGGGTATTTACGTCCACCCGCAGGTTGCCGATGATACCGCTGATATTACCTTCAGCGTTGGCGGAAAAACCCTGCAGATAGGATCCTGTGGCGTTCACCACATAGCCTTCATCATCCAGGCCAAAGGCACCGGCACGGGTGAACAGTCGCTCGCCCTGATTGCTCAGTACAAAGAAGCCAGAGCCGTTTACCGCCAGGTCCAGATCGCGTTCGGTCAGTTTCGGGTTACCGTTACCGAAATCCTGACGGATCATCTGCAACGACACACCGCTGCCGGGCGTGTTACCGCCACTGCCCAGGATACTCGCGGAATACAAATCCCCGAATTCCACCCGCGAGGATTTGAAACCGATAGTGCCCGCATTGGCAATGTTATTACCGGTCACCTGCAAGTCAGTATTCGAGGCACGAATGCCACTCAGCGCGGTGTTAAAAGACATGATGTGCTCCTGGGTACTTGAGTCGCCGGCGCTTGTGTGGCGCCAGTATTTCAATAACGGTTAATGACGATTGATGCTGTTTCTTTGCCGTTAGCCGGCCACTAGTTAAATTGTTTAACGTCACCGATATTCACCGGACCGAGGCCCGCGAGGTTAAGGGTAATCACCCCATCCGCCCCCAGGGTCACGCTGTTGACGTTGGCACTGAGCGCGGTTTCCAGTTGCTCGGCTTTGCCATCCTGCGTTGCATAGACTTCAAAGGTGTATTCACCGACCGGCAAGGGTTCTTCGCCGGCTGACCAGTCCAGCAACTCGCCATTCACTTCCATGTATTGGCCATCCCAACGGAACGACACCTCACCGGCTGGCATGCCACCCACGGGAACAGTCGCCGCCAGTGAACCATCGCTGTTATAGATACTGATCTTCATATCCGCCGTTGCCGCTGCCAGATCCACACTGCCGGACACAATGCCACCAGCGGTCAGGCGCGCTGTCTCCGCCGGTACCGTTACGGAGCGGCCCACCAATGAAGAAGCTTGCAACGCCTGGTTGGACATAAAGCTGGAGCTGAAATTATCGAAATTGGTGTTGAGTCGCTCCAGCCCTTCTACCGAACTGAACTGCGCCAACTGCGCGATAAATTCGGTATTTTCCTGCGGACTCAGCGGGTCCTGGTTGTTCAATTGGGTAATCATTAATTCGAGAAATGCCGTCTGGCCCAACTCGTTGCTTTTGGTTTCTTTCGGCTGGTTGTTGATATTCAAATTACTCAACACATTGCCGGTGGTGTTGTTATTGACCTGACTCATCGCCGCCGCTCCTTACTGACCCAGGGTCAACACACGTTGAACCATCTGCTTGGCCGAGTTCATCACTTCGACGTTCATTTGAAACGAGCGCGACGCGGAGATCATATTGGTCATCTCTTCCACGGGATTCACATTGGGGTAAAACACATAGCCCTCTTCATCAGCCTGCGGATGATCCGGCTCGTAGCGGCGTTGCAGCGGTGCATCGCTCTCCACCACACCCAACACCTGCACCCCGGCGCCTACGTCATCCGGGGCGGCAAAGCCGTTATCAAACCCGTTGCCGCTTTTCATGGCCGCCATGGCCTGACGTTGAATTGCCGCAAACACCGGTTGGCGGTTGCGATACACTTCGTCCGCGCTGGAGCTGGCCGACTGGGCGTTTGCCAGGTTGCTGGCGGTGGTGTTCAGGCGCAAACTTTGCGCGTTCATACCTGAGCCGGCGATGTCGAAGATGTGTCCGAGTGCCATAGTTAACTCCAACGTTTTCCAATCAATTCGTTATTAATCCGACCGACTATTCACCGCGAATGGCGGCGGTCAGCCCTTTAAATTTGCTGTTCAGGAAGGTGAAGCTCGCCTGGAATGCCAGGGCGTTTTTCATGTACTCCGCGTGTTCGATCTGGTCTTCCACGGTGTTGCCGTCGATGGAGGGCTGGCTGGGTACGCGGTACATCATGTTGCTGTCGTCCAAGGCCATGCCTGCTCCGCCGATATGACCGGCATCAGTGGTTTGCATATTGAACCGACCCGTTTGTTCCATCTTGCCGGCGAGCATGGCTTTGAAGTCGATGTCCCGGGCTTTGTAGTTGGGGGTATCGACGTTGGCCAGGTTGTCCGCTAACACCGATGCCCGCTGACCGCGCACACGCAGTGCGCTTTCGTGGATTCCGAGTGCTGATTCGAAGGATATGGACATAGGTGGCTCCGGCGTTTCCTGAAGGTTTTACTCTTGCGTGTGTTAAAGCAAGGGGTATGCCAAAGGC
>CAMLOU010000043.1 GCA_946481735.1 uncultured Cellvibrio sp.
TGCGCCGCGAGTTCCACAATTATCGTGTTGAGGGTTCAAACGCTGAAACCTGGTTAAACACGCTCGGTTTTCAATGTCGATAACCTCATTCCTTGTGTAAAAATTTTCTTATGTTTCGATTGGGTATCATTGTCAATCCTTATGCGGGCCTTGGCGGCACGGTAGGCCTCAAAGGCAGTGACGGAGCGGCTACCGTCGCTGAGGCATTACAGCGTGGCGCAGAACCGCGTGCAATGGAGAGAATGAGCCGCACCTTGCAGGTTTTGTTGCCCTGGCGCGAGCACTTACACCTCTTTTGCTATGCCGGTGACATGGGGGAAACCTGCGCAGCGGCGTTGGATTTCACCTACACATGCGTCGGCACTCCCACAGCCCCCGTCACAACAGCGTTTGATACCTGCGAGGCCGCGCGCGCGTTGATGGAGCAGGGCGTCGATCTGATTTTATTTGCTGGCGGCGACGGAACCGCACGCAATATTGCCGATGCGTTAGGCACGCGTCAGGCTGTATTAGGTGTCCCCTCGGGCGTAAAGATGCATTCCGGGGTTTACGCCATTACGCCGGAAAGTGCGGGCCACATTGTGCAGTTGCTGCTGGAAGGCAAACTGGTACCCATTGCCGAACAGGATGTGAAAGATATTGATGAAGACGCCTTTCGTGCGGGCCAGGTGCGTGCGCGTTTTTACGGCACACTGCTGGTGCCGGAAGCGCCGCAATTTTTGCAACAGGTTAAGCATAGCGGTGCTCAGGTCGATGAGTTGGCCCAGATTGATGTCGCCAGCGGGGTGATTGAGCAGTTAGTGGATGATACCTTGTATATTATCGGGCCGGGTTCAACGACCCATGTCTTGCTGCAACAATTAAATCTGCAGGGAAGCCTTCTGGGTGTGGACTTGTTGTGCAATCAACAATTGATTGCCACCGATGTGACAGCGCAGGAAATTCGTGAGGCGATAAACCTGCATGCCGGTAATGTGCGGATTATCATCACCGCCATCGGTGGGCAAGGGCATATCATCGGGCGCGGTAACCAACAGCTGACGCCGGATATCCTGCGACGAGTCGGCAAGGAAAATATCCAGGTGATCGCCACCCGCGAAAAAATCCTTGCCTTGCAAGGGCGGCCTTTGTTGGTCGACAGCCATGATCCGGCATTGGATAAAGCCTTTGCCGGCTATCTACCGGTTATTACCGGTTACCGCGAGCGGATTATGTATCCGGTCGGTTTTCCTGATCAAGCTGCAGATTCAGCATCTGCCCTGTGAGTGTTATGCAACCTGTCCTGGATCGCCTTCACGCTTTACAACAGCAGTTTCTGCCATCTGTATCTGTTGCTCAAAATGGAGAAAGTCCTGCGCCGGTTGATAGCTTCCGCTTGTTCCATGGTCGCGGAAAAACCGTCGCAGGTCTGGAATTTTTATGCATCGATTTCTTTCAGCCATTACTGTTACTGACGTGTTATCACGAGCCGCCGGCGCAGTGGCTGGATGATTTTCTGCGCGAAGCAGAGCCCTTATTTGCGCCTCATATTCAGGCTGTGCTGGTTCAGCATCGGTATGTTTCCGGTGCTCCTTCCGACGTTATTTGGGGTGAGCTGCCTGAAAAAGTGTATGCGCGTCGTGCTGGTTTGCAATTTGTATTGCATCCGGGGCAGCAACAAAACACGGGTTTCTTTTTGGATATGGAGCCGGGGCGGCAGTGGCTGGAGCAACAGGCAGCAGGCAAGCGGGTGCTAAATTTATTTGCGTATACCTGTGCATTTTCTGTGGTGGCGATTGCTGCCGGTGCAGAGAAGGTCGTCAACGTCGATATGAGCAGCCGAGCTCTGCAAATTGGGCGTGATAATCACATGCTCAACCAGCTCAATAAAAAATCCAGTGAATTTTTAGCAGAAAATATTCTGAAGTCCTGGGGTCGGATCAAGAAACGCGGCCCTTATGACATCGTTATTTTTGACCCACCTTCTTATCAGCCGGGCAGTTTTGTAGTGCAAAAAGATTACGCGCGCCTGGTGCGTCGGCTGCCGGAATTGATGCCGCAGGGCGGGCTGGTGTTGGCGTGTTTGAATGCGCCGGAATTAACAGCCGACTTTCTGCTTGATGTCTTTCGCAGCGAATGCCCAGCGTGTGTATTCGAAGAGCGCCTGGTTCCCTCTGCTGACTTTCCTGATATCAATCCGGAGCAGCAATTGAAATTATTGGTGTTCCGTTTGTCTGCTATGGATGCTTGAGCGGGAGAAGCCGTGAAGTTTTGCGAGACGGCTACTTGCGCAGCAAAGCCTGAACCACCTGTTCAATAGCATGGGATGAGCCGCTCTTCAGCGCCTGCCGCACCAGGTAAATACAGCTGGTGTAGGTATCTTGCACCGAGGGGGGCAACTCTTTGTCAGCATCTATGGCGAAACCCGAAAGCTCCTCCATAGCCATGCGCGAATAAAGCATTGTAAACCCCTTGTGGGTGAGCGTTACCTGATCCAGAGCTTCCTGACGAATCGTGCTTTCATATTGAATATACCCATTCTCTGCCAGCCAAATCATGGTGCTGAAACAGGATTGGAAGCGCGCACAATGCAAACCGAATTCGTCGGGCGAATCCGGCCCTGAAATATCTTCCACAAAAAGCGTTATCTTGCGCGGAAAGCTGAGGTAGAGCTGGGTAAATATACGTGCAACATCTTTATAGAAATCAGCGATGTGAATATCTGCCATGGATGATTCCCTGAAAGGACAAGCGGCGTCGGCATCAGCCAAATTCCAGCAGGAACACCCGCTGAAATTTGGCCAATAACCGGATTATTGCGAATAACGTTGCAGGAATTCACCAAAACGGTGAATCGCTTTGGTGAGATCATCTTCGCGCGGTAAAAATACAATGCGGAAATGATCATTGGTGGGCCAGTTAAATGCGGTGCCTTGTACCAACAGAATTTTTTCCTGGATCAGGAAATCGAGCACCATCTGTTCATCATCCTTGATCTTGTACATATCAAGATCAAGTTTGGGAAACAAATACATCGCACCGCGTGGTTTGACACACGAAAGTCCGGGGATTTTTTCAATCGCGGTCATCGCTGCATCGCGTTGGTCACGCAGGCGGCCTCCGGGCACGATCAATTCATTGATGCTTTGATAGCCTCCCAACGCGGTTTGGACGGCGAACATGGCGGGCACATTGGCGCACAGGCGCATGGATGCCAGCATCTCCAGTCCCTCGATGTAACTTTTTGCCCGGTGTTTTGCGCCGCTGATGACCATCCAGCCTGAACGAAAGCCCGCCAGGCGATAGGCTTTCGATAAACCGTTAAAGCTGACGCAAAGCACATCCTGGGCCAAGCGTCCCATGGGGTGAAACTCCGCGTCGTCATACAAAATTTTGCTGTAGATTTCGTCAGCAAAAATAATGAGGTTATGGCGACGCGCCAGCTCAACAATGTGTTCCAGCACATCTTTGCTGTAAACGGAGCCGGTTGGGTTGTTGGGGTTAATGACCACGATCCCGCGTGTCTTGTCGGAGATCTTGCTTTCGATATCGGCAATATCCGGGAACCAGCCGGACTCTTCGTCGCACAGATAATGGCGGGCCTTTCCGCCGGCAAGGTTAACTGCCGCTGTCCAGAGTGGATAATCAGGTGCGGGCACCAGAATTTCGTCACTGTTATTTAATAATGCCTGCATTGCCATCACGATAAGCTCGCTGGCGCCGTTACCCAGGAAAATATCTTCTATTTCCACGCCGGGGATTTGCAGCCGCTGGCACTCTTGCATAATGGCTTTACGCGCGGCAAAGAGGCCGCGCGAGGCGGTATAACCTTCTGCGTTGGGCAGGTTATAGATGACATCCTGAATAATTTCATCAGGCGCGGCAAAACCGAAGGGGGCAGGGTTGCCGATATTCAGTTTGAGGATGCGATGGCCTTCTTCTTCAAGGCGGTAAGCGTGCTCCAGAACCGGCCCACGGATGTCATAGCAAACACCGTTAAGCTTATCGGATTTCTTAATATTGCTCATTTGCAGTAATATGCCTTTTATGCAGAAATAAGCGTTAAATCATCATGGTTCGCAGGCTACTGTGTCAAGGAAATCGTTATGTCCAGCAAAGAAAATTATGACGACGCTCACTGGCGTGAGCACTTAACACCAGAGCAATATCGCATTTGCCGACTAAAGGGAACGGAGCCGCCGTTTACCGGCGAATACTGGAATGTCTTTACTGACGGTGTGTACCGTTGCCGTTGTTGTGGAGAGCCCTTATTTGAGTCGGGCACAAAGTTTGATGCAGGATGTGGTTGGCCCAGTTTCTATGCTCCCATCGAAGACGGGAAGATTCAGGAAGAGTTTGATGCAAGCCATGGCATGCGTCGGACCGAAGTGTTGTGCCGGCGCTGCGGTTGTCATTTGGGGCACGTTTTCCCTGATGGCCCTGCACCAACCGGATTACGTTATTGCATCAACTCGGGGTCAATTCTCTTGCAGGGTGATGCGGATAAAAAAGAGTGACCTTGTTATGCAAGGTCACGCCATCATTAATCGTACAGTTGTTTTTTCTTCCACTGGTCCTCGTCCCCGAATTTTTCCCATTCTTTATTCAGCGATGTCGAGGGTTTGCTCGTGTCTTCTGCTGCGGATTCTGTTCCTTCTCCGTCGACCTCGGCCGTTGCCGAGTGTGTGGCGTGCTGTTCGAGTTTGGTAATCAGACCGGAAAGTTGCGCAATCTGTTTATCGTAGGCGTGGTTTGCGTTTTCAGGAAGTAAGAGCTTGCGTGCAAGGCCATAGTAATGAATCGCGAGGCGAGGCTTACCCAGCTGCTGTGCCTTTTTGGCTTGTGCGACGTGGCCATCAACCGAACTTTGCAGCGCCAGGCGTTTGATCTGATCCATAAACGCCGCGGCCTGAACCTTGGTCAGTGCTTTCAGCGCCTCTTGTTGAGCGACGAAGCGGTACAATTCCTGTAAATGCTGGCGGACCTCCTTGATTTGTTCGGGATTTTCCAGGCGCACGCGCTGGGTGTTGGCAGATTGTTTAATCGCGTTGAGCTGATCGCTGAGTAACTGCAAATCCGCTGCATGGGTAGCGTCACTGGGTTCTAATTTGTGTAGCTGCTCACAGGTATCAATCAATGCGCGGTAGACGACGGCCATAAGGTCGCTACTGAGAAAGTGGGGCGGGAAACCGGTGAGCATGTGGCGGAAATTGCGCTGCCGCACTTTCAGTGCAGTCAGCAGGCGCTGGCGATGAACCCGCCTCCTTTCAATGGCTTGCGAGATAAGCGCATAGGCAGCCAGAAGCACCAGGAGTAGGATAATGGATGAAACGATATAAATGGACATAGGGGCCGGCTGCTTATCAAGCTTTAAATATGACATACGTCCCAAAGTATAGCACCAAAGCACGACTCTCCCTTATGTCGAAAAGTTGCGTCTTGGCTCGCTAAGTGCTTGTTTCCACAGTTATAAAAAAAGAAGTAAAAGTGTTGACAGTGCTTCCTTCCCTACTTAGAATGCGCCCCACTTCTGACGTCGTCGATGACAGAAGGTTTCTGGGTCCCCTTCGTCTAGTGGCCTAGGACACCGCCCTTTCACGGCGGTAACAGGGGTTCGAGTCCCCTAGGGGACGCCACTCCCGGACGCATCAGCAGTAGCCCTTATCAGGGTGTACCAATAAGCGGGAATAGCTCAGTTGGTAGAGCACGACCTTGCCAAGGTCGGGGTCGCGAGTTCGAGTCTCGTTTCCCGCTCCAATATCAGTATCAATGCTTTAAAGATCTAGTCCGAATGTGTGCTTTCTCTGCCTCGGCAGAATAGTTGTCCCCTTCGTCTAGTGGCCTAGGACACCGCCCTTTCACGGCGGTAACAGGGGTTCGAGTCCCCTAGGGGACGCCACTCCCGGACGCATCAGCAGTAGCCCTTATCAGGGTGTACCAATAAGCGGGAATAGCTCAGTTGGTAGAGCACGACCTTGCCAAGGTCGGGGTCGCGAGTTCGAGTCTCGTTTCCCGCTCCAGTTTCTCCTCTTCCATATTCTCCCTTACTTCGTTTTTTTGGTCGCTTCGTTGCCTCTCAATGTGCTATCGGATAGCGGTTAATGTGGTGATGCAAAACTCTGCTAGACTTTACACCCCTGCAATTGCAAAGGCTCCGTTCAATGCAAGCCAAAACATTTTGCGCGTTCGTCGCGGTAAGAAAAATTTTTTCCTGCGCGCATGGCGTCGTGGCGCAATTCATCAAGCTGCTGGTAACGGGCTATTTCTTCATCCGGCATGAAATGTAGGCAGTCGCCGCCAAAAAACCAGAGTAAGTCGCGGTAGAGTAGGGGCATCAGATGTGGGTAAGCCGTTACCACGCGGCACAGTAACAGCTGACCGGTATGGAGAAATTCCCGATCAGTGTTTTGATGTAGTGACTTTACATCCGATAGGAATTGCTGGTCATCTTCGCTGCAATCGTCGGCGCTAAAAGGTGGTTGTTGTTCAATCTGTTCAATAAACGCCTGCAAGAGTTGCAGGTGGTATAGTTGGTAGTCTTGTTCGGGGGATGTTGTATCTGACATGGACGGCCTGACGAGTTGATTCAAGGTATGAGAGTAGTAAATGTGATGGGGCTATTATGACAGCTGCGCTTTCGATTAGAAATCTTCGCAAGACCTATGACAACAAATTTGAGGCGCTAAAAGGCATCTCGCTGGATGTGGCGCCCGGTGATTTTTTTGCCATGCTGGGCCCGAATGGTGCCGGTAAATCCACAACCATTGGCATCATCAGTTCGCTGGTGCGCAAGACGTCCGGGCAGGTGGAAATTTTTGGTAAAGATATCGATGCTGATTTTTCGGCGGCCAAAAAATTCCTGGGTGTGGTTCCCCAGGAATTTAACTTCAGTATGTTTGAAAAGGTGGAGGACATTGTTCTCCAGCAGGCCGGTTACTACGGTTTGCCGCGCAGTCAGGCAAAAGCGCAAACTGAAAAATACTTACGGCAGTTAAGTTTGTGGGATAAGCGGCAAACCCCGGCGCGCATGTTATCCGGCGGCATGAAACGGCGGCTGATGATTGCCCGAGCGTTGGTGCACGAGCCCCGGTTGTTGATCCTTGATGAACCTACCGCCGGCGTTGATATCGAATTGCGCCGTTCCATGTGGGATTTTTTGCGGGAGATCAATGCGGCAGGAACCACCATTATTCTAACGACACATTATCTGGAAGAAGCAGAAAGCCTTTGCCGTAATGTGGCGATCATTGATCATGGCACGATTGTCCAAAATACCAGTGTGCGCAATCTGCTACAGCAGTTAAATAAAGAAGTTTTTATCTTTGATACTCAGGCCGTTATCGAACAGGCACCTGCTGTGCAAGGTTATCAGGTGCGCCGTCTGGATGAGCATTCTTTCGAAGTTGAAATTGAAAAAGGGCAGTCGTTGAATCACTTGTTTGACCAGCTTTCACAGCTGGGCATCAACATAATCAGTATGCGTAACAAGGCAAATCGCCTGGAGGAGTTGTTTGTGTCCATGGTGAGCAATAACAAAAAAACGGAGGAGGCAAAGCATGGAGCTTAATCAACAGTGGATTGCCTTCCGCACTATTTTACGTAAAGAGATTAAGCGTTTTACCCGTATCTGGGTGCAAACCTTGTTGCCACCAGCCATTACCATGGCTCTGTATTTTGTGATCTTCGGTAAATTGATCGGTAGCCGTATCGGTGAGATGGATGGTTTCAGTTATATCCAATTCGTTGCACCGGGTTTGATCATGATGTCTGTGTTGACCAATTCCTATTCTAACGTGGTGTCATCGTTTTTCAGCGCTAAATTTCAGCGCAGTATCGAAGAAATTCTGGTATCACCCACACCTAACTATATTATTTTGCTGGGCTATTGTATGGGCGGTGTTGCTCGTGGCTTGGCGGTTGGCGTGTTGGTGACGTTGCTGTCCCTGGCATTTACCGATCTTCATGTCCACAGTTGGGCGGTAACAATTGCTATTGTTGTGCTGACGTCCATGTTGTTTTCATTGGCCGGCTTTATTAATGCTGTTTACGCCAACAGTTTTGATGATATTTCCATCATACCCACCTTTGTGCTCACGCCTTTAACCTATCTGGGTGGTGTATTTTATTCCATCCACTTGTTGCCTGAGTTTTGGCAAGGCGTATCGCAGTTGAATCCAATCCTGTACATGGTTAATGCATTTCGTTATGGCATGTTAGGTGTTTCGGATATCAACGTGGTTGCTGCATTTGCTGGCTTGCTCATCTGTCTGGCTATTTTGTTTATGGTTGGTTTGCATTTGCTGCGTGTAGGTAAGCGCTTGCGCGCGTAATCAATTTTGGATTTGCTGCTATGAGTCATGTTTCCAACAGTCCCTTGGGCCAACAGACGCAGTATGTTTCTGTTTATACCCCCGAATTGTTATTTCCTATTCCACGCGGGGCTTCCCGTGAGTCGTTGTTACTCAGTAGTGACACACTACCGTTTTATGGGGTGGATCTGTGGACGGGTTATGAGCTTTCCTGGTTGGATGAGCGAGGCAAACCGATAGTTGCTATTGCTGAGTTTCGGATTCCCTGTACCAGCCATGCAATCGTGGAATCCAAGTCGTTTAAGTTGTATTTAAACTCCTTTAATCAGACGCGTTTCCCGGGTGTTAAAGAGGTCTGTGCGCTGCTGGAAAAAGATTTATCCGCAGCGGTAGGAGATACCGTTGCGGTTTCCCTCAAGCCGATATCGGAAGGGGTAGTGTGCGATGTAAGTTCATTGGATGGCCTTTGCCTTGATGACCTGCCGGTAACCATCGACACCTATCACCCTTCACCGGATTTATTGCATGTTCATACGGGGACTCATGTCAGCGAGACACTGGTGAGCCATTTATTAAAGAGTAATTGTCCAGTCACCGGTCAACCGGATTGGGCGAGTGTGCAGGTTCGTTATACTGGCGCACAGATTGATCACGAAGGTTTGCTGCGCTATATCGTTTCATTTCGCGAGCATCAGGATTTTCATGAGCACTGTGTCGAGCGGATGTTTGTGGATATTATGGCGCGTTGCCAGCCGCAACGCTTGAGTGTATACGCACGCTATACGCGGCGGGGCGGTCTGGATATCAATCCGTTCCGTACAACAGAGCCAACCGAACAGCCGGCCTCGGTGCGGCTGGTCCGTCAATAGGCCCAGCTCTAGACAATGACTTTGTCGCGCAGGCGATCTGCGGCTTTTTCGAGGGAGTCAATCACTTTTTCTTTATCGTAATTGCGGATTTTGTCGAGGTCCAGGTACATGGAGAATCCTTCTGCACGCTCCTCAAAATAGCTTTGGTTTCTGCCCAGTTCCTTACGGAAATCCACAACCTGGTACACCTTGACCGGCAGAGCAAACCCTTTTACCTGAATCTCACCCTTGTCGCGGCACATGATCGAGTCTTTCACTAACGACCAGGTTTCATGGGAGATAAGGATTTCATCCGGATCGGCTGCGGATTCAAGACGACTGGCCAGATTCACCTGGGTGCCGAGCACAGTGTAGTCGAGGTGGCTGGAGGTACCGAAGGTGCCTACCGTGCAAAAACCGGTATTGATACCCATCCGAATCTGTAACGGTTTTTTTATGCCTTGATTAAACCATTCCAGTTGCAATGACTTCATTTTCTTCTTCATCGCGATTGCCATGGACACACAGCGCAGGCAATCGGCTTTAATCCCCTGGCTGTTGCTATCGCCATACAACACCATGATCGCATCACCCATAAACTTATCGATGGTGCCGCCGTAGTGGGTCACTATCTTGGACATCTCGGTCAGATAGTGGTTGAGCAAATCGGTAAGTGCTTCGGCTTCCATCTCTTCTGAAAGTTGACTGAAATCCTTGATGTCAGAAAAAAACACACTGATTTTTTTTCGTTCGGCCTGGAGTGTTTCATCGCGGCCTTGATTGATGGCCTTCCAGACGGTAGGCGGGAGATAACGGGAGAGTTTGTAGGCGCGAATCTTGTGCCACTTTTGTTCGTTTTCCAGTTGTTTCTGACTCATGACCAGTTTGCGAAACCGTTGGTGCATATACACGGCATGAACGAGGAAATAACAGACAATGCCGATCAGGCTGGCCGCGCTGATTTGAACACTGGTGCTGAGTATCAATTGCGGCTTGTGTAACAACAGGCTGACCAGAACGCCGGCTGCAAAGGCGGCGTTATCTTCCATCCAGCGCCGAATCCCCCCGCTGAGCAAGGCGTTGAATTGGATAATGGTCAGGAACAGGACGCAGGGCAGAATACTGAAGTTAATCAAGCTCAACACCAGGCCAATCAGGCCGGCATCCACATAGGATAGCCAGCGCAGTAAGCTCACGGTGAATTCCGGAGGGCGTTTATGGGTAAAGTGGTAGGTGGCATAGGGGTAAATCAGCAAAAGAACAATGACAACCACATATAAAGGATTGATCTGCTCCCAATTGGTATGAGATGCCAGGGTGCCCGCCGCGGCAAAGCAAATGAGTGCACGGAAATAATACTGCTGTAAGGGTGACTCGGTGTGGGCATTCATAGGGGGAGTCTTGTTGTTCATTTGTTATAAAAAACCTTAAGTTTATGCCGCCGATAAATAGCCGTCCCTAAAGCAAAGATTGTTCCTCAACAAATTTATGTAAAGGCTTGGTATTAAACGTTTTTTCACGACAAAAGTCTATTGCCGGAGAATGCCAAATCCCGCTTATGGCATGGCATTCAACTTTGCATCTACCGTTTGAGCCTTAACTGCAGATATTTCTCTTCCAGTTCTGCGTATTGGGTTTGCAGGATCAGATGATCGGCCTGAAGGCTTTTCAGTGCTTCTGCCGCCTTCGCACCGGCATTTTCCGACAAGGTGCGTTTCAATTTGTCGTTCTCCTGCTCCAGTTCAATAATGCTGGTCATCAAGGTTTTACTCTCAAAAGCAAAATTGTGTAACAGCTCTCTCATACGTTGATTTTCTTCTTCTGCGAATTGAGTTTTTTCCAGCAGTTGTTCTCGTTGGTGTAATTTTTCCTGGGAGTTTTTTAATTCGTCCTCTATCAGCTTCACGCAGGTTTCGGCCTCCTGCACAAAACGAATTTGCCGCTGTAGTTGTTGTTGCAGATCCTGGATCGCCACTTCTTTTTCTTCTGCTGTTTTGGCGTCCTCTAATTTGCGTTGCAATTGGTTGATGATCCGGTGTTGGTCAACGGCGACATTGCGCAGTTTTATAATTTCATTGGCGATGCTGGAATCCGGTCGGTGAGTATGTGTATTTTTGTAGAGTACGGCGGGATTTTTCTCGAGCGTCTGGCGGCCGGTAATCATGCTTTGATGCACGTCCTGATAGACGCTGTGGTAGCGATCAAGCAAATCGTTGAAATAGGCTTTATCTTCAACACTCTCGGCCATGTCGGACAGCTTTTGATGGTAGTCCTGTGCTTTTTCCTGGGCTTCTTGCCATTGCCGTTCAAGGTCAAAAAACAACTGTTTGAATTTTTCCAGGTTCTCAATCCGTTTCTTGCAATTTGCCAATTCGGTTTCCAGCCCTTGTGTATCTGTCTGGCGGGTTAACAGGCTGGATAATTGTTGTTCCAGATAATCCCAGCGTACCAGCGGTTTGTTACCGTCAAAGGTAACTGCCGACTCTTCTGTTATCAGAAAATGATGCCGCAGGGCCAGGATTTTTTGCATCGCTGGCGCCTCCGGCGATTGCTCCAGCGTAATCTGATTATCCCCTGCGATCTGCTGATACTGGCTTCGCGTGATGTCCAGCTGCCGGGAGATGTGTTCGCGGTAAGTGTGGCTGTCTGTTATCGATGTTTGAGGGATGGTCGGTGCTGGTTTGGGCTGGCTGCTCGATAACTCGCGCAGTTTTTCCTGTTGGCGGTTGACCAGCTTCCTTTGGTTGCGGACATAAAACAAAAGAAATACGCATAACAGCGTAAGCAGAAGGTAGACCTCCAGAGCCGCTATAAGAATGTAATTAGATACCTGCATGGGTATTCTCGGTAGTCTTTGACCGACGCACTGGCATGAATATAAGCCTTTCGTTCGTGTCATTGAGTATGGTACAGCCTTCTCTTATATGCGAGTCGCTGGATACTTCCAGATGTGCTGATACAATCGGCGTTTTTTCAGTTGAGGGGGTCAATATGAATGCGTTGGACGCACTTCATCAGCGTGTTTCTGTCAGTAAGCTGACCGCACCTGCACCGAATGCAGAGCAGCGCGAAGCGATATGTAAAGCCGCGTTGCGCGCTGCTGATCATGGTCAGATGCGTCCATGGCGTTTTCTGGTGGTGGAGGGAGAGGGGCTAACTGCATTGGGCGAGCTTTTTTGTGCCGCTGCCATGGGCGATGACCCGGGCCTTCTGCCGGAGGTGCAGGATTCCTATCGCAAGATGCCGCATCGGGCGCCGATGATTATGGTGGTAATTGCCTCCTGCCAGATCAATCCCAAGGTGCCGGAGATTGAGCAGCTCATCTCGGCTGGCGCAGCGGCACAGAACATGATAACCGCTGCTTATGCGCTGGGTCTTGGTGCTATATGGAAAACCGGTGCCATGGCATACCATCCCGAAGTTAAACGTGGGCTGGGTTTGCGGGAGAACGAACACATCATAGGCTACCTTTATATGGGTACACCGGCCAGTCCTTTGGGTAAAGCGCATCCGCGTCCGACTAGCGAATTTTTTGCCAATTGGCCCGCGCAATAAGATTGCGTTTAATAAATCACTTGTGTACATTAGCGCCCCTTCGAGAAACCCCTGATGGGGCGGTAACGAGCACGTAAAAGTGTTTACGGTGAGGTGTCCGAGTGGCCGAAGGAGCACGCCTGGAAAGTGTGTATATCGCAAGGTATCGAGGGTTCGACTCCCTCCCTCACCGCCATATTAAAAAAGCCCGGCTAGTCCGGGCTTTTTCATTTATGCGAACTGGTAGTGCGGCATGAAGTGATTAATGTTTGCCCATCTTGTTCAATAAGTCGCAGCTTATGGAAGTTATTGAAAAAGATAAGAAAAGTTTTCCTCTCTTTCGTGATGAAAAGCTTGACTCCCCTAAATCGGATCACTAATATACGCGCCTCCAAACAACGCACTCGTAGCTCAGCTGGATAGAGTACTCGGCTACGAACCGAGCGGTCGGAGGTTCGAATCCTCCCGAGTGCGCCATACAAAACAAAGGCTTAGCTGACACAGCTAGGCCTTTTTTATTTTTGGGATAAAAATTCGGGGTAAAAAATAAAGTAGAAAAATTCTTCTACTTTCTGGCAGACAATGCCGCGTTAAATCATTACAATTTGCTCATTCAGCGCGATAACGATAATAAAAGCTCATCCCGTCAGGGGTGGGCTTTTTTTATGCCTGTTACTTGTGCTGACATCCCTTCGTTGAGTAGTTGATGTGGAGTGTGCGAATGTTTCCTTTATTGCAGTTGATGGTATTGAATCATCGAGTCATCAGCAGGGGTAAGATGACGGGGTTTTTAAATATAGAAGGGAAACGTGCGGACGGTTTTTGGTTCTAGTCGCACGATGTACTGTTAGCTGCCGGAAGATTTCAAAGCACTTCGGTATCCATCGCCACATGCTGCTGTTTCGCTTGATGATTTTTGGGCAACACTTCAGCAAACGCTTGTTCGATGGCAGCAGGCTCCCGCTCCCGTTTTATGCGCTCAAAAAATGCTTCCGCTTGAGGGTATTGCAGACGCAGGTACATGAGCCATTGCTTGATCCGGTTACCGCAGTTTTTTTCCAGGTAGCGGGGTCTGGTTTGTTGGTAATAATCGTACAGCAAGCTGCATATGTCGCCCCAGGAAAGAGGGCGATAGTCTTCGCCCTGTACGTCTGCCTTGATGCGCCTGGCCAGGTCCGGGCATGCGAGCAGCCCACGCCCCAGCATCACATCGTCGCAGCCGGATTGTTCGCGACAGCGATGGTAATCCGCCACGTTCCAGATCTCTCCATTTGCAACGACCGGTATAGCCAGGTGTTGGCGTATGTCGGCGATATATTCCCAATAGGCCGGCGGCTTATAGCCATCTGCCTTGGAGCGGGCATGGACGGTCAGCTCATTGGCGCCGGCATCGGCAACAGCGAGCGCATTATCCAGATAACTGTTGCGATCATCGTAGCCCAGGCGGATTTTCGCGGAGACAGGAATCTCCGCTGGAACCGCATCGCGTACCGCTTTGATGATGTGATATACCCGATCCGGCTGGCGCAAGAGGCAGGCACCGCCATCGCTCTTGTTAACGGTTTTGGCCGGGCAGCCGAAGTTGAGGTCAATCGATTTGGCGCCGGCGCGTACTGCCTCTATGGCGTTGATCGCCATTGGCTCCGGTTTGCCACCCAATAATTGCAGCTTTACCGGAATACCGCTCGGGGTTAAGCAGTGCTGCTCGATCTCGGGCGCAAAACGGAAAAATACCTTGTATGGCAGGACTTGCTCGGTCACGCGGACAAATTCTGTTACACAGCCGTCCAGTCCACCGATGCGTGTGAGCAGGTCTCTTACGTGGTGGTCGACGACGCCCTCCATCGGGGCCAGCATAATTCTCATGGGGTAGTGAATCTCGTTGCGTCTATATCAAAACCGCCGGAGCGAAGTGCGCGCATTCTACGCTGGATTGGGTGTGTGTGCAGGTGATTGGTTGATAAATAATCGCCGGGCGCAGTGGGAAAGCCGGGCCGGGACCCAAAAGTTTAGGTAAATGACTGAAGAATAATAAAAAACGGGTTGTTCTTTTATGATCGCGAGGGAACAAAAAAGGGGGGAAACACACGGGGCTTGGTTGCGGAGGTAGGGCAATCAAGCTACATTGTCGCCCCGCTCGCCTGCCGGGAGTGATTGTTCTTAACGCAATCGCGGCAGGATTCATGAATAATTCAGATAAATTCCCGCCATGTCGGGTCTCAATCTCTGCAACTTTCCATTGCAGACACAGGAAAAAGGGGCAATCAGATGCAGGATTCATTGATGCAGCAGGGTGTTGACCTCATGCTTTATGGCATGGGTACTGTGGTGGTATTTCTCGCTATCCTGGTTGTTTTCACGACGCTGATGTCGCGCGTGGTCCAGCGTTTTTTCGCTGAGCCCGATGTTCAGGCCGCACCGGTCAGGATGGTTGAATCTGATCAGGGCAGGGTTGATGCGCGATTGTTGGCGGTTATTAAATCTGCCCTGGATCAGCACCGGGCGAAACGCCGTTAAGAGTCGTCCCGATGCATTGGCGCTATCGTGCGCATAAACAGATAAGAAAACGAATAGAGAAAGGTAAGCACCATGAGCGATGTTAAAAAGCCCTTGGGCATCACTGAAGTTGTCTTGCGCGATGCACATCAATCCCTGTTTGCTACGCGTATGCGGTTGGACGATATGTTGCCTATTGCCGCTAAGCTGGACGAGATGGGCTATTGGTCATTGGAAACCTGGGGTGGTGCAACCTTCGATGCCTGCATTCGCTATTTGGGCGAAGATCCCTGGCATCGCATTCGTGAGCTGAAAAAAGTGATGCCGCGCACGCCGATGCAGATGTTGCTGCGCGGTCAGAATATCCTTGGTTATCGCCACTACGCCGATGATGTAGTGGACAAATTTGTCGAGCGCGCTGCACACAATGGTGTGGATGTCTTTCGTGTATTCGATGCGATGAACGATATGCGCAACATCGAAACGGCGTTGAAAGCGGTCAAAAAACACGGCAAACATGCCCAGGGGACCATCTCTTACACGCTGAGCCCGGTCCATAATGTCGACTTGTGGGTAGAGCAGGGCAAGCGCATCGAAGACATGGGAGCGGATTCCATTTGTATTAAAGACATGGCCGGGCTGCTGAAACCCTATACCGGCTTTGAGCTGGTCAAGCGGTTAAAAGAAACTTGCCAGATTCCCGTTCACCTCCATTGTCACGCCACCACCGGCTTGTCCACATCAACCATTGTTAAATGTGTCGAGGCCGGCATCGATAATGTCGATACCTCTATCTCATCCATGTCCATGACCTATGGTCACAGCCCGACCGAATCGGTGGTGGCTATCTTGCAGGAAACCGAGCGTGATACCGGGCTGGATATCCAGAAGCTCGAGGATATCGCGGCCTATTTTCGCGAAGTCCGCAAGAAATACGCGAAATTCGAAGGTGCCTTGCGCGGTGTGGATTCGCGCATCCTGGTGGCCCAGGTGCCGGGCGGCATGCTGACCAACATGGAAAGCCAACTGCGTGAACAGAATGCCCAGGACCGTTTTGATGAAGTACTGGCCGAGATTCCGCGCGTGCGGGAAGATCTGGGTTTTATTCCGCTGGTGACACCGACCTCGCAAATCGTAGGTACCCAGGCGGTATTGAATGTCTTGTGCGGCGAGCGCTACAAGAACATCAGTAAAGAGACGGAAGGGGTACTTAAAGGCGAGTACGGTGCAACGCCAGCGCCGGTAAATACCGAATTGCAGCAGCGCGTGCTGAACGGTGCGGCGCCTATTACTTGTCGTCCGGCAGACCTGCTGGAACCCGAGATGGACAAACTGACCCGTACCCTCAAGGAGTTGGCTGCGGAAAAAGATATCAGCCTCGCCCAAGGCGATGCATTGGTTGACGATGTGCTGACTTACGCACTCTTCCCCCAGGTGGGCCTGAAATTCCTCCAGAACCGGCACAATCCTGCTGCTTTCGAGCCAGTGCCCGGGCAGGAAAGCGCCGCGCTGGTAACCACGGAACAAGGCGAGGAAATTTACACCGTTTCAGTAGAAGGTCGAAGCTATACCGTGACGGTGTCCGCGGGTGGTGATATCACCGGTCTGGTGCCGCTGAACGGCGCGGCGGCGCCCGAAAGTCACGGGGATGTCACCGTAAGCGGTGGTGAATCCATCGTGGCACCGCTGGGGGGGATCATCTGCAAGGTGTTGGTCAAACCTGGTCAAAAAGTTCAGGTTGGTGACACCCTGTGTGTACTTGAGGCAATGAAGATGGAAACGGAAATCAGCACCTTCAAGGCCGGGACGGTTGTGGCAGTCGATATCCAGGTGGGTGACAGCGTCGCGGTGGGCGATGTGTTACTTACCATTGCCTGATTGCGGAGAAGGAAGACGACTATGGAAAACTTTATCCGCCTTTGGCAAGACTCGGGCATTTATCATCTGCAATCCGGCCAGTTCATCATGTTACTGGTGGGGTTCCTGTTGTTATTTTTTGCTATTCGTAAAGGGTTTGAGCCGCTGTTGCTGGTGCCTATCGGCTTCGGCTGTATTCTCTCGAATGTCCCCGGCGCTGGTTTATCTTTTACGGCATTCGAAAGTGCGCTCGCCTTTGGTCATATGGATGTTTATCAAGCACTCGCCCAAACCCTGGGTGCTGCACAGGATGTGACGGCGGCAGAGTTGGCAGAACTGTATAAGAATGCGTCAACCGCCGTGCAGGTGCAGGCTCACCGGGTAGCGACCGACTATGGCTTCAGTGACGGCATGTTGTACGTCTTCTACAAAGTCGCTATTGCCAGCGGTGCAGCACCGCTGATTATCTTTATGGGCGTGGGTGCCATGACCGATTTCGGTCCTCTGCTGGCAAATCCCAAGACATTGTTCCTGGGCGCGGCGGCACAGTTTGGGATCTTTGCGACGGTGCTGGGCGCGGTGGGCTTATCCAGCATGGGCCTGATGGATTTTTCCATTGCTGACGCGGCGGCCATTGGTATCATCGGCGGTGCAGACGGGCCGACTGCGATCTACGTGGCCAGTATCCTGGCGCCGGATTTATTGGGTGCGATCGCCGTCGCTGCCTACTCTTATATGGCGTTGGTGCCGTTGATCCAACCGCCGATTATGCGTGCCCTGACGACCAAGGCCGACCGCCAGATCAAAATGCAGCAGTTGCGCGAGGTTTCCAAACGCGAAAAGATTCTGTTTCCGCTCGTGCTACTGGTTCTGGTGGCGCTGTTCCTGCCCAGCGCGGCGGCCCTGCTGGGCATGTTCTGTTTTGGTAATTTGCTGCGCGAATGTGGCGTGGTAACGCGCCTGAGTGAAACGGCGCAAAATGCGCTGATCAACATCACCACGATCTTCCTCGGCCTGGCAGTGGGTTCAAAGTTGGCAGCTGATAAATTCCTCGACCCCAAAACCCTGGGCATTCTCGTATTGGGTATGTTGGCCTTTGCTATCGGCACGGCCATGGGCGTGTTGGTGGCTAAATTTATGAACCTGTTGTCGAAAAACAAGATCAACCCGTTAATTGGTTCCGCCGGTGTCTCGGCGGTGCCGATGGCGGCACGGGTTTCCAACAAGGTGGGGCTGGAAACCGACCCGCACAATTATTTGCTGATGCATGCCATGGGCCCCAATGTGGCCGGTGTCATCGGATCAGCCGTGGCCGCCGGTGTTATGATTTCCATGGTCTCTGCCATGGGCTGATCGCCGGGATGATGCCGCGAAAGCTCTTTCCGTGCCGCGGGAAGAGCTTTTTTGTTTCTCCGCTTTAATTTGAATACTGCACGCTGCTGAGGATTTACCTGTGGAAAATATGCCCTTCGCTACATCAATTAACCATCCTCAACTGCTCAAGGCACTGGAGAGTCTGGCGTTAGTGCAAGCCACGCCGGTGCAGGAAAAAGCCATTCCGGAAATAGTGAGTAATAAAAATCTACTGGTCAGTGCCAAGACGGGCAGCGGTAAAACCATTGCGTTTCTCTTGCCGGCATTGCAGAAAATATTAACCGCGCCGCCGTTGAATCCTGTCAGTACCCGCGTCCTGATTCTGAGTCCAACGCGTGAACTGGCTCGACAAATCGTAAAAACCACCCAGCAATTGTGTCGCTTTACCAGTATCAAGGTGGCGATGGTCACCGGTGGTGATGAACTGAAATACCAGAAAGCCCTGTTGCGTAAAAACCCTGAGATTGTGGTAGCCACACCGGGCCGTTTGGTAGAGCACATTCGGCATAAATCGACAGATTTTTCTGGCCTGGAGATGCTGATCCTGGATGAAGCGGATCGCATGCTGGATATGGGGTTGAGTGAAGATGTATTAGCGATTGCGCAGACCTGCTACGCGCAGCGCCAGACGTTGCTGTTTTCTGCCACGCTTGAACAACGCGGTTTGCGCCATCTGATCAAACAGATCATGCAGGAACAGCCCGCCGAAGAAATTGCGATAGAAGAGCCTGATAACCGCATCCAGCAACAGATTATCCTGGCCGATGATGACAAACACAAAGAAAAGTTATTGCTCGCCTTATTGGCCCGCTCAACCTACGACAAAGCAATTGTGTTTACCAATACCAAGGTAAAAGCGGCGCAGTTGGATGGACTGCTGCGCTACAACAAATACAGCATCAGTGCGCTGCACGGTGATATGACACAAGACCAGCGCAAGCGTTCGCTGGATATTTTTCGTCAGGGTCACACCCGTATTCTGGTTGCCACTGATGTTGCCGCAAGAGGCCTGGATGTCGAGGGCGTAGATCTGGTTATCAATGTGGATATGGCGCAAAGTGGTGACGATTATACGCACCGTATCGGTCGTACCGGTCGAGCCGAAAAAAGCGGTCGGGCCGTCTCGCTGATTGCGGCGAATGAATGGAATCTTATGAGCAGTATCGAACGTTATTTAAAAACCGGTTTTGAACGAATCAGCATTCCCGGTTTGGTAGCCAGTTACACCGGGCCAAAAAAAGTGAAGGCCTCAGGCAAGGCATCGGGAGCGAAAAAGAAGAAGCCAACAGACACAAAAACCTCGGCTGTCAACAAAGTTAAAGTGCGCGAGCGGGATAAGAAAAACATTGGTAAACGTCGCGCGCCCAGTGCTCCCGCAATACCATCTGATGGAGCAACACCCCCGCCAAAAAACCTCGGCGATGGCTTTGCGCCTTTGCGGCGCAAGCAAACGAACCTTCCAGACCTGGGTGACGAAGACTAGTTCCCTTGTTTCAGGGTTGTGATTGAACGCTCAATCTTTTGCTCTCCGTCATTAAAAATATTTTTGTCTCGCACATTGACCACTTATAAATTTGGGCATAGTATCAAGTCAAGGTGGCTAAAAAGAATGTCGCCGACAAACAACAATCTGAAAGATTTGTTGAACAGGTGTCACAGGTTTGTCATGGTGAAACGGTAGAAGTTATCCATGAGAATCGGTGGCGATAGATTACTCATCACGTAAAAAGGGGTGTGGGCGAGGCCGCTGGAATCTGTGTAGTTTGTGTAGCAGTTTGCGTAAAACAGAGCAGCCGGGCGTTTGTACCAGAAGCTTTTAAAGATATTGTTCAAGCGAAGCTCCTGAGTGAATCCGCCGAATGTTAACTTTGAACCTGAAGGGGATTTTAACCCATGGCGAAAAGATCTCACGCTAGACGCAATAACCACCATATGTTCACCGAAGACAATAGCTACCGAAGCTCGAAACACAAGTCATCACGAAAGCAGCGAGACGACGACAATATCGTTGAGATTAAATCCCGCTCCCAGCAAGTCGAAACCGCTTACTCTCCCCCTCGCTCTCCTCAACCGCTCCGCGCCAAAAACCACGCTCAACAACAATACATCACCGCCATTAAAAACCATGCACTGACCTTTGGCATCGGCCCTGCCGGTACCGGTAAAAGTTATTGCGCGGGTGCACTGGCGGCAGAAGCATTGGAGTCCGGGCGAATCGAGCGGATTATCCTGACGCGACCCGCCGTGGAATCGGGGGAAAACCTCGGCTTTCTGCCGGGTGATCTGGATCAGAAGTTTTCGGTTTATATCGATGCTTTCCGCGATATCCTCAACGAGCGCCTCGGTGCCGGCACGGTGGATTATTGTTTACGCCATGGCCGTATCGTCGCAGCGCCGCTGGCGTTTATGCGCGGTAAAACCTTTAACAGCAAAACCTTCGTCATCCTGGATGAAGCGCAAAATACCAGTCTGGCGCAAATGAAGATGTTCCTGACGCGTATCGGAGAAGACTGTAAGGTCGTCATCAACGGTGACGTGCAGCAGAGCGACATCCGTGGTCCTAACGGACTGGCGGATGCGGTACGGCGTCTGGGTAATTTACCTAATGTGTATGTCCACGAATTTGAGCGGGACGATATTGTGCGTAGCGGTCTGGTGCGCGACATTATTGATCGCTACGAATTGATGGACTGAGTAAACGCCTCCCACGCGCTGCGCTTATTGCAGCGCGTTTTTTTATACCGCTCTTGTATTCCCTTGCACCAATGGGCATGCTGCGTTTTTTCATTGCCTCGATTTTCATTGCCCATGTTGTGTTTTATTTGTCCGCTGTGTCGCGAGCCCCTGATTGAAAATTCCCATGGCGTGGCGTGCAGTCGTCGTCATCAGTTTGATCGTGCACGGGAAGGCTATTTTCATCTTTTACCGGTACACCATAAAAATTCTCGTCAACCGGGTGATGCGAAGTTGCAACTCCAGGCCCGGCGGCAGTTTCTCAATGCCGATTTTTTTTCGCCCTTGGTTGGCGCCTTGAAACATCACCTTCCAGCATCTACGCAACATCTACTGGATATCGGTTGTGGCGAAGGTTATTTCACCCGGCATCTGGCCTCAGCACTGGATACATCTGCGCAAGTCTACGGTATCGATATTGCTAAAGACGGTGTGCGCATGGCAGCGAAAGGGCGGCGCGAATCCTACGCGGTGGCTTCCAGCTATGCCTTGCCTATTGCTGATCACAGCATGGACGTCATCACTCGAATTTATGCACCCAGCAAGGACAGTGAGTTGGCTCGCGTGTTGAAAAAAGATGGACGGCTGATCATCGTGACACCGGGAGCAAATCATTTGCTGCGCCTGCGGCAACAGCTGTATCAGGATATTCGTCCGCACCCCGAGCCTCAGGCACCTGAGGGATTTATTTTGCAGGAGACCCAGCAACTCAGGTTCGAACTGATCACTCCAGCCGGTTCTCTTACGGAAGCGTTATTGCAAATGACGCCCTTTGCCTGGCGTTTAACAGAGGAGTCGCTTGCGCAAATGGCGGCGACCGGTTGGCAGGATCAAGCGGAATTCAGGATTAGCCTGTATCGCCGGGTTTGAATTCTGCCAACACCCTGCTTGCGCTCACCGCAAAAACGGGGCAGTCTAGCCATTGTTAGGTATCAGGGAATAACAGGGAGGCTTTATGACAGCGATAGCAGATTACAACACCAAGACCGGCCAATGGATGTTGGTGATCCATCGGGTCACTGCCACCAGTGCAGAAGTCTGGGTAGGCACATTATTTCCTACATTAAAGATGCCCCTGCGCGCGCAGGTTGAGCTCCTTTTGCCGGACGGCTCGGTGCGCGTCCATTCGATTGTAAAAGAGGATTGGCAGCGCCCCTTCCGCAAGGTTAATCAACGTTTCTACGTGCTTTGCCGCTTTGACAACCTTGAGCCCGCAACCCGCTACCGGGTGGTTTTTTCCCGGCGTATTGAAGCGGTTCCCTGTGTGATTGAGGAGGCTTGGCAAGCCTTACGCTCCGGCTGTTTCGATACGCTACCCACCTGTATTCCCGCCAAAGGGTGTAAGCCCTTTACCGTCGGTTTGGGTAGCTGTTTCTACAATCATCGCGATGGCGGACAGGCAGCAGCAGCCTATCGCGCGCTCTATGAACGGGGGCCAGATGAGGTGCGGCCGGATATCACGGTATTGGCCGGCGATCAGGTATACCTGGATATCGGCTTCGATTCACTGTCGTTACTAAATACCGAAATCCGCCAGCGAATTGCTGATGATTACGCGCTGCACTGGCAGGCGTTGGGTAGTATCTTCGGTTGTGGTGGCACCTGGATGCTGCCGGATGATCACGAATACTGGAATGACTATCCCTTCTATGACGGCCTGATTCCCGCGTTACTGGCGTTAAAGCTGGCGCGGGTCAGGAGCACCTGGACGGCTTCTGCCAGTGATGGGGTGAAAAACATCCAGCGCTCGCCCCTGGTAGACACCTTTTCCATCGGCAACGACTTATCTTTCTGCTTTGCTGACTTGCGCTCCCACCGTAGCAAGCACCAGTTCATTACTCAGGAGGGTTTTGCGCAGTTGGTTGCCTGGGCACGTTCCCTAAAGTCGCCCGGTGTACTGGTGATTCCGCAGTTGCTGATCGATGAAGAAGATAAATGTGAACGCAACCTGCTGAGCTTTTCCCGTCAATACCGCGAACTGCTGCAGGCCCTCGCTCATACCGGTAACGACATTGTGGTGCTGTCGGGAGATGTGCATTTCGGTCGTATCGCCAGCGTGACATTGGGGAACAATGGCGGTCGTTTGATCGAGGTCGTTTCATCGCCCATGTCCAACCTGACCGGTTTGAATGGCATCGCCACCGCAGAGGCAAAATCCAGCCCGGATTTCTTCCCGGACCCCCGCGTGATCCGCATTCCAGAGTGGGTGCCGGCCAAAGTCCGCTATGACAAATCCTTCCAGGTGAAGAGCAAACCCGGTTTCCTGATGTCGGCCTATCCCAAGGCCCGCACGCGGGAACACTTTATGACGGTGAGTTTCAGCCGTTTGGCTTCGGGTGAGATTGAATTGTCCGTCAATGCCTGGCGGATTCGCGAACGCTGCAAACCGGACAATCTACCTGTCAGTGACTTTGAGCAGCCATATAAGGTGGTTCTGCGAAAAATCTGATTCCCGTCCTATCGATTGGCGCCAAAGTAATATTGTGTAATTGCTTTGGCGCCTATTTCCTTATTCAATTCCCTGCCGTAAATCAGGCGAAGGTAGTTTTTCCAACTTAAGTAGTTATATCTGATGTGCCAGAAATAACTCATATTGTTAACTGCGTGGAATATCATGTATCATCTCGCGCCAACTTGATGTGATTTTAAGCGACATGATTGTTTGTTAAGCAATTCCTCCAGGACGACAGAACAAGGTTGGACCCGAGCGATACCTGATCGCCATTTTCCCTTATGCCCTTAACCTCCAGGCCTGAAGCGCTTCAGGCAGGGGTTCGGCATTTCCAGCAATATCAGTACAACAGGAACAAGTGGATGAATGACATGCACACCCGCCCTTATCCCGGTCATTATTTACGCAGGGTTCTGGTGGTAGTCGCCAGCACAACGCTATGGTTCGCGGCGGCAGCCCAGGCACAAGAAGCGACAACGGTCCGACAAGTGGCCCTGCAGGCGATTGAAACCCATCCCCAAGTGCAGGCGAACTGGCACGCGTTCCGCGCTGCCGCCGAGGATGTCAGCGTGGCGCGTGGTGGCTATTTACCCTCGGTGGATCTGACGGCCTCTGCCGGCAAGGCAAACCGGGACTACGACGGTCGGGGGAGCTACGATAGCGGGCAAGCCGGCATTTCCCTGAGCCAGATGTTGTTTGATGGCTTTCGCACCAGCAGTCAGGTGAATCGGTTTGATAGTGCGCGTCTGGTGCGTTACTTCGAACTGCTGGACAGCGTGGAGAATATTGCCCTCGAAGCCGTCAGCGCCTATGAAGATGTGCAACGTCAACGCCAATTGGTGGCTTTGGCACGGGACAATTACGCCAAGCACCGCGATGTGCTGTCCCAGATCGAAGAACGGGTGACCTCCGGCGTCGGGCGTCGGGTTGACCTGGAGCAGGTGGCCGGGCGTCTCGCACTGGCGGAATCCAATCTGTTGACTGAGGCCTCCAATCTCCACGATGTCACAGCCCGTTACCTGCGCATCGTCGGCCAATTGCCGGCGCAGGAGCTGGCCCCCACCCGGTTGGAAAAGCACGCGTTACCGCCCAGTGTGCAGGAAGCCTTGACGCTGGCTTATCAAGGTAATCCGGGTTTTCACGCCGCCATCAAGAACATCGCTGCAGCCCAGGCCGCCGTCAAGGTCGAACGTTCGGGCTATTACCCCAGGGCGGAGCTCCGCGCCCGCCAGAACATTGGCCGCAACACCAACGGCTTTGATGATCGCTTTGATCCGGATCGCTATGGGGAAGAGGGCGCTATTGAACTGGCTATCACCTACAACCTCTACAGCGGTGGCGCCAATCGTGCAGCAGTGCGGCGGTCGCTCGAACAGGTAAACCAGGCCAAGGATTTGCGCGACCAGGCCTGTATCAACCTCCGCCAAACCACCCAGATTGCCTACAACGATTCCCGGCGGATCGCCGAACAGCTGATTTCGCTGGATCAGCACCGTCGCTCCAGTGACAAGGTGCGCATTGCCTACAGCGAGCAATTCAATATCGGCCAGCGAACCTTGCTCGATTTGCTCGATGCAGAAAACGAATACTTCCAGGCCAGCCGCGCCTACGTGAACGCCCTGAGCGACAATACCCTGGCGCGTGCCCGGACCTTGGCGGCCATGGGCAAATTGTTACCGGCTCTCGGTATCGTGCGCGATGGTCTGGCGATGCTTGATCAGGTCGATGCCGATCCGATTCAGGTGGATGCTGATTCCGCGTGCCCGACAGACGCCCCGGTGGCGATGAGCCGCGCTGATCTGATCTCTGAAATGACGCCCATCAGTAACGATGCCTTATTTGCCACCGGCCGTTCTGATTTGAGCCCCGGCGCTGCCCAGCGGCTGGATCAGCTGCTGCAACAGATCAAGCAAACCCCGAAAGTGATGGGGATTCGCATCGAAGGCCATACGGACAACACCGGCAGTGACATGATCAATATTCCGCTTTCCAAAGCACGGGCGGAAAGCGTGCGCAATTACCTGGTACTGAATGGGCTGGAGACTGCCAATATTCAGGTAGAAGGCTTTGGCGCTGCACGCCCGGTCGCCGACAACCTGACCGAAGCCGGACGGGCGAAGAATCGGCGCGTGGAAATCACCGTCAGCCGCGCGCCCTGATTGTCGTGACGACCCCGGCGGAGTCAGTATGACCACATTGGTGAATCAGCCTCTTCAGGTTGAGGACACACAACCCGGCGGAGCACTGCTGGAAGCCTTGCTGCTGGTGGCGAGAGCCCACGGTATCGATACCAGCCGCGACACCCTGCTGGCCGGTTTGCCGCTCATTGACGGGCAATTAACACCGGCTCTCTTGTCCCGCGCCGCTCAGCGGGCCGGTTTGACCAGCCGACTGGTTGCGCGGGAACTCCCGCGCCTTAACCCGGCACTCTTTCCCGTTGTTCTCTTGCTGGATAACCAGGACACCTGTCTGTTGTTGGCACTCAAGGATCAGCGTGCCCAGGTGGTGTTTCCTGAACTGGGCGAAGCCAGCGTATGGTTGGAGCTGGAAGCGCTCAAGGCGCGTTACAGTGGGCATGCCATCTACCTCCGGCCCCAGGAGCGCCTCGATGCGCGCACCACACCCATCGACAAACAGACCGACGGCCACTGGTTCTGGAGCGTTATTCGTCGGCATCGCGGGTTATACCGTGATGTGTTACTGGCCGCTTTCCTGATCAACCTGTTTGCCGTGGCGATGCCGCTGTTCGTCATGAACGTGTACGACCGGGTCGTACCCAACCACGCTACCGACACCCTGTGGATGCTGGCCGCCGGTATGGTGTTGGTGATGTGTGCCGACGCAGCGTTGCGCATGATGCGCGGCTGGTTTATCGATCTGGCCGCCAGCCGCACCGATATCACCTTGTCCGCGAGCATCATGGAGCGGGTGCTGGGCATGAAGATGAGCGAGCGACCGGCATCGGTCGGTTCCTTCGCCTCCGGTTTACAGGCTTTTGAATCGGTGCGCAGTTTTATCGGATCGGCCACCGTGGTGGGGTTTATCGACTTACCCTTCGTGCTGCTCTTTACCCTGGTCATGGGCCTGATTTCCTGGCCATTGGTGATCCCGGTGCTGGTGGGTATCGCACTGGTATTGCTCTACACCGCCGGGGTACAGCACAAACTCCACCAACTGTCCGAGCAGAATATGCAGGCAAGCGCGCAGCGTAA
>CAMLOU010000044.1 GCA_946481735.1 uncultured Cellvibrio sp.
ACCGCAATCTCCGCCAAATTCCCCTTCTCTTCCAGCCAATTCTTACGATCACCCGCGCGTTTTTTCGCGAGCATCATATCCATCACCTGATGGGTTGCGTCGCCGTCTTCGATGGTGAGTTGCACCAGGCGGCGGGTGTCAACAGCCATGGTGGTTTCGCGCAGTTGCAGCGGGTTCATTTCGCCGAGGCCTTTGAAGCGTTGCACGTTGACCTTGCCTTTTTTGTTTTCGGCGGCGAGGCGGTCGAGGATACCTTTTTTCTCGCTTTCATCGAGCGCGTAGTAAACGTCTTTGCCGATGTCGATGCGATAGAGCGGCGGCATGGCGACGAAGACGTGGCCGTTTTTGACGAGGGCGGGAAAATGTTTGACGAACAGCGCGCACAACAAGGTGGCGATGTGCAAGCCGTCGGAGTCGGCGTCGGCGAGGATGCAGATTTTGTGATAACGCAGCTCGGTTAAATCTTCTGCGCCAGGATCAAGGCCGATGGCGACGGAGATGTCGTGTACTTCCTGGCTGGAAAGAATTTCTTCGGAGTTGACTTCCCAGGTGTTCAGGATTTTTCCGCGCAGCGGCATGATGGCCTGGAATTCGCGGTCGCGCGCTTGTTTGGCGGAGCCGCCTGCGGAGTCTCCTTCCACCAGGAATAATTCGCTGCGCGAGGGGTCGCCGCTGGAACAATCCGCGAGCTTGCCGGGCAAAGCCGGGCCCTGGGTCACTTTTTTGCGCGCGATTTTTTTACTGGAGCGCACACGTTTTTGTGCGTTGTTGATACAAAGGTCGGCAAGTTTGTCGCCTTCTTCGGTGTGCTGGTTTAACCACAGTGCAAACGCATCTTTGGCGATGCCGGAGACAAACGCAGCCGCTTCACGCGAGGTTAAACGCTCTTTGGTTTGACCGGAAAATTGTGGGTCGGCCAGTTTGAACGAAAGCACATAACAACAGTTGTTCCAGATATCTTCCGGTGCGAGTTTGACGCCGCGCGGAATAAGATTGCGGAATTCGCAGTACTCGCGCATCGCGTCGAGTAAACCCGTGCGTAAACCATTGACGTGCGTACCACCTTGCGCGGTGGGGATCAGGTTAACGTAGCTTTCCTGAATTAATTCACCACCTTCCGGCAGCCACTGCACGGCCCAGCTCACCGCTTCCGTCTTGCCGCTGAAGTCACCGACGAAGGGCAGCTCAGGCAAGGTTTCCCAGCCTTGAGTCGCGCCAGCGAGGTAATCTTTTAAGCCGTCTTCGTAAAACCATTCATCTTTTTCGCCGCTTTGTTCATCGAGAAAGGTGACTTTCAAACCGGGACATAAAACGGCTTTCGCGCGCAGCACGTGGCGCATACGGCTAACAGAAAATTTCGGTGAATCGAAATACATCGGGTTGGGTAAAAAGCGCACGGCGGTGCCGGTCTGGCGCTTTGGGCAGGTGTCGATGATTTCGAGATCCGTGGCTTTATCACCGTTCGCAAAACCCATACGGTAGACATTGCCATCGCGTTTGATGGTGACTTCCAGCTTTTGCGAGAGTGCGTTCACTACCGAGACACCCACACCGTGCAAACCACCGGAAAACTGGTAATTCTTGTTGGAGAATTTGCCGCCTGCATGGAGCGTACACAGGATCACTTCAACACCGGGCTTGCCTTGTTCCGGGTGGATATCCACCGGCATGCCGCGACCGTCGTCGGTGACCGTGACGGATTGATCTTTATGCAGGATAACGTCAATGGATTTGGCGTGGCCGGCGAGGGCTTCGTCCACGCTGTTGTCGATAATTTCCTGGGCAAGGTGGTTGGGACGTGTGGTTTCGGTGTACATTCCCGGGCGTTTTTTTACCGGGTCGAGCCCCGTGAGTACTTCAATATCTTCTGCGGAGTAATTGGCCATAGCGTCTTCAGTATCAAGTTGATGTAGGTCGGGTTAGCCGCATGGCGGCGTAACCCGACGGGTCAGTGGTTGTATTTATCGGAAGCGTTCTGGTTACGGCAACCTTAGTTGTCGGATTACGCCGCTGCGCGGCTAATCCGACCTACGGGAATAGAAAGTGTATTCCGTCGTTTAAAAATCGCTCGAACCCCTGGAAGCCATGATCGCCACCTGTTTCTACGGTTTGTTTGCAGCCTTCATAGAGGGCGACGGCTTGTGTGTAGTCGAGGGTTTCGTCGCCGGTTTGCGCGAGCAGCCAGTAGTTGGCATGGCGTCGAACAGGAGAAGCGCAGGCTTTGATTTCGTCGATATGCCCGGCGTTCAAGCGGTAGCTATCATCCGTGTGATAGGACGGCAGGTCAACCTCCAGATAGTCCGGCATAAATTCCCAGGGCCGCACCGCCGGGTTCACCAGCAACGCGCGCAGATCATACTTTTCCGCCAGCCAGGTTGCCCAGAAACCGCCCAGCGAACTGCCGATCAAACCGATCGGTGAGGGCAGGAGAGATTCCACCAGGGCCTCCAGTACCTGCTGGGTGGCACGCGGGTAAGGCGATAAATGCGGGCAGTGATAACGGATGTCGGGACGGTGCTCGGCCAGCCATTGCGCAGTCTGGCGAGCCTTATAGGACAAGGGGGAACTGAGGAAGCCGTGGATGTAAATCAGGTCAGGCATCAATAACCGGCGGATTTGTAGTCGATCACGTAGTGCTTGCCACTCACCCGTGACACACCGGTTTCGATGCGGCCATCCGGATAGAGGTCAAACCAGCGGTAGCCGGGCATGGCGGTATCCACCGCAAAGTCATCGCTGTTGGGCTTGAACTGGACGCAGGTGGACGGTGTGGCGAAGAGTTTCATGTGCTTGCGGCGGCGGCTGAAGTCCTGGTGTACATGGCCCCAGACCACGCTCTTGACCTGGGGGCTGCGGTCCACAATGGCCAGGAAGGCGTCTGCATTGCGCAGCACGTATTGATCGATCCAGGCGCTGCCCACCGGCAGGGGTTGATGGTGCAACATCACCATCACGTGTTTATCCGCATGCTCCGCCAGCGCCTGTTCAAGGAAGTCCAGCTCGCTCTGCTCCAGGTTGCCGTAGACCTGCCCCGGCACGGCTGAATCCAGCAGCACAATGACCCAGGCGCCCAGGTCCACCAGGCGACGCTCTGGCGGGTTGGGGATGGACAACTGGCTCATCATGATGGCGGAATCGTGATTGCCGGGAATCCAGGCGAAGGGCACGCTGAAGTAGCGCCGGATCATGTCGATAAAACGGCGATAGCATACATCGTGCCCCGCACTGGCAATATCGCCGGTGCAGACAAGGTAGTCGAAGGTGGGTTGCTCGGCAGTGATCAGTTGCAGGACATCTTCCAGACTTTGGTCTGTATTCAAGCCGAGCAGAGATTCACTGGCGAGCGGACCCAGATGAGTATCGGTGATCTGTATCAGACGCACGGGTAGTTCGTTCACAGTGATTGCTGACATATCATGCAAATCCATCTCGCGCTGGCTCTTCCTTTTGGTTTTAGTGTTAGGAGAATAAGTGCGAATACTAGCGCCAACGATATACGCTAATTCACATTTCCGCCACCTGCTATAGCTTATAAGGAACAAGATTTACAGGAAAGAAGGGTAAAAAAAATCAGAAGTGTGAAGAAGTTAAGGGTTGAGCGCCATTCCCGGGTTTATGTCACATCAATAGGCTTAACGTTTATGGGGGATTCAAAATCCCCTTTAATGCATGGCCAACAAGTCGGCCGGCGTGCGATCAAACAAGGCGCGCAAGTCGAGCACCGGGTAGCGCTGTGCCTGATCCTCGAAGGCAGCGTGGGCCAGAAGCTGCCAGCTGGTTTCCAGTTCGGCAATCGCCACGGATTGTTGCGGTTTTACCGGCAGCAACCGGGGAATCCCCCGCAGGAAGATCGCGCCCATGTCCATCTCGCCGGCGCTGTTCTCGTAGGCAATGATTGCGGCCATCCGTTCTTCATCCACCACACGGGAACGACGGTGAGAAACCAGTTCGTGGATATCCAATGCCGGGATAAATCGGTTGCGCCACAAAAAGCCCTGTTCGCAATAAGACGGCAAGCCCGGCAGGCGCACACTGGCCTTGATGTATTCAATGTATTTCAGTTCGTAACGCCCGATAGCCACCGCCGTTGTTTGATCAATGGGCAATAGCCAGGCACCCAATTCCTGCATCTGCGACATCAGCCGGCCCCCTGTAATGCGCCGCGCGCAGCCTGTGCGCGAACCTGCACACCGCGCGCCTGCAATAACGCAAGCAAGTCTGCCGCTGAGCTGAGGCCCAGGGCGGTGTCGCCGATCAAGGCAAAACTGGTAAACGGTTGCTTGCGGCTGCTCATGCTGCGCGGAACCGGATACACCGGGTATTCCCGCGTATCGAGTTTATTGAGCGAACTGCAGGCGAGTGCAAACGCCTGCTGTTGATGACGCAACAACACCAACACCCGGTGATGCGTCTCCAGGCGGCTTTGCAATTGCAGGGCTTTGTTGAGACAAAACACGGGGTAACGTTGCTGCTCGAATTCCACATAACCACAGGTTTGTGCTGCGAGCGGCGAAGCCGTTTCCGCCGCGACGATCAACAGCTTGCCAGGCAACAGGGTCACCACATCTGCCGCAGGCAATAACAAACCGAACTCGCCGCCATCAAGGTGCACACGTTCCGGTGCGGGTGTGGTCGGCGGTGCAAGGCTGGGCGATTGATCGTTTATGGTAGGCGGCATGACTCCATCCTAGGCAGTGATGGAAGACTTGAGGCAGTGCAGCAACTCGTCTTCCGAAAAAGGTTTATTCAGATAATTATCCACGCCTGCGGCTTTCGCGAGGCTGCGATGTTTTTCCGTGTTGCGCGAGGTAATCATGATCACCGGGATATGTTTGGTCGCATCGTTGGCGCGCACGTGGGCTGTCAATTCCAGTCCGTTCATGCGCGGCATTTCCATATCCACCAGGATGACGCTGGGCATTTGCCCCTGCAAGATATCCACTGCTTCGAAACCGTCTTTAGCCGTGCACACATCCATCCCGATATCGCTGACAAACTGCGCCAGGGACCGCCGGGTGCTGAGCGAATCATCCACCACCAGGGCCATGGGGCGTTGGGTAATCGGCTGATGCCGCAGCGCTTCGTGGGTCACCTGCCAGATGGCTTTGTTGGTACCCGATTGCAACAAATCCAATACCAGTTCCTGCACATCGATCACCGGGGCGACTTCACCATCACCCAGAATCGTTGCACCAATCACACCGGGTACCGCAGGTGTCAGCGCCGTGAGCGGTTTAATGACCATCTCGCGGCTGGCGCTGACGCTTTCGATCAATACGCCCACCTGTTGACCGGGAAAACTTTCCACAACCAGGAGCGCGTGAGCATCTGCTGTGTTGATCGCGATGGTACCCGGCAGGTTTGCCAATTGCGCGATGTGATACACATCAATCAGCGTATCGTTGAATTGATATTGCAAACCCTCGCCGCTGGACACCAGGGTGGCGACATCAAGGAACAATAATTGCTCGACGCCGCGCGATGCCACCACCAACCGATGCGCACCGCTTTTTATCAGCAAGCCGTGTTCCGCGATCATGGTCATGGGCAAGCGAATAGTGAATTCACAGGCTTCACCTGGAAAACTTTCAACCGTGATGCGCCCTTTCAATGACGCAATACGGTCGGCCACCATATCGAGGCCGATACCGCGCCCGGAGGTCTGGCTGACGGCGTCGCTGGTGGAAAACCCCGGTGCAAAGATTAACTGGTGCAGCCAGCGTTCGAGTAATTCGGGATGCTGTTCATCCTGGGCGGCAGCGGGGATGGCAATATTCAACGCCTCCGCTTTTGCGGCAATGCGCGTGTGACTTAACCCGGCGCCATCGTCGCGTACCTGCACCAACACCGATTGGCCCTGCGCGCGAAATTGCAGGCTGATCACGCCCTCTTCCGGCTTGCCCATGAGCTGGCGCTGCATGGTAGTTTCAATACCGTGATCCACCGCGTTGCGTAACAAATGCATGAGCGGATCAACCAACTCGTGTAGTACCCGGCTGTCAATCATGGTGTCGCCGCCGAGCAATTGCAGGCGCGCTTGCTTGCCGGTTAAACGGCACGCCTGACGCACACACCGCTGGAAGCGCGCTTCCATGGTGTGCGCTGGCACCATGCGCATCTCCAGCAATAAATTTTGTGATTCGCGATTGGTGACCTGTTGCTCGTAGGTTTGTTCTTCCAGCCCGCGTAATTGCCCCTGGGTTTGATAAATGGCGTCGCGCGCGTCGGTGATAAATTCCTGCAGCTGATGAAAGAAACTGTGCAATTCGTTGTAACGATCCAGTTCCAGCGGATCAAGCCCGTCGTCGTGGCTGCTCTTGAACCGTCGGCTGAATAATTCGCGCACCTCAATCAATTGACCCAACTCTTCCGTGAGCGATGTGAGCTTGTGATGCAATTGGCCGATATGATTTAACTGCTGCTTGATGCCGTGGACTTGCGTTTGCAAACGGTTGGTACCGATGGCACTGCTACCGGCAAGGCGCAATAAATCCTGCGCGATATCCTCGCGTACCCGCAGTTGCGAGGCCATGGCTTCCTGAAGATGCTGGTTGGCGGCCGTTGAGGAAACAGCCTCGTGCACTTCATGGAGTTCGGCAACCGGCGCGGGTGGTGCGAGTTCATTATCCGCCTCAACAAAGGCAGCGTTCACCAGGGATTCAATACGCGCCGTGGATACACCGAAGCTGGCGACGTCGTGCTGATAGACGAAGTGGTAAGCATCCAGCACTTGCTGCATCACGCGCAATTCCAGCTCGCTGACGTTGGAACCGTCCACCAGATTGTCGAGCATGGCGGCGAGCGTGTCGGACATGTCCACCAGCAGTTGTTTCAAGGCTTCACTGGGCTCGCCAGGCTGGCGGGACATTTCTTCCAGCAAGTCTTCACTGAAATGCATGAAATTCGCCAGGCCTTTTACGCCCACCACATTGCCGGAACCTTTGATGGTGTGTGCAATGCGTTGCGCACTGGCCAGCGCTTGTTTATCGAAGGTTTCCACAAAGCGGCCAATTTGTTCCGCGAAACTGTTGACCTGACCGGGCAGCTCCAGCATCAAACCTTCGTACAATTCCTGATTGATGTCGTCGCTCAAATGCAGCGACAACATCTCCATCGTGGCAAGGGTCGGCAATTTGCGTGACGGGTCGTCGGTCACCGGAATATCGGCCTGAACCAGCTTGGCCCCCAGCTTGTGCTGTTGTGCCTCGCTCAAGGGTTGTGGCCAGGCAGAATTGGCCAGAAATTCCAGGATGCTCAGGACAGTAGCGGGTGGTATATCACCCTCACCCAGGTGTTGCAGATAATCGAGAAAATACACCGCCCAGGAATCCACCAGCAGACTTTGTTCCGCATCAATACCGTTGGGCTGTTGCATCAGCGCCTGGAAATTTTTCTCCATAAAACGGCAGGCTTCGGCCAGACCTTGCAATCCGATCAGCTCTGCCGCTTCTGCAAAATGCGCGACAGAAGCGCAATGGTCCGACAATGTCTGCTGGTCCACACCGATTTGCGTAGCCTGCCCGAGAGAATAATCCAGTTGCGCATGCAATTCTTGTGTAAGCAGTTCGACAAGATCCTGCTGATCACGCGTCAAAGGATTATTATTCATCTCACATTCCATCCAGGCGATTTAGCTTCACACGTGTAATGATCAGGCGTTGGCAATATTTTTTTCCATTTGTTCTTCGTTGACCGCCGGCTGGCGAATCGACACCAGCGTGTTGTGCGCTTCCGCGCGGAACTCCGGCAGGGTAAATACATTTACCCGCTCAAGCAGCGAACGCGCATGCACTTTCAGCTCATCGGTTTGCAAGCGCTGTTGCTCCAGTTCACTGTAAGTTTTTTCGGTCGATTCGGTAATTTGTGTCGCGCGGTCGCGCACCCGGTTGGCCATGTTGGCCTGGTTAACCGAATTCACGGCGATGGATTTTACGTGGTTTACCAGTTGGCGCGTGGCCGCTTCGGTTTCGTGCATTCGCTGACCGGAATCTTCCGCCAGCTTGGTTCCTTCCGCCACCTGCGCAATCAATTTGTTCATGATGTTTACGGTGTCGGATGTCTCAACGCGGATGTTATTTACCATCGCAGAAATCTCTGACGTTGCACCCCGCGCGTTCTCCGCCAGCCGCTGTACCTCTTCCGCGACCACCGCAAAGCCCTTACCGGCTTCACCCGCAGACGCCGCGTGCATGCTCGCATTCAAGGCGAGAATATGAGTCCGTTCAGCGATGGTGTTAATCAGGTTAACAATACTGGTAATTTCCTGTGAACGATCGCCCAGGCGCTTGATCCGTTTTTCAGTTTCAGAAATGGTGCTACGAATAGTTTGAATACCTTCAACCGTTTCGGTTACCGAAGATTGGGCTTTGAGCGTGCTGTCAATCGCGGTGGACGCGATGCTGTTGGCAACGCGCGCCTCCTTGGCAATATCGCTCATGGTTTTCGCTGACTGATCCAGGGCCGCAACCGTCTCGGCAACCTGGGTACGCTCTTCTTCCGCGACCTCCATTACCGCACCGGATTGCGCCTGCAATTGATCCGAGATCGCATTGATTTTTTCTGAAGCGGCGCGCACCTGATGCAAGGTGCGGGCTGTTTCCGAGGTCAACAGATTCACCGCATCGGATACTGTACCGGTAACGTCCGCCGACACCGGCACCTTGATGGAAAGGTCTTTACGCGCAATCAAACCCAGCGCACGGATCAAACCAATAATGGAGTTGTTGAGTGTTTCGTTTTCCTGGAATTTCTCTGCCAACACCTGGATACGCTCATCCAGCAAACGGTTAAAGGCGCGGCCCAGATTACCGAGTTCATCATTCGCGGTTATGTTTACCCGCGCCTTGTCGTTACCGCGGTTTTGTTGCGCAATAATGGATTGCATATGCCACAGCGGTATCACGATACTGCGGTAAATCAGGAACAACCCGAGGGTGGTGCCGATGGCGGTCATAAACAACACGATGGCAAACATCCACTGCGCCACCGTGCGCTCACCTTCCGCCGCATCAATCCGGCGTTGCAGGTTTTGATTCATGGTCGTGCGATAGGCTTCCACTGCACTGACAACACCCAGGCTGGCGTCTTCCACCGTTTGTTCACGCTCGGCTGCCGTCGCACGTCGGTCAATCATCGCCTCAAAACCGGTTGCATAACTTTCCGTAAGTGCCAATGCGCGTTGGGCGGCGTTGGCTGATAAATCCAGTTGGCCGATAGTATCCCGCAGATTTGCAACGGCCGCCTGGAACGCGGCGGCATAACGTCCATCCCGCGTGCGCAGGAATTCTGAATAATGTAATTCTGTTTGCAGGATGCTATTCAACGCGGCCGGGTGGGTTTGCAATAGATTGCGTAACTGGCCGGCCAGTTCAGGCAGGGGTGTATTGATGGTTGATTCTGCGGTCTCCGCTTGCGCCAGGGCCGGAATGGTTTGCTCCACGGTTTCTGCGAACTGCTGATTAGCCGCTTCAATGCTGTCCTGCGCGGCCGCTGAATAAAATTGGAAGTTCACTTTACCCAGGGCTTCCTGTGCCTGCCGCACCCCCTCTGCCGCCGCTAGCAGTTCCTGTGAATTTTCGACCTCACCACTCTGCATGGTCGACAACAGGCGTGTCTTAAGCGCTTCGTGGGATTGCAACGCCAGGTTTAACGATTGCTCCGCCTGCTGGAACTGCTGGCGGGTGCGCTCCTGTTTGATATCCACACTGATCTGCGCGTAATAGGCCACGCCCATCAACACGAAGCCAACGATCAACCCGATCATCAGGCTACTGATTTTGTGGGAAATCTTAATTCCCGATACGTTTTTCATTGTGAGACTCCAGGATCGATTTTTAAAACAAGAATGCTTGCTGTGCGTTTACATCGAATACAGCGTATCGATGTGGCGAGCAATACCGGCATGGGCGCTCTCCGACTGACGGCGATTCGCCAATGCCAATAATTGGGTACCGAGTGATTCACCCGCGATGCGATAGTGGGTCACACCGCGTGCGAGAAACGTATCCTCCACCAGAGATGCCAGGGCCGTGTCTTGCTCCAGGGTGTCGTCCGCAACGCGATCCTGATCGGCCAATTCGATAGAAACCGGTAATCGGTCAATCAACAGCGCCACCGTTTTGTCACCCTTTCCGATACAAAACACATAAGGTTTGTGCGGCGCGGCAAGCGCCCATTCCTGATGCAATCGGTACACCGGGACCAGAACGCCCCGCACATTACATAAACCCGCTAACACCGGCGGTGCATTGGGTATCGGCGCCACCGGCAAACCGGAAAAGACTTCGCAAAAGCAACTGGCCTTTACTACAAAATGCTTTTGGCCAATCGAGAAGCCGAAGTGTTGTTCACGGATAAGCTCCGCACCAAGGCGTTCCTGATCCGTTAACAACACCTTGTCGACATCGGCATGTTGCAAGCGGGACAGAGCGTCAATTAGCGTCTGCTCAAGGGTGTTGATGTCCATGCGCGGGATATCTCGCCGGGTTAAAAAATTAGAGCGCTGCAATCGTGTCGATAATCTGGGCCTGGGTATAGGGTTTGGTGATCATGCCTTTGCCGCCTTGCAATTCACCCCACACGCGATCCGCGCGCTGGTTTTTGCTGGTGACAAACACGACAGGAATACTGGCAAGGTCTTTATCAGAGGTAATGTTGCGACAGGCCTGGAAACCATCCACACCCTCCATCACAACGTCCATCAGGATGACGTCCGGGCGATAGGCTTTGGCTTTGTCGTAAGCGTCTTGTCCGTCGGTTGCGGTGATAACCTGGTAACCGGCGTCTGCCATAATTTGTTTCAGGTGCTGCAAGTCTACTGGCGAATCGTCCACGATCATGACTTTGCTGGGCTTCATGTTACTTCTCCATGCTTTTTACGAGATGTTTTTGGGTGATTTCTTTGAATTCATTGTGATTGATCGGCTTGGTCAGGTAGGTATCACAGCCGGCCAAGATGCCTTTTAATTTATCGAACTTGGACGAGCGGCTGGTCAGCATAATGACCGGCGTCGTCTTGTTGAGTGCGGAGCGGCGAATGGTTTTGCACACGCTGTAACCGTCCAGCCCCGGCATGACGACATCCAGAAAAATAACATCGTATTTTTCCTGCTCGGTCGCTTTCACGGCCGCTTCGCCATCGGCAACCGAATCCAGGTGCGCGTCCATACTGTCGAACTCGATAGTTAATTGGCGCCGTACAGCCAGGCTGTCGTCGGCCACCAGTACACGAATATTTTTTTGCCGCGCGTCCTGTTTGATTTGCGTGGTGGTGCCTATGGCTTTGATGTTGTGGACCACCGCAGAAGAGGGTTCCACTTCAGAGCCGATTTCAAATTCGGGGTAATAATGAAGGTGGCGGATCGTGAAATTGTCCAGGGTTTGCAACAATTTCGCCGGGTTGATCGGCCAGGGAATAACAAATTCGGAGGTACTTTTCTCGTCGGTGATTTTTTGCCCCAGCCGCAACACCGGTTTGCGCTTGTCGCGACTGACCGTGGCAGCATGACGTTGCCAGCACACAATCGCTTTGGGGTTGGATACATCCAGAACATGGATGTCAGAGTCAACTGCACGCGCCAATTCACTGGTGGATGCGACATCATTGATGACAACCAGCTTATAGCAACGTTGACGATAACGGGTGATGCCAAAAACGCGTTCGAGTATTTCTATATCTCGTTCACTTGCTCCGACAACCGCAACAGAAAAGATCCTGCCGGGTGACTTCATTACAGATGCTTGAGCGGTCATTTGATGATAATCCTTGCGCGAACGCAACGGTAAAAATAAAAATGCGCCAATGTAATTCACTGCACTGGTAATGAGCAATTTTAGATGAGTGTTGCTCGGCGGCAATAAAATTTTGCGCCTGAAAAAATAATGGCGCAAAAAATATCAACCGCGATGATCCAAAAAAATCGCAAACTAATGCGTCAAATTAATGAAACTGACGAAAAACATCTCCTGACGGTCAAATTTTTTATCAAGCAAATTCATGCACTTACCAACCCAATAAAAACCAGTTCACAAATTTATTTCCTTACGCCTTCGTGATTTTTTTAATTTCAAATTATTATTTTTTTTCGAAAAACATGAATATTTAATCTATGGGAGCGCGAATGGAATAACTAGAATCCATAAAGAAAGCACCACCGCTCCGGAAGGAGCTGGCGCTGTTTGATTTTGTTTTTTTATTTTTTAAGAGGATTTCATGATGGAGATGGAAGCAAGTTACAACTGGTTTTTGGTCATTCTCTCATTTCTTGTTTCGGTCTTTGGTTCATTTACCGGCTTGCAAATTACCAACGGAATGAAATCCTCCAAAACTGGCCCGTCAATCCCATGGATTATTGCTGCCGCGGTCTCCCTCGGTGGCGGCGCGATCTGGACCATGCATTTTATCGGCATGCTGGCCTACCAGGTTCCGATGGATGTCGGTTATAAACCCGGCCTGACTTTCCTTTCCTTATTAATAGCCGTGGTCGCTGTGGGTATCGGTATTTACATCGCCGTCAGCGGTAAATTGTCAATTGTGCGCTTGTTAGGTGCCGGCCTGTTTACCGGGCTTGCGGTAGCGTCGATGCATTACATCGGTATGGAAGCCATGGTGATGCACGGCGCGATGGTGTATGACAAAACCCTGGTCGGTGTTTCGCTGGCCATTGCCATTGTTGCCGCAACCGTTGCGTTATGGCTTGCGGTAAACCTGAAAGGTACCTTATTGATGCTCGGCAGTGCAGTGGTTATGGCCATTGCCGTGTGTGGTATGCACTACACCGGTATGGCGGCCATGTCCATGGTACATGACCACACCGCTGAACAAATCATCATCGAAAATTCCATGAGCCCGATGACCATGGGTCTGTTTATCTTTTGCGCCAGTATGTTCTTGCTGGTCATCTGTCTGATTATGTCCTTGAACCAACTCAGCAATCGCATGGAAGAAGAATTGGGAGAAGAACCGGGAGACACACAAGACGCTTACGCCAAGACGTAACGCTTTCGTTGTAAATCAAGCGCGCAAACATCTACTTTTGACCCACCTGGGAGGGATCTGCTTTGAACATTTTATTGTTTGCCTCAGCTTATAACGGGATGTGTCAACGGGTACATCGGGAACTGGAAGCAGAGAACCACCGTGTCTCTATCGAGCTTTCGGCCAACGAGGAGGTCATGCAGGAGGCGGTAGAACAATTTCAGCCAGACCTGATCATCTGCCCGTTTCTCAAGCACCGTGTGCCGGAAACCATTTGGCGGGAGCATTTGTGTTTGATCGTGCACCCCGGCATCGAAGGGGATCGCGGCCCCTCTTCGCTGGACTGGGCAATTGATATGGAGCGAGGCCACTGGGGCGTGACCCTGTTGCAAGCCGACGAGGAAATGGATGCGGGTGATATCTGGGCCACGCAAGACTTTCCACTTCGCGACGCACCAAAAGCCAGCCTGTACCGGCGGGAAGTCATCGCCACCGCAGTAGCCGGCATCAAAAAAATTCTGCTTGAGGCCATTCAAAAACCGGATTTTCGTCCGCGTCCACTGGATTATTCCAACCCGAGTGTTAAGGGAAAATGTTTACCGTTAATGCGCCAGGACTGGCGCAAGATTGATTGGCTCAACGACAACACGGCCACCATCGTTAAAAAAATCCATGCTGCCGATAGCTTTCCCGGTGTACTGGATGATATCGCCGGCAATACGGTGTATTTGTTCGGCGCACGCGCGGAGTACCGCAAAACCAGGGCCAAACCCGGTGAACTGATCGGTTACCGCGATGGTGCCGTGTGCCGCGCCACCCGCGACGGCGCCGTGTGGATTCGCCAGATGAAGATGGCACAACACGGTGAGAGAACCTATTTTAAATTGCCGTCATTGCAAGTCATCACCCAACAATTCCACAACCCTGAATACTTTGAGCACCTGGGCGTGTTGGATTCGCAGGTTCAACAGGATATCACCACCGACATTAAAAATGGCGTTGCCTACCTCAGTTTCGATTTTTACAACGGCGCCATGAACACCGAACAATGCATTGCCTTGCTGGCAAAACTGCGCGAGCTGCGAGCCCATGCCGATGTTCGCGTTATTGCATTGCTCGGTGGTGAAGATTTCTGGAGCAATGGCATTCACCTGAATTGCATTGAATCGTCCAGCGACCCGGCCCACGAATCCTGGCGCAACATCAATGCCATTGATGATGTGGTCCAGGAAATTATCAACATGGAAAATAAAATCACCGTCGCCGCCTTGCGCAACAATGCCGGCGCCGGTGGCGCCATCATGCCGCTCGCATGCGATTCTGTATGGGCACGCGAGGGCGTTGTGCTGAACCCCCACTATCAAACCATGGGGCTGTACGGCTCTGAATATTGGACCTATCTGCTACCCAAACGCGTCGGCCAACACCTTGCCCACGAACTGACCAGCCAATGCATGCCGATCCTGGCAAAAGCGGCCAAGGCTATCGGTATGGTGGACCAGGTATTGCCGGAAGATTGGGAGCTGTATCACCAGACACTGCAAAAAGCCTGTGAGGAATTAACGAAGGATGAGCTATTTTTTGCAACCCTGGAGCAAAAGCAACAACGACGAATCGCCGACGAATGCGTGCAGCCCCTTGAGACCTACCGCTCCGCTGAGTTACGCCAGATGAAAGCAATCTTTGACAACCCGGACAGTGATTACCACAAGTTGCGTTACAACTTTGTTCACAAGATCAGCTGCGGGAAAACGCCGGCTCGGCTTATCAATCACACGGCGAAGGAGAAGGTGTTGCAGATTGCTTGACGGCAGCAGAGATGAGCAATTCGAAAGAGTGGCCTTTCTAATACGTTTTCCATGAAGGTGTGTGTTTCAAAAACGCGGTAAATACGTCCCTGTAGCTCCCTCACGTCATCCCTGACGCGAGGGTTTTGAAACACACACCTTCATGGAAGACTCACATCACTTAAAGCTGCAAGCTTTCGCCGTACAAGAAAAATGAAAACAGTAGGGTTTATTCCGTCGGCACCACACTATCCACACTGCGCCCTTTATTGAGACACAAAGATAAACACTCGCCAAGGAATTGGTTGATCTGCAATTTTTCGTCGCTTTGATACATCGAACGATTGGGGTATTCGTAACGCGGACGTAAACGTCTGTGCCCTTCCCACGCTAATACCTCAGCCACTTTGGCATCGTGGTACATACGCAGGGTTAAACATGGCATTTGTAACCAGCGGGTGATGGGCGCGACCGGTGATTGCCGGAATTGGAAGGTAGTGGTGTAGGGCGAGCGCTCAATCACTCGCAGGATCTGTAACCACTCCTGTTGGCCGCGCGTCACCATAAAACGGTATTCGTCCTGGGTCAGACCGGTAACGAGTTTTTGCAGCCGCAGGTAGTTGGCTTCGCATTCTGCCATCTGCAAAGGAAAATCCACCTTGTAAGGTTCCTTGTAAGTGGCGTGTTCAGGCATTGGCCTGTTGATGCGAAGTGTATACATAGACTCTTTTTCAATAAGTAAGACGAGAACCACACCCGCTGTTAACTGCGGGCTGTCATAAAACTATTCATCTTGAATCAAGTGTTAGCCAGGCACGGAATTAAGTCAATCCGCCGGGGTGACATTTTCCGCTTGCAAACGGGGCCGATTCAGTTGTAGCCATTGTAAGCTAATCAATGCTGCAGCATTGTTAAACGCACCACCCAGCAGCTCGGCAAAGACATCATCAGCAGCAAAGACGTGCATGCGGATGTCCTCGCCCTCTTCCGGCAAACCATATATTCCACCTGCCTGACTAAGGTCGCACAGACCGCAATAGAGGTGCAACTTTTCGTCGCTGCCGCCCGGGCTGGACAGGTAATTGCAGATATATTCCATGGCGTAAGGCCTGACATCGGCCTCTTCGATAAGCTCCCGGCGGGCAACGTCTTCCGGCGTTTCACCCGCTTCCAGCATGCCGGCTACCACTTCGTAACACCAGGGACCGTGAGGCTCATTCATGGCACCGACACGGAATTGTTCGACCATGCCAATCAGATCACGGGCAGGATCATAAAGCACCACACCGACCGCTTCACCGCGCAGGAAAAGTTCGCGACCGATTTCGTGCCCCCAGCCACCGTGAAATAATTTGTGGCGGAGGAAGACTTTTTCAACGCGGAAGAAGCGCTTGTAAAGTTCTTCGCGGCGCAGGATGTCTACGTCGTCGCGGGTGAATTGGGGTTTTTCAATCATTGTTGGTCCTGTATAAAAATTTGTCGGATTACGGCGCTTTGCGCCTAATCCGACCTACGGGATAAATTACACCTTTTGATAGATCTCGGCGCCTTGTTGTAAAAATTCCTGCGCTTTTTGTTTCATTTCGGCTTCAACGTCGATCATCTTCACCACCTGATCTTCATTGATGGCGGAAATATCTGTACCGTGTTGGGCGGCGTAATCGCGCACTTCCTGGGTGATCTTCATTGAGCAGAATTTTGGACCGCACATGGAACAAAAGTGTGCAACCTTGGCCGACTCTTTGGGCAAGGTTTCGTCGTGATAAGAACGCGCGGTATCGGGATCGAGGCCGAGGTTAAACTGATCTTCCCAGCGAAATTCAAAACGCGCTTTGGACAAGGCATTATCACGTAATTGTGCACCGGGATGACCTTTCGCCAGGTCTGCCGCGTGGGCCGCAATTTTGTAGGTGATGATGCCTTCTTTTACATCGTCTTTATTGGGCAAGCCCAAATGCTCTTTCGGAGTGACATAACATAGCATCGCGCAACCGAACCAGCCGATCATCGCGGCACCAATGCCCGAGGTGATGTGATCGTAACCCGGCGCAATGTCGGTAGTCAGCGGGCCAAGGGTATAGAAAGGCGCTTCGTCGCAGACTTCCAGTTGCTTCTCCATATTTTCCTTGATCATGTGCATGGGCACATGCCCCGGCCCCTCAATCATCACTTGCACGTCGTGCTTCCAGGCGATCTTGGTTAATTCGCCGAGGGTTTCCAGTTCACCGAACTGTGCTTCGTCGTTCGCATCAGCAATGGAGCCGGGACGCAAACCATCGCCCAGTGAAAAGCTGACGTCGTAGGCTTTCATGATCTCGCAGATGTCTTCGAAGTGGGTGTACAGGAAATTTTCCTTGTGATGAGCAAGGCACCACTTCGCCATGATCGAACCGCCGCGCGATACAATACCGGTCACCCGTTTGGCCGTCAGCGGAACGTAACGCAACAACACGCCCGCGTGAATTGTAAAATAATCCACGCCCTGCTCGGCCTGTTCAATCAAGGTATCGCGGAAAATTTCCCAGGTCAGGTTCTCGGCAACGCCATCCACTTTTTCCAGCGCCTGATAAATCGGTACGGTACCGATAGGCACATGGGAGTTGCGAATAATCCATTCTCGGGTTTCGTGAATATTTTTGCCGGTGGATAAATCCATCACCGTGTCCGCACCCCAGCGGGTACCCCAGGTCAACTTTTCCACTTCCTCTTCGATGGAAGAGCCAAGTGCGGAGTTACCGATATTGCCGTTGATCTTCACCAAAAAATTGCGCCCGATAATCATCGGCTCCAGTTCCGGGTGATTGATGTTGGCCGGGATAATCGCGCGCCCCCGTGCGACTTCATCGCGCACAAATTCGGGGGTAATTTCATCGGGAATATTCGCACCGAAACTCATCCCCGGATGCTGCTGGTTCATCACGCCCAATTCGCGCGCTTGTGCCAGCGCCATATTTTCGCGAATCGCGATGTATTCCATCTCCGGGGTGATGATGCCTTTTTTGGCATAGTGCATCTGCGACACATTCATGCCCGCCTTGGCGCGGCGTGGCTGGCGGGTCAGGTTAAAACGCAGGTGTGCCAACTTGGGATCGTTCAGCCGTTCTTTGGTAAAGGTCGACGAGGTGTCAGTCTGGATCTCGGTATCCGCGCGCTCCTCAATCCATGCCGTGCGTACATCCGGCAAACCATGCCGCAGATCAATGCTGACGTCCGGATCGGTGTAGGGGCCGGAGGTATCGTATACACGCACCGGCGGATTTTTTTCACCACCGAAGGCGGTCGGTGTGTCGGCCAGTGAAATCTCACGCATGGGCACACGTATGTCCGGCCGCGAACCTTGCACATAGATTTTCTTGGAGCCAGTAAATGGCTGGATGGATGCGGCATCGACCTGAGCACTCTCGCTCAGGATTTTTTCGGCAAGATTCTGGTTGCTGTTCATGGAATTCCCTCGTTAGGGCCAGTAAGTGTCTGGCTATTAATAAAATGAATGGAAATGATGGACCGGCCCTGCACCCTGCCCGATGTGTAATTCATCGGCACGGGCCAATGCCTGGTGAAGATAGGTTTTGGCCTGGGCAACCGCTTCCGACAGTGTCAGCTGACGAGCCATCCCAGCCGCAATGGCTGACGCCAGGGTGCAGCCGGTACCGTGGGTGTTGCGCGTGGAGAGACGCGGTGCTGAAAAAGTCTGGGTGCCGTCATCCGTCAATAGAATATCTTCAGCATGGGCTCCTTCGCCGTGACCACCTTTAATCAATACCGCCTGCGTACCCAGCGCATGCAAACGTTTAGCCTGACGCAGACGGTCGGCGTGGGTGCGTGCGAGCCCGTCATTCAATAAGGCGGCGGCTTCATAAAGGTTGGGGGTAATCAGGGTGGCGCGAGGTAATAAACGGGTGATCAACGCCTGAACGGCGTCTTCCGCCAGCAGGCGATCACCGCTGGTCGCCACCATCACCGGGTCTACGATCAAGGGTATTGCCGTGTAATCCGCCAGGCTGTCGGCGACGGCATGGATGATATCCGCCGTGGCTAACATGCCGGTTTTGATCGCGGCGACAGGAATGTCTGTCAGCACGGAAGCGATCTGTGCGGACACGAAGTCCGGCGGCACCGGCCAGACACCCTGCACCCCCAGCGTATTCTGGGCCGTCAGGGAGGTGATCGCACTGCAACCAAACACACCCAGGGCAGAAAAGGTTTTGAGGTCGGCCTGGATACCGGCACCGCCGCCGCTGTCGCTGCCCGCGATCGTCAGCGCAATGGGGGTTGATGAATGAGTCGATGAAGTCATGGGCTTTCCGCAGGTGGCAGATATATGACGCGGAAACAGCAGGAGGGCAAGGCGGCAGACGCCGGGGATAACTTGAATCTCGTTGCTCTCGTTTCCTACGCCGGTACTAACCGGATCAGGTCGACGGGTATCTCTCAGCCTAAAAATCAGCACCCCGACAAGAATGGGGGCAGTCTAGTGAACTCAGGGAGGCATGTAAAGCGAGGCGCTTTGTTGCTCTACTGACAGGATCTGACACCGACGACCGCCATACTCGCGCCCGCTGCCATTGGTTTATGTGAACCCGACAGTTGAACAACATCAATGATATTCAACAGGGCACGGGCGTTTTATTTTGCCCGGCGGGTGAATCCAAATTCGCTGTTAATGGAGTCTTAATATCCGTCTCGTAGCCTTTGCTCGCGATGAACCAAGATGTCGGGATTTGCGTAGACTGCGCAGGGATTATGGTTACACTTAATGACATTCGTCATGTTTACTCTTTTTAACTTGCTGGGTTAAAGTGCTCGCTCGACCACCCCGGCACAACTCGCTACACTCACCGCTGCCATGCGTTTGCTTATTGGACGATTTTTACCTTGGACACCTCTATGAAGAAAACAAAACTTTATCTGTTGGTTGGATTATTTTCCTTTGGCCCGCTCTCGGCCAGCGCCAATAGTTTGCTGGATATCTACGAGCTCGCACTCAAGAATGATGCACAACTGAAAGCAGACACCGCTGCCTATGAAGCGGCTCAGGAATTGCGTAATTTGAATCGCGCCGGGCTGTTACCTCAAATTAACGCCAGTGCGACTTACTCTGAAAGCGATAGCGACGTTACCAATAACTCAAACACACCCGTCATTCCGGACCCTACTGACCCAACTGATACGGGCGGTGTAGGAAACATCAACTCAACCCGCACCGGTTGGGAAATCTCGTTGCAACAACCCTTATTTAACATGTCCTCCTGGTACACCTATAAGCAAGGTGTAAAGTTGAGCGAGCAAGCCGAAGCCCAGTTCGGGGCTGATCAGCAAAGCCTGATCGTTCGTGTCGCTGAAGCTTACTTCAATGTATTGCGCGCAGTAGACACCTTGGAAGCCACGATCGCGGAAGAGAATGCCTTGTCCCATCAATTGGAGCAAACTCGCCAACGCTTTGAAGTAGGTTTAACGGCAATTACTGAAGTGCACGAAGCACAGGCCGCTTACGACAGTGCAACCGCAGCGACTCTTGAAGCGCGCGGCAATTTGAATATCAATTTTGAAGCACTGGAAGTGCTGACCGGCCAAAGCCACGAGCAGATCGCCCCGCTGGCACCGCAATTTCCGGTTGTTGAGCCCGTACCCGCAGATCGTCACGAGTGGGTTGAGTTTTCATTGAAGAATAACTACTCGCTTAAAGCGGCTCGCCTGGGTGCAGAAGCCGCGCGGCAAGTCGCCAAAAGTGCTCGTTCCGGTCACCTTCCCACGGTAACGGCATCGCTGGGCTACAGCGATTATGACGATGACGGTGAAAGATACGGTGTGTCTCAGGACTACAACACAGAAGGCTCCTCGGTGGCAGTGACCCTGAACGTGCCCATCTTCAGCGGTGGCAGAGTATCGGCAGAACGCCGTCAAACCTTTGCTCAGGCCACTCAATCACAGGAACTCTTTAACAGCACCCAGCGCAGCATCATCCAATCCACCCGCGCCTTGCATCTGTCGGTAGAGACCGGGGTCGCGCGCGTGCAAGCGCGCAAGCAGGCCATCGTGTCCAGTCAGAGTGCGTTGGAGGCCACCCAATCCGGTTACGAAGTGGGAACGCGTAACCTGGTGGAAGTGCTCCAGTCACAACGTCAGTTGTATCAGGCACGCCGTGATTATGCGACCGCGTTGTATGACTACATCATCAATACCATCCAGCTGCGTGAGGCCGCCGGTATGCTGACCCCCGCCGATGTACAGGAAGTGGATAAGTGGTTACAGGACAATGCCCCGGTAAACCGCAGTCAATACCAGCTGTAATGTGTTAATAAAAAAATCCCCCTCGCCGCACGCAAGGGGGATTTTTTTATGCCCATACATTTTTGTTTTCCCACCTGTTTCCATCGCCCATCACACCAGTTCATCTGACAGGCGCGGACAATCGCGTTGCCTCGTCCTGAGGGTCGGTGTACATTCCGCTGGCTGTGCCATTGCCCTGACGTGCTGCCTATGGATATCGAACTGCTTAAAACCTTTATTGAAGTTACCCAGGTGCGCCACTTCGGTCGCGCTGCTGACAACCTGTTCCTGACGCCCGCCGCGGTCAGTGCGCGGATTCGCCAGTTGGAACAAATGCTTGGTGTTACCTTGCTGCACCGTATTCGCGGCAATATCCAGATGACGGCGGAAGGAGAACGCCTGCTGCCCCATGCAAAAAAGTTGCTGCGCGCCTGGTCGGAGACGCTGGAAGACCTGTCGATCAAACTGGAGCCGGAAACCCATCTGACGGTAGGCACCACGGCGTCGGTGTGGCAGTGCGAACTGCCCGAGCTTGTCCAGACACTGTTATCCGTCTCTGCCAGCCGGGGGTTATCGGTTGAGTCGCTGTCGCACCTGGAATTGATTACCCAGATCCTCGCCCAGCAACTGGATCTGGCGGTGGTATTGGACTTGCCGCAACACCCTGAGCTACACACCATCAAGATCGCCGAACAGGAATTGACCCTGTGGCGTTCGACCGAAACAAGCTCGCCATCCACGCCCTACCTGTTTATCGAATGGAGCGCGGCTTTCGCTGCATTTCACCACAAGCGCGTCGCCGGTATTGAATCTCGATTGCGCACCACAGAGGCCGCCCTGGGTATCCAGTTTATGGCACAGGCCGCAGCCTCTGCCTATCTGCCCTCCACCCTCGCTTTAGCTGGGCGTGGCTTTTATCGGGTAGCTGACGCACCGCGTTTTGTGCAACCCATTTATCTGGTCTATAAAGCAGGAAGAGAACACGACGCCGCATTAGCGCCCGTGCTGGCGACACTCAAATAGAGAGCTGCAACTGGGATGTTGATGGGGAAAATGCATGCTAACTGGCTGGCGGCGGGCTCGGGCAAACCAGTTAGCCGGAATGACAAGGTGGGCGGGTTAATTAAAAATCCAGTTCGGACAAATCATCAAACCCAAGTTGCTCCTTGAGACGGCGACGCTCCAATCTGTCTTCGATCTTGCGACGCATTTCAAGCATGTGTTGGCTCGCTTCTTTACCGGTGAGCTTGGGTTGCTCGTCATCGTCGATATCGATCACATCATTCAACAAATCAGCATCAGCAGGGCTATGTTCATCGACAGACATAAAACTACTCCAGAATCGACAGATAAGGGATGTTAACGCAACTGCTACAACAACAACCGGGACCATGTCAGCCACAAAGGTGGGCTGCCGATTGACATCTGCCGCCACCTTTTTACCGGTTCAGGCAGTTTGTCCCGCGCTATTTATCATAGCTATGACGCCAAACAAAGCAAAAAAAATTTGTCGAGATGAATAATATTTTTCATTTTACCGACCGCCCCTGGCCAAGTAAAAACCGCACCCAGCACGGCGACGCAGACACCGCACTACCCATGAGGAGAAACCGTGGCCACGACAGAACAACAGCTGATCGGCTGGCGAGAGTGGATTACATTAACCGACTTTGACGCCACTCGCATTAAGGTCAAGGTGGACACCGGAGCCAAAACCAGCGCCCTGCACACCTATTACGTCACGCCATTTGAGCGGAACGGTGAAGCCTGGGTGAGATTTGGGCTACATCCCCTGCAAGGGTGTACCACCAGCAGTATCGAATGTGAGGCACCGATCAAGGACCGGCGGCAGGTCACCGATTCCGGTGGGCATCGCGAGTGGCGATTTGTCATTGAAACAACCGTTCAACTCAAGGACCGGCAGTTTCCTATCGAAATTACCCTGACGGACCGGGAAAATATGCGCTTTCGTATGTTGCTGGGCCGTAGCGCTCTGCGGCAGGGTTACGTCGTCGACAGCGCCAAATCTTTTGTCCTGGGCGGCAGCAAGAGTGAACCACCCGTGTAAATCACGGCCTCAGTGCTTACGCCCGGCGTAACAGTCCTTATACAACTCCCTAATTTATTTACCTCGGTCATTTTATGAAAATTGCCATACTGTCTCGCAATCGCCGTTTGTACTCTACCCGCCGCCTGGTGGAAGCCGGGGTCAAGCGCGGCCACGAGATGCATGTCATCGATATATTGAAGTGTTACATGGACATCACCTCGTCCAGCCCGGCGATCTGGTATATGGGCAACAAACTGGAAGATTTTGATGCGGTTATTCCGCGCATCGGCGCCTCCGTTACTCACTACGGCCTGGCAGTGATTCGCCAGTTCGAGATGATGGGGGTTTACTGCCTGACGGAATCTGTGGCGCTGGGCCGTTCGCGCGACAAACTGCGCGCCCTGCAATTGCTCTCACGCAAAGGCCTGGGCTTGCCCAAGACCAGCTTTGCTTACAACGTTCACGACACCAAGGAGCTGATCAAACTGGTGGGCGGCACGCCGCTGGTGCTCAAACTCTGTGAAGGCACCCAGGGTCGCGGTATCGTGCTGGCCGAAACCCCCAAGGCGGCAGAGAGTGTGATCGAAGCCTTCCGCGAATTGCGCGCTGAATTTCTGGTGCAGGAATTTATCAAGGAAGCCGGCGGCAGCGATGTGCGCTGTTTTGTGATCGGCAATAAGATTGTGGCAGCCATGCAACGCACCGCGCAGGAAGGCGAATTCCGCTCCAACCTGCACCGTGGCGGTACAGCCAGGATCACCAAACTCACCCCCACGGAGCGGCGCACCGCGATCAAAGCGGCTACGACCATGGGCTTGCACGTCGCCGGTGTGGATTTGCTACGCTCCAGCCGGGGTCCGCTGGTGATGGAGGTGAACTCGTCGCCGGGCCTGGAAGGTATTGAAGCCGCCACCAAAAAAGATATCGCTGACGCCATCATCGCCTTCACCGAAGAAAACGCCCGCCCCCACGCCAACCGTACCCGCGGACAAGGCTAAGGGCGATTTCAATACTCTCCGTAGGTCGGATTAGCGCAGCGTAATCCGACAGTACCCACAAGAAAAAACGCAACCCCAGCTTACCGACGCACTTCGATAATCAGGTTGAATGCCGTTTCCGCTGCCCGACGGAAGTGGGTAAACCCCGCCTTGCGGAACACATCGGCCAGTCGCGCCTCACCAGCTTGCGCACCGAGCACCTGTTTGCCACCTTCGGATATCGCATGAGCGCAGCAGATGGTGGTTGAGGCGGCGTAATACATCCGTGCCACCGGCGACAAGTTATCCTCAACCCGATCGTGCGCAAAAGGCTCAACCAACATAATCGTTCCCCCCGGTGCCAGCACTCGCTCGGCGTAACAGGCGGCAGCCACCGGGTCGCCCATGTCGTGAAGGCAATCAAAGAAACAGATCAGCCCGTATTGCTGATCGGGATAATCCGTCGCGCGCGCCACCGCAAAGCTGGCTCGATCAGTCAGCGCCGCATCGGCTGCGTTTTGCCGCGCGGTATAGACGGAGGCGGCATGGGCATCAAAGCCATAGAAACGGGAGTTTGGAAAAGCCTGGGCCATCAGCACCGTTGAATGGCCGTGGCCACAGCCAACGTCGGCCACCGCCATGCCGGCGTCCAATTGCGCTACCACACCATCCAGCGCGGGCAGCCATTGGGAGATCAAACTGCCGCGATACCCATTGCGATAAAACGCGGCCACCCCGCAATGCAATCGGCCATCGTGGTCGCCCCAGGCCACACCTTTGCCGGTACGAAATGCAGCCAGTGTTTTCTCTTCGTCAAACCACATGGACGCAGGCACCTGCCAGGCCGGCGGTACAAATACCGGGCTGGTGTCATCGGCCAACACCATCGCCTGCTCCGGCGACAATTCGTAGGTTCCGCTGACCGCATGGTAGTCAACATAGCCGCCGGCGGCCTGGGCGTTGAGCCATTCCAGCACATAACGTTCGGCACAGCCGGCACGCGCTGCCAATTCACCTGCACTGACCGGGCCAGCCCCAGCCATGGCTTTGTAGAGGCCAAGTTTATTGCCGAGGCTGACCATCACCCCGCCGTAAGCGGAGGACAGATCACCCAGGGCGCGAGCGACAAAAGATTCCAGTTTACGTTGATCGATAACAGATGCATTCATGATGCGACAGCTCCTTGGTGCAATCTTGCGTAGGTTAGATTTCACGCTCATGATTGCAGCCGCACCCGTTGTACTGAAGAGGCTGAATCACCCGGGATCGGTCCATTCATGCCAAAACCCTTGTCAAGGATCCGCTTATGACCACACCTATCGCTCGCACAGGCATACAACCCCTTCACGTCAGCCTGGTTGCCCTGCCCGACGCCGTCATTTCCACCCTCGCCGGTATCTTCGATGTGATGAACGGCCCGCGGGTGATGGGCGTGGTGGACCAACAGTTACCCGCGCCCTTTCATGTAGAGATCGTTGGAGAACAGGTGGGGCCAATTCTCCTGGCCAGTGGTGTACCGGTGCAGGTGCAACGCGCGACTCATTCCATCGAAACCAGTGACATTGTGATAGTGCCATCAATATTGCTGCACAACGACAACTGGCAGAAAGGGCGTTACCCGCAAATAGTCGACTGGTTACGCAAGATGCACGCGCGCGGCGCTGTGCTTTGTTCGGCGTGCTCCGGCATTTTCCTGCTGGCAGAGACGGGACTGTTTGATGGCCGGGAAGCGACGGTGCATTTTGGTTATGCCCATTGTTTCGCCACCTGTTATCCCGCCGTCGTGATTCACCCGGAGCGCGTTGTGGTTACCGCAGGAGCACGGGAGGAACTGATCAGTTCAGGCGCATCCATGAGCTGGCATGATCTCGTGCTTTACCTGATTGCGCGTTACGCCGGTGCCACCATCGCGCAGGAGGTAGCACGGTTGTTCGCGCTGCAATGGCACCAGGACGGGCTAACGCCCTACATCATCTTTGAAGGCAATATTCATCACGGCGATGCAGAAATCCGGAGCGCACAACAATGGCTAAGCCATCATTTTTCTGTAGCTAACGCGGTAGATGAAATGATCAAGCATTCAACCTTGGCTGAACGCACCTTCAAGCGGCGTTTTGCTCATGCCACCGGCATTACGCCCATTGTGTATGTGCAGCGGTTGCGTATTGAAGATGCCAAGCGGCGTTTGGAGCGCACCGATGCGTCCGTTGAGGAGATCAGTTGGCGTGTGGGCTATGAGGATGCGGCTTTTTTTCGCCGATTATTTAAACGGACCACCGGCCTTGCGCCGAGCGCGTATCGCAAGCGCTTTCGCATACCCGATTTTGCCCGTTGATCAGGCGCCTACCTTCAGCGAGTCCAGCTTTACAACGTTACCATCGAACGCAAACTTGCCGCCGTGGAAATGGCTTTCAAATTGTTTGGGCGATAGCGGTTTGGCATAGAGAAAACCTTGCGCCTGGTCGCAACCCTGTTGGCGCAACCACTCGGCCTGGTATTCCGTCTCCACACCTTC
>CAMLOU010000045.1 GCA_946481735.1 uncultured Cellvibrio sp.
GAATCCGGAAAATGCTGCGGCTCAAGACAAAAGCCACTGCGATACGCATAGGTTTTTCCTTTACCACGCAAACTGCCGTCCAAAAAATTACCCGAATAAAATTGCACACCCGGTTCTTCGGTATAAACCTCCAGCACACGGCCCGTGGTATTTTCCATCGCGCGCGCGGCGAGCGTTAAGGTGTTGGGGGCGGCTTTGTTCAACACAAAATTATGGTCGTAACCCAAGCCGCAACACAATTGTTCATCCGCCTGATTGATATCCGCACCGATCTTTTTGGCCGCCCTGAAATCAAACGGCGTGCCGGCTACCGGGCGTGACTCGCCTAAAGGAATTTGCGTGTCGTCAATCGGCGTAAAGGCATCCGCGTTGATCATCAACTCATGCTGCAAAATATCGCCCTGCCCCGCAAGATTAAAATAACTGTGCTGGGTTAAATTAATCGGCGTTGCCTGGTCGGTGGTCGCGTGATAATCCACGAGGATTTCATTGTCGTTCGTTAATGTATAAGTCACTGTTACTGACAGGTTTCCAGGGTAGCCCTGGTCACCATCGCGGCTTAAATAAAATAATTTCACACCCACCTGCGTGTCCGCTGAAAACGGCGTGGCCTGCCACACCACTTTGTCAAAGCCCGTGACACCACCGTGCAAATGATTTTCGCCATTATTGGTCGCCAGCTGATAGGTTTTGCCATCCAATTCGAACCGCCCTTTCGCCAGCCGGTTACCAAAGCGACCGATCAGGGCGCCGAAATACGGCGAGGCTTGCAGGTAAGGTTCCAACTCATCAAAACCCAGGGCGACATCCGCAAGGCGTCCGGCGCAATCTGCCGTTTTGATGCTGGTAATAACGCCACCGAAATTGATGATGCCAATCTCCATGCCGGTGGCATTGGTCATGGTATACAGGGTAACGGCTTCACCGGCAGGTGTTGTACCAAACGGCGAGGAGGCGATAGCGGGCTTCGACATACAATATTTCCGGATAGCATCAGGGAGGGACGCATTCTACTGACTACGGGTTTTATTGACTACAAGAAAAAGGCGCCGCAACTAAAGCGCCTTTTACAACACGGCCATTTAAGGTTGCTCGGGTTTATTGCTCGCGCCAGGTATCGGCGTCACTCATGTCCTGCCCGAAATCTGGCATACCATCCTTCCACAACAAACGCCGCATGTAGGTGTGACGATTAGGATCAGTGAGCGGCGTGCCTTTTAGCTCGCGATAATCCCGCGCGTGATAGATCATCACATCCGTCTTCCCATCTTCTGCCAGGGTAAAACTGTTGTGGCCGGGGCCAAAGCGCTTCAGGGATTCGTTAGTGAAAAATACCGGGTGTGGCGATTTATGCCAGGACGCCGGATCAAGCAGATCGGCATCCGCATCAGCCCACAACAAACCCATTGCATAATTGTGATCTGTTGCACTGGCTGAATAACTTACAAAAATTTTTCCATGTCGGATTAATACTGCCGCACCTTCATTCACTTTGTAGCCGATTGTTTCCCAGGGCAGTTCCGGTTGGGTTAGCATGACTTCATGTTCATGCAATTCCGTGGGGCTTTTCATCTGTGCGATGTAAAGCGCTGAATTTAATTTCTCTTCAGGGTCTTTTTGCGCCCACAACAGATACCGTTTGCCGCGGTGTTCAAAATGCGTAGCGTCAAGGGAAAACGAATCGCGTTGCGTTTTGATACGCCCCAATTCCTGCCATTCCCCCTCGAGCGGATTCGCCGACGTATTGGCCAACACATACATGCGGATCAACCAGGGTTGCTCTGCCTCACCCGCCGCAAAATAGATGTACCAGACCCCATCGATACGGTGTAATTCCGGTGCCCAGATATTCGCGCCCATTTCACCCGTGGGATGTTTACGCCACACCACCTTGGGTTCCGCATCCGCCAAGCCGCGCAGGGTGTTTGCCTGGCGCATTTCCAGTTGGTCGAAGGCCGGCGAGGTCGCAATAAAAAAATAGTGGCCGTTGTCATGGCGGTATACCCAGGGATCAGCCCGCTGGGGAATCAAGGGTGAGGAAGCCGCTGTATCGACGGCGGCAGGCGTTGTATCTTCCGGTGGCATCCGGCCGCAAGCGGAAATCAGGATGAATAGAAATGTCGATAAATAAACAGGGATTTTCATAAAACCTAAGGCTCCGGTTGGCCTCTCCGCAGAAAGGCGGTGTTATTTTTATCTTAACTTGGAATATTATAATACAATAATAATCGAATGGGCCTTAGCAGCCTTCGATAACAATGAATAGAAATGTAAATAACCACATCTGGAGCTATCCATGCGTCTTTCCCCTGCCCCTGTCCGCGTAGCCCTTCCGTCCCTGGTCCTGCTGTGCGGCCTGTTAATCAGTTGCCTGTCCTTCGCCCGCCAGGTGGATGTCCATGACCCGGTCATGACGAAAGAAGGCGATACCTATTACCTGTTCAGCACCGGCCCCGGCATTACCTTTTACAGCTCCAGGGATATGAAGAACTGGAAGCTCGCCGGACGCGCCTTTGCCACGGAACCTGCCTGGGCCAAACAGGTGTCACCCAGCTTTAATGGCCACCTGTGGGCACCGGACATCGTGCAGCATAACGGCAAATTTTATCTGTACTATTCCGTGTCCGCCTTCGGCAAAAATACCTCGGCTATGGGTGTGACCGTGACCAAAACCCTCGATACATCCTCACCGGATTACGGCTGGGAAGACCAGGGTATTGTGTTGCAATCTGTACCCCATCGCGATATGTGGAATGCGATTGACCCGGCGGTGATTATCGATCACGAAGGCACGCCCTGGATGAGTTTTGGTTCGTTTTGGGGTGGGTTGAAGTTGGTAAAACTGGACCAGAACCTGACAAAACTGGCTGAGCCCCAGGAATGGCACACCATCGCCAAGCGCGAGCGTTCCCTGTTGGAAGACGATGCCAGCGCCGGTTCTGCCGCCATCGAAGCGCCGTTTATTTTTCGCAAGGGCGACTACTATTATTTGTTTGCGTCCTGGGATAAATGTTGTCGCGGTAAAGACAGCGATTACAAAGTTGTGGTTGGCCGCGCGAAAGACATTCGCGGGCCCTATCTGGATAAAGACGGTGTGGATATGAATCGTGGTGGCGGTTCATTGGTGATCGCGGGCAATAAAAACTGGATTGCCCTGGGGCACAACAGCGCTTACACCTTTGGCAAAAAAGATTACCTGGTATTGCACGCTTACGAAACGGCGGATGACTATCTACAAAAGATTAAAATCCTTGAGATGACATGGGATAAAGATGGATGGCCAGTGGTAGATTCGAAAGATCTGGATCGCTATCAGAGTAAATTGATCAAGTAATGCGTGGTGCTGTCGGATTACGACGCTACGCGTCTAATTCGACCTACCTATTCGTCTCCGTAGGTCGGATTAGCCGAAGGCGTAATCCGACAAACAACTACCAGAAAAACTGCAGCAACCAATTTTATTTAAAAAAATTAATCCCCACGCCCACCCCGCAGCAACCGCACATAATAAATACCACCGGCAATAGAACCTTCCTTCGCTGCAAATTTCACGACTAACTTGCCATCAGGCGCCGAGGCCACCAACGCACGCGGAATCGGGTAATCTACCGTGTAAAAATCCTCTCCCTCCCTCGCTTGCAACACCACCTCGGCAAGCACGTGGTCGTTGATCAGGATATCAAAACGCCGACCCGCATCACCGGAGAAATAAGTCACGCGCAAGGTTGTGGCTACACGCTCCGGATCATTCATCACGTAACTGAACCAACCTTCCGCGTGGCGCCAGTGGCGACCCAGGTGAATACCCATCTCGCTGCGTTCGGATTTTAAGAAGTGATCTGACTCTGGTTGTTGCTGACCCGGATTCACTTCATCGACTGTCATCGCATCCAGCGCGATCCGCGTGCGTTCTTTCATACTGTTCGCGGTCTGCCACTGTTCATATTGCGTCTTGCTGGTCATGGGCCAGTACAGGGTGTAGCGCGACTCATGCAGCCGGAAAAACGGAATCAGCTCTACCTGGCGAGTGGTTTCCCCCTCCATAACCGGCACACGAAACGTTAAAGGCTTATCAGCCACCGGGGTGATTTTAGTGAGGAAATTCTTATCATCCGTTACAAAGGTGGGTGCTGCATCCAGTGGGCATAACTGTCCATCTGCAATATGCCCCATGCGGCTGTCGTCAGCGAAATAGCGCAGCTTTTCCGTTGGAAAAGGCTGCGTCTTTGCGGCGAGTACAATAGGGCCATGGAGCACAGCATAATAGTCGGATTGATCTGGCATCGACTCCAGATGCGTCTGCATCGGGGTATCGATAGTCACTTTGTCACCCGCGCGCCAATCTCGTTTGATCTGGACATACTGACCCGGCTTCGCCGTAATGTTGATTTTTTTATCATTGACGCGCACGGCCAGTGCTTTGTCAGCAACCCAACTCGGGTAACGAATGTTCAGGGTAAATTTTCCGTCACTCTCAATATGAATTGCACTGCGCTCAGCATCGGGAAATGCCGTTTCCTGACGCACTCTGACTTTCTTCTCACGCCAGTTCAGGGTGGATGGAATAAACAAATTAACGTAAAGCTGATCGCCCTGATGCGCGTAAATCAATTCCCCGTATTTGCCATGATTCTCAATGCCTGAACCCACACAACACCACATGGCTTTATCCACCTGCGAATACACGCGATAGTGGTTGGGGCGCATAGGCGTGAAGTACACCAGACCACCCGTGTCCGGGTGCTGGGACGACAGGATGTGGTTGTACAAACCGCGCTCGTAAAAATCCAGATACTTCAGATTGCCCGACGATTCATAGAATAATTTTGACAGCTTCAACATGTTATAGGTGTTACAGGTTTCCGGGCCCTCGACATCCTCAATCATCGCCTGAAAATCATCCGCCGGGTGAAAGTGTTCTTTTACACTGTTGCCACCGATTGCAACGCTGCGCTCTTCTACCACGGTTTCCCAGAAGAAACGCGCCGCATCATTCCATTTTTTATCACCGGTCGCATCAGCAATGCGTTTAAAGCCAACCACTTTGGGGATTTGGGTATTCGCGTGCATGCCGGTTAATTCATCCTTGCCTTCCAATAACGGATTCAACAAAAGACGGTGGGAAAAGCGCTTTGCCAGGTTCAGGTATTTTTTGTCGCCAGTGAGCTCTGCTACATCCACAAATATTTCATTCATGCCGCCGTATTCGCTGCGCAACATCAATTCCATCTGTTCATCACTTAACGGCTCGGTTAACTGCAACGCCCACTCTGATAATTTTATCAGCATCGTCTTTGCGGTTTCATTGCCAGCGTAAACATACGCATCGCGCAGACCGGCGTAGGTTTTGTGCAAGTTGTACCAGGGAACCCATTTATCATTGAGTGAAAAGTTGTCGACTTTTATCTTGCCTTTAGCCAACGCCTTCCAGGCGTCGTCACCGTCGGGAATACCACCCAAGTAACCATTACCATTTTTTTCCTGGCATTTTTTCAATTCATCAACCATGTAATTCAGGCGCTGTAACACCACCTCATTACCCGTTGAGGCATACATCAACGCCAAGGCTGTCAGGTAGTGACCACCAATATGACCGTCCAGGCCCGACGACTCCCAGTTGCCGTAGCTCTCTGTCTTTAACGGTAGACCCGCCTCCCGCCGATAGGGCGCCAACAGGCGATCCGGCTCCATGGCGAGCAAATACTGTAGATTGGTTTGTTCGGCGTGTTTGAAGGGAGAATCCAACAAGCGAACATCTTTAAGCGGGAAAGGCTCCACCACAGGGGCGGCGCCAACCTGGGCGGAATTAACGAGAAGCAGTAACAAAACAGCAGCTAAAATTTTCATAAGACCTCTGACGGGAAAAGCGAGAAGTTGCTCACTCGCACTCGTTATTATCAGGCCCCGAAGGCACCTCGTTTGTCATTCTATGCTTAGCACACAATCATCCTTAAATACATTTTGACCAGCAAAAAAGAACTAAGTGGCAAGGCTGCAAAATGATACAAAATGCGCCAAAATACTGATGCCGCCCGGCCGACGCTCTTCTTAACCATCTGATAAATAAGCGCTTTTTATACAACCAGCAATCTGGACCCACTGCTAAGCGAAAAGTTTGATTATAATTTTATAATACAATATTATTGGTAACGCCTCCAAGCGCAATAATAACTCACATGCCCGTATGCACACTAACAATAACCTGTTGCAGCGCGGCGAAATGCTTAATCCTCAGGGGAGTAATCATAAATGTTTAAGCGTTCTGTACTGAGCACCAGCATCGCTGTGGCCATTGCTATGTCTGCCCAATCCGTTTTAGCCCAGGAAGAATACGATGATTCCATGATCGAAGAGGTCGTGGTGACGGGTATTCGAGCCAGTTTGACGAAAGCTATAGATGTTAAAAGAGAAAACTTTCAAATCGTTGATGCGATTGTTGCTGAAGATATTGGTAAGTTCCCGGATAACAATGTTGTAGAAGCTTTGCAACGCGTTTCTGGCATTCAGGTAACTGATCGTGGCGCAGGTGAAGTGAATGTCGTTTCAATTCGAGGCTTAACTGACGTTACGACCACTATCAACGGCCGCAACATTTTCACTTCGTCAGGCCGAGCTGTGGCTTTGGCCGATGTCCCCGCCAGTTTATTGAAACAAGTAGATGTCTATAAAACACGTTCTGCCAGCCTGATTGAAAGCGGCATAGCCGGACAAATCGACATTAAGACCCAACGTCCTTTCGATTTTGATGGCAGCAAGATAGTGGTTGCTGGCCGTGCAATTTATCAGGAGTTGGCCGAAGAAGTAGATCCCACTATCAGCGCATTGTTCAGTAATCGCTGGGAAACTGGTGCCGGCGAATTTGGTGCTTTACTCAATGTTGCTTATACAGAAACTAATTATCGCGATCAGAATTTGACGGCGGGTGCCGTTGTTCCTTTTCTAACGGGCGACGCACCAGATGGATGGGTACCTTATGAACGTATCCAACCTACTGATGGCCGAGCACCCGATCAACAGCTCTGGGAACCTGGCAGACAGGAGGGCCTGCCCTTTGCAGCGGGCTCGACATTAACAATGAATGGAGAAGAAATCCCCTACCTGCTTTCCCGTGACGCTATTTTTCAGAACGATTTTACCGGCACACGCGAACGACCAGCTGCCAATATCTCCATGCAGTTTGCACCGAATGAAACCTCAGAATACCTATTTGAAGCTTTTTATAATGGTTACCGTAACGAATCGTTCAACAACTTACTGTTCTCTTTCGTAGACTGGTGGGGTGATCTTGCGGACAAAGAAGCGCCCACGCTTTTTGAAGGCACTAACATCATTAAAGAAAGAGTCGTCGGTGCGCCTTACGTCTTCAGTAGCGGCGATTTAACCGTTGCTGAAACGGATAGCTTCGTATATGCGCTGGGAGGTAAATGGGATCTTTCAGATAACCTGAATGTTCGGTCGGAGCTGGTTTTTCAGGAAAGTGAATATACCGCTGACTTCTTTGCCATGCGAGCAGATCAGGTTCCTGAGAATGTATGGGTAGACTTCAACAGCGGCGGCGGCTTACCCGCTTTCGGTTTCATTACTGATAGTGGCGCAGACATCGATATGACAGATTCCAGCAGATGGAATATGGCGAATCTTTATGACAATGCTGACAAACATCAAGGCGATGCACTTACATGGACCTTCGATGGTGATTACAATTTCAGTGATGGTTTCTTCAAAAAATTAAGTTTTGGTATGCGTTACGATAATCGCAGCGCTGAGGAAAGTCTCAGCCGTCAGGACGCCGCATCTTGTCTCGCCAGCGATCCTTGCAGTTTTAGCGAATTTGATGGTCTTGTCCATATTAACAGCGGTTTCTATGACGGTGAGTCCGATGTGCCTACCAGTTGGGCCGTACCAAATGGTTATTACATTGCCAAAAATCAGGACACCATTAGAGCTCGCTATGGCATAGAGAAAAAACTGCTCGCACGCTCATTTGAAATTGAAGAAGCAAGTTATGCAGCTTATCTTCAGGCCGATTTTGAAACTGAAGTGGGTGGACGCATTCTCGACGGTCAAATCGGCGCCCGTTACACCGGATCGCAGACAGACATGTGGTTTTATAACACAGCGGACACTGAAGCCCCGCCCGCAACAGCATCAGCGGATAACTCAAAAGTATTGCCAAGTGTCATGCTGCGTTATCACATCACCGACGATGTGCTACTGCGTACCGCCTATACTGAAACCTTGCGCTTACCGAATTTTTCTCAGCTGAACGCTAATATCATCTATAACGAAGATGTCACCAACATCGGTTATGGCACTGCAAGCGGTGGCAATCCGGATTTAGAACCCACAGAATCGCAAAACCTGGACATTAGTCTGGAGTGGTATTTTGCTCCATCAAGCTCCGCTTATGTAACCTGGTTCCAACGTGATATCGAAGGGTTTGTAATTGATTTTCGCCGAATGATCCAGTTCGGTGGTGAAGATTACGTTATGAGTCAGCCATATAACGCGTCTAATGGTAAGCTGGATGGTATAGAGCTAGGTTTGATTTATTTCCCTGAAAATCTACCTACAGCTCTGGATGGTTTTGGTATGCAGTTCAGTTACACCGCACTGGACTCATCGCAAGATATTCCAGATACCAATAACGCTGGCGAGATCACCCAAATTATTACCCAACCGATATTTGGTGTATCTGATTCCTCCTATAGCATGGTTCTCGCATACGACAGGGATAGATTTGACGCTCGCCTTTCTTATGTTTGGCGCGATGACTTCCTGAATAATTATGAGCAGCCACAGTTCGCTAACCCTCGCAGTGTTTATCGCAAAGCTGAGACCAGCCTTGATCTACAAATAAGTTATGACGTGACGGATAACCTGACGGTAACTTTCGATGGCACCAACCTGACCAACGAAATCTATCAAAGCTACTATCAATACCCCACCACACATAATTTTGGCTCTTCGCTATATAGCAGAACGTTTGCATTGGGTGCACGTTACTCGTTTTAAAGTTTTACTTTAATTCATAAAAAATGGCAGCTATAACGCTGCCATTTTTTTAAAAGAAAAATAATTATTTAATAAAAAATTCCTCACGACACTTCATATTCCACAAAAAATGCTGGGACGCTTAATACTATCGGCATCCACATGGTGCTCTTCGCATATCTAATAATGCGAATGCAGTGGGCATTAAATAATAAATTTTAAACAAGGAGATCTGACAATGACCATTAAACATTTGTCAGCATATTTAGTAGCTGTATTTCTATCGTCGTTCGTGTTTCAATCTGTATTCGCTCTTCAATTATCGGGAACTACCGATATCCATGACCCATCCACAATCGTACGCGACGGTGATCGTTTCTGGACCTTCGGTACTGGCGGGGGTGCAAGCGTTTTTCCCATCAACGCGCTTTACTCCTACGATTTAATTAACTGGCAGCGCGGTCCCTCACCGATTCCACGCAATACCTATCCGAACTGGATCAACAGCAAAGTACCGGGCTTTGATGGTAATTTTTGGGCGCCGGATCTGATTCAAATGAACGGTCGATTTTATTTGTATTATTCTGCCTTCAGTGCAACGTCAGGCATGCGTTCCGCGATTGGCGTGATGGTGACGGATTCGCTCAACAATCCGAACTGGCGCGATCTCGGCATGATTGTTTCCACCGTAGATGAACCTCGCTCCTCCGCAAACGAACCGGTCAATGCCATTGACGCAGGGGTTTTTCGTGATGCAAATAATAATGTGTGGATGGTTTATGGTTCACACTACGCCGGCCTTTACATGATTCAAATTAATCCCGCCACCGGCCTGCGCATGAATAACAATCGCTACGGCGTTGTGGGCAACAACGGTCGGTGGAATGAATTTGAAGCGGCGCAAGTGCAGTACATCAATGGTTACTACTACATGTTCGTCAACCTCGGCGAGTGTTGCGCAGGTAACCAAAGCACCTATTATATTGTCGTGGGCCGCTCCACCAGCCCTACCGGGCCTTACCTGGATAAGAACGGCCGCAGTTTGTGGGATTACGGTGGCAGCGACGTGTTATCTACCAGTGGAAACTACATTGGCCCAGGACATTTTGGTTATTTGAACAATAACGGCCAACACCTCGCTTCCATTCACTACTACGACGGCACAACGGCTACTGGCTGGCCAGGTCGTCTGGATTTACTGCAAATTAATATGTCCAACGGTTGGCCGACGTTCACACGCAGTTTCACACTGAACCCGATTGGCCAACCCAATAACAACACCGCACCCATCGCGAACGGTACCTATCGCATCACACCGGTTCACAGTAACAAAGCACTGGACGTTGGCAATTGCGCTTCCAGCGATGGCAGTAACGTGCAACAGTGGTCATGGCTAAATAACGATTGTCAAAAATGGCAGGTCACCAACGTTGATAATGGTTACTACCGCATCTCTCCCGTCGTCGCGCCAACCAAAGCACTTGATGTGGATGGCCTCTCTACCGACGACGGCGCCAACATTATGCTGTGGGAATACTGGGGTGGCGAAGGTCAGCAGTTCCGTTTCCAAAGCTCAGGTAGCGGAAGATGGCGCATCATCGCGCGGCATAGCAACAAATGCCTTGATGTGTCGGGCGTGTCGCAAAACGACGGGGCTAACTTGCTTCAATGGACTTGTATCAGCGGCGGGTTAAATCAGCAGTTTCAAATGACGCGCGTTCAGTAAAGGAAACCCGTGCATCGCCTGCACTATTTGCAGGCGATGCACACTCCAAAACCTCGCAGTACCTCCCGAATGACGGACCAGGTTTTTCCAGACCCGCTTCGTACAACGATGTACCGTTTATGGGTTCACTTTGTCTATCGCTTGATACACCTTCCGCAAAAATTCCGGATAAAGTGCATCGCGTTTATACATATTCAGATAAAATAAAACGATCAAATCATTCTCCGGGTCAATGATGTATTCGGTCCCGAATAAGCCGCCCCAGGCATACGCTGAATTGGACACTTCAGGTATCGGCTTTTTCTTCTCGTTGTATAACTCAAACCCAAGCCCGAACTCAAAGCCTTCACCGCCGGTATTTTTTTCCGGCAATCGGTTGATGGTCGTCATTAATTCAACCGTTTCCGGTTTCAGAATTAGTTTGCCGTTAAACGAGCCTTTATTGAGCATCATCTGACAAAATTTTGCGTAGTCGGCGATGGGGCCGTTCAAACCTATCGCGCCCTCCGCATACGTTTGTTGGGAGCTCACCGCGCCCTGGCTGTACATATTGGATGCAGCGACTAATTTACCGTCTTCCGTCGTGTAGGCTTTTACAAAACGGCCCAGCGCATCCGGTGCGTAATACCAGTCGGTATCCTTCATTCCCAGCGGAAAAAGCACATTGTCTTTTACGTACTGTCGTAGCAGTTGCCCGGAAATTCGTTCAATGAGATAGCCGAGCATATTGGTGCTGACGTGATAATTCCACTCACTACCCGGATCAAAACCCAGCGGGTATTTCACCAGTGCCAGCATCTCTTCTTCCAGATATTTCGCATCAAGATCACCGCCACCGGTATGCTGGCCATGCGGGATAACATCCGGTATGGGCCCACCAAAAAAGCCAGAGGGGCGATCATCGCGTTTCAATTCAGCGCGGCGAATATCTCCCGCTAATCCGGCACCAAGACCGGATGAATGTGACATCAGATGGGCAAACGTCATCGGCGTCGTCACCGGACGTGTTTCATAGCTTCCGTCATCATTAATCCTGGTGACGACCTCATCCGGAATTTCCGGAAAATATTTCGCCACTGGATCATCAATCGCCACCAGGCCTTTATCCACAAGCGTCATAAACGCCACCGTTACTATCGCCTTGGTTTGGGAAAAAAGCACATAGTAATCATCAACAGAAGCGGGGATTTTATTGTCAATGTCTTTCCAACCGAAGGCATTGTAATACACCACCTTGCCGTCCTTCGCCGCGAAGGCAGCAATGCTGCTGGCTTTTTTATCGTCGACAAAGGATCGCAGTAGAGCGTCTATGTCCGCGATGGCCTGCGGTGTTGTGCCGATTTCCTGGGGAGTGGCGTGGTAGTCAAATTGTTGCGGGGGTTTGAGATTGCTCTGGGTGAAGCCGCAACCTGAGGAACAGACAGTCATCAACATGACATACCAGAAGTTAAGATTTTTTAGCATTATTCGTCTCCATTAACAGTTTCATATCCGGACTGTGGAACCTCTGGTCATTTCCCCCAGCTTGCTCACTTCGTCTCATAACGCACGTTCTTTAGCTTTCCCTTTCTGCAGATCTCCTCCAAACCCCTCTATATTATCTTATTAATCTATTGCCAACCCCCGGCAAAAGACGGTTTTCAAGCTTTACTGACATCAAATTGTGTGACAATATGCACAGTTAGTATTATTGTATGACATATAACGATTTTAATAACTGTCAGCAAGTTTGCAGTACCTGGAGACATAATCCGACAGTAGGCCATCGGCCCGCTCCCGATTATGCCCAATCCACTATAAGTTAAAACAACATAAGTAATAACAACATAAGAGGTTACACCCACATGAGATTAACGAACTTAGCGCTTGTTATGAGCGGCTTACTGCTTTTGGGCGGCTGTGGTGGTGGCGGCGAGTCCACCAAACCTACTGTTCCTGCATCGGAAGAGCCCACTTACTCCAAACCCACTGTTTCAAGCTCCGTGCCCCTTAATAGTGAGGGCTCGGTCGACTGGCAAGATATCGGTGTGCATGATCCATCAATAGTTAAAGCCGGCGATACTTACTATATTTTCGGTTCGCACCTGGCTGCTGCACAGTCAGACGATTTGATTAACTGGGAATACATCTCCGTCCTTTCAAGCAATGAGGCGGTCGATGAAAGTCCACTATTTAATACTTACACAACGGAATTCGCTGAAGGTATTGAATGGACTGATGGTTATACCGGCAACTGGGCTGCTGATGTCATTCAGGCTCCCAACGGTAAATACTGGTTTTACTACAACCACTGCGCACAGACAGAAGCCGATGGTGGTTGCTGGAACCGTTCGTATCTCGGTTTAGCTGAAGCCGACTCCATTGAGGGGCCTTATGTTGACAAAGGCATCTTCCTGCGTAGTGGCTATCGTGAAGCTACAGAATTTACCTCCTATCCGTTAGATAACGGGCAGACCACCTGGAACGGTGCTGTTGATCCTAATGTGATTGACCCTGCGGCTTTCTACGATAAGGACGGTAATTTGTGGATGGTCTACGGCTCTTATTCCGGTGGCATTTTTGTACTGGCAATGGATGAGGCCACCGGTATGCCCGAAGAAGGCCAAGGTTATGGCGAGAAACTCCTGGGCGGAGACTTCCGTGCAATCGAAGGTGCCTTTGTTATTTATAGTCCCGTTGCTGACTACTACTACCTGTTCTATTCCGTAGCCGGTTTTGCAGCAAACGATGGTTACAATATTCGCATTGCTCGCTCTAAAACACCTGACGGTCCTTACTACGATCCAGCCGGCAATGAGATTACAGATCTACCCGGCCTGGAAGTGGGCGGAAAACTCATGGGTGGCTTTGAATTTACCACCGCATTGGGTGAAGAAAGCGAATCCTGGGGTTATCAATCCCCCGGCCATAACTCCGCTTATTATGACGCAGCAACTGGTCGTCACATTCTTGTAACACATACACGCTTCCCCGCGTCATCCACAGACTACCCCAACAATATCGAAGCGCACGCGGTGCGCACCCATGAAATGTTCGTTAACAAAGCGGGTTGGTTAGTGGCTTCACCACAGCGCTATGTGCCGCTTGAAGGGCAGAATGTTGTCGACGTGAACGAAATTCCCGGTTTTTACAAATTTGTTAATCACGGTAATGCGGTAAATACTTCAGCCATCAAATCCACTTATCTCGCATTGAATGCCGATCGCAGCGTAACCGGCAACGAAAGCGGCAACTGGGCCGCGCAAAGTGGTGATGCGATCAAGTTGGAATTGACATCTGGCACTTACTACGGTGTTGTTAAATGGCAATGGGACGATAACCTGCAAGAGCTTGTGCCGGTGTTCTCTGCTATGTCTGCCAGCGGCGAAACAGTATGGGGGAGCCGTGTAGATCCAATTACTGCAACCAGCGATACGCTGGCTACTGTTTCGAGTGCCTTGGATATTAAAACGGAATTAACTATTGCGGACGAAGGTTACTCATTGCCTACCGTTGGAAAAAATGGCGCAGTCATTACATGGGAAAGCAGCGATGAATACTACATCGGCAACGACGGTAGTGTATTTATTCCGACACCAGATCGCGGCAACAAAACCGTTACACTGACGGCCAACATTGAGCTGAATGGTCAGAACACGAGCAAAGACTTTACAGTTAACCTCATAGCGCGTCCTGCGTTCAAAAATGCGATCGCACATTACCGCTTCGAAAATGTACTGACGGATAGCTTGGGTAATAGCGCTGAAGCAAACACTACCGACAACAACTTGTTTAACGTGGGTGCTACAGCACCTTCCTACACAACAGGGTACGAAGGGCAAGGTTACAGTTTTGCTGGCAATAATGGTGTTAGATTACCTGATGGGCTTATTAACTCTGATGGCTTCACCGTTTCTTTCTGGATGCGATCACAAGAACAACGAATCTTCTCACCGGCTTTCTTTGCGGCAACGCCATTGCCTGATCAGTGGATGAGCTACATTCCTGGCAATGCTCACTTTACCACCACATCATTGCTGTGGAGCCTCATGGCTGAAGCTGATACTCCACCAGAAGATGATTGGAACCAAATTGTTCACACCGCAACAGCCCCCATCAATACATGGCAACACGTCGCCATTACCTACTCGGGTACGACAATGACTCTATACATTGACGGCGCCTTAGCAGGTTCTATGCCCCGCCCACCCGTATTCGATGAAAACTCCATCACAGCGTTGGGGGTAAACGTTGGTTGGGATACTCCCTTCCTGGGCCAGATCGATGAGTTCATCGTTTATGACTACGCTTTAAGCAGTCTCGATATTAATGGTGCAGCAATAAATAATCTGACCGACCCATCTCAGTTCGCCGGTTTTGTTAAAGACGCGCTGGAGTTAGGTGACCTGTCTGCGATTCGCGGTGATTTTGAATTACCTCGCGTGGGACCTTTTGTTTCTGGAATCAGCTGGACATCAAGCAACGAAGATTTCCTGAAGCCTGTGAACGGCACCGCCGTGGTTACCCAACCCACTGCACTACAGGGCGATCAGGAAGTGACGTTAACGGCAACCATTAATTATCAAGGGTTCACCGAAACGAAAACTTTCGTAGTCACAGTGGTATCGCTCGCGCCAGCTGAATACAGTTTCGAGAATGATTTGCTCGAACTCAAGGGACTCTATGGAGCAGGCGAAATCACTGGCCCGTTCATCAATACTCCTGAAGGCAGCGTGAATTACGTTGAAGGTGTGAAAGGTTCAGCACTTGGTCTGGATGGCACATCAGGTGTAAGACTGCCGGACAACTTGATCAGCAGTAATAACTACTCGGTTTCCTTGTGGTTAAAACCCGAAGCCTTTACCAACTACACCACCGCATTTTTTGGCGGCGCATCGAACTCCTCCTGGCTAAGCGTTGTGCCTTCAATGAATGGCACTAACAGAACACGTGTATGGGCTACGCAAGGGACCTTCTTCGACAATGGTGAGCTTGGTTATCGCATTCCTGAGGGTGAATGGACCCACTTTGCATTGACAGTCGACGGCGACAATGGAGACACGCTGAAGATCTACATCAATGGTCAACTCGAACTTGAAACCAGCGGATTCCCGCGCGTATTTACGGTGCCAGGCGAATCTAATGAGTTTGCACTGGGTGTTAATTATTGGGATACACCCTACAACGGTGCCATTGACGAACTGAAGATTTTCAGCGGTGCGATTACCGCTGAAGCAATCAATGCACTCTATCAAGAAGGGGCGGCTTCTGTTGCACCTTGAATGAGGTGAGGGAGCAATGCTCCCTCCTTCCGTGCAATTATAAGAAGCATGATTACCTCGCACTCTCACAAATGTAAGGCGCGAGCAATCAACCGAATATTAATAAAAGTTCCGGAGTCACATCATGTACTCAAAAAAAGCTTTATCCAGTGCAATACTTGCAGCGATTTTGGCACAGTCGGCCATCGCGCAAGAAGCAAATGAACCTATCGAAGAAATTGTTGTTCAGGGCATTCGGGGAAGTTTGTCCAAAGCGTTGGACATTAAACGTTCCAACATCCAGATTGTGGATTCCATCGTAGCCGAAGACATCGGTAAATTCCCGGACAATAACGTTGTGGAAGCCTTGCAACGTGTTACTGGTGTGCAAGTTACTGGTCGCGGCTCAGGTGAAGTCAGTACCGTAACAGTACGCGGATTGACTGATGTACACACCACCGTTAATGGTCGAGATATTTTTACGGGTGCGGGCCGTGCAGTCGCTCTGCAGGATATTCCGGCAAGCTTGTTATCGAACGTCATGGTTTACAAAACACGTTCGGCAGATCAGGTAGAGCGAGGCATAGCCGGCTCTATCGACATTAAAACTCACCGTCCGTTTGATTTCTCTGACAGAAAAATCGTATTAGCTGCGCGTGGTATTTATTCCGATCAACCCGATGAAATCGATCCGAACATCAGTGCGCTATTCAGCAATCGATGGGATACCTCTGCCGGTGAGTTTGGTGCGCTGTTCAATCTGTCGTATGTAGAGACGAATTATCGCGACGACACCATGACGGCCGGCGCGGTCTTTCCGTTTTTCACAGAAGATCCACATTTTGCTTACTCACCTTATGAAATGATTCCCAATAGGTACACGAAGGAGGGGGTCGGTGACAATAGTTTAATTTGGCAAACTGGACTGGAAAATGGTTTGCCGCATACAGCCGGCTCTACTCTAAGCGTCGGAGGAGAGACCGTTGACTATCTACTCATGCGTGATGCGATCTTTGGTACATCCTTCACTGGTAATCGTGAACGTCCTGCGGCCAGCGTTTCTTTTCAATGGGCCCCGAATGAAGACCTGGAAGTTCTTGCCGAAGGTTTCTATACCGGTTATCGAAACTCATCACAAAATGCTATGTGGTTCTCCAACACACTGGAACATGGCAACGGCAACATCGACATTCCTGAGGTTTATGAAGGCACTATCGTCGTAAAAGAACACCAAGGTCGAAATAATGGTGGCTTCCAGAGCGGTGATTATTCCTACGGTGAAACAGACAGTTATCTTTATGCATTGGGAGCCAAATGGACACCAACAGATAGCCTGACTATTAATTCTGAACTGCTTTATCAGGACAGCGAATTCACCACCGATTTCTTTGCCATGCGTTTTACCAGAACAGCACCCGGCCTGGACGTTGATTACAATGATCGTGACGGTATTCCCTCCATTGTTTTCTGGGACAATGCGGCGACTGCAGTAGACGAATCGGATATGGCGGCCGTTGCGAACTGGAATGCCTCAACCATTTATGACAATGGTGGTGGTAATACCGGTGACTCGACAACCTTTACATTTGACGCTGAGTGGGAGCTTGACGGAAGCTTTATCAACACTATCAAGGTGGGCGGGCGTTATGAAAACAGAGGTGCGCAAGAATTTACCCGCGGCCAGGATGCGTCCCCTGCCAATGCGACAACCGTCTCAATGTTGATGCAGCAATTGACAGCAGCAGGCGCTAGCGGTGATGGATCCGGGTTGATCTTTACGGTTGAAGATTATTTTGCCGGTCGCGCTAATGTTTTCGATAGTTTCATCTCTGCAGACGGCTCTTATCTGCTCGACAACGCGGATGCTGTACGGGCTGTCTATGGCCTTGAAAAAGAAGAAGTCTACAAAACCTTTGATATCGACGAGACCTCCGCTGCAGCCTTTGTCACCAGTGAATTCCGCCTTGGTGACAGCATCAGTGGTGAACTTGGGGTCCGCTATGTTTCTTATGAACAGGACATGCAGTTTTGGGCGGAGCAAGCAGCTCAATCCAACACCTATGATTACAGCGAAGGCACCAATGAGACCGACAAGTTTCTGCCAAGCCTGGTCCTGAACTGGGATATTACTGCAGACCTCGTTGGTAGGTTGGCTTATACGCAGACATTGCGCATGCCCGAGTTTAACTCGCTGAATGCACAACGCTACTGGACTGACCCTTTAACGACTGTACCTTACGGAACCGGCACTGGCGGGAATCCCAACTTACAACCTACGGAATCTGCGAATTATGACCTTTCATTAGAATGGTACTTCGCCGAAGGCAGCTCCCTCTACGGGGCGGTATTTAAACGTGAATTAGAGGGTATGATACTTCCGGGATATAGCACAATTGTTCGAACAGGTACTGATGGTGTTACGAGACCTTACGTTTTAAACGCACCCATCAACGCCGGTGAAGGGGAACTGTCAGGTCTCGAAGTTGGCCTGGTTTATTTCCCAAATAACTTGCCCGAAACACTGGACGGCCTGGGCGTTCAGGCAAGCTTCACATTGCTGGATTCGTCACAACAGACACCGGTATTTAACGAAGATGGCAGCCGCAACGGTTACATTGAATCGAAGATGAGTGGCGTTTCCGACTCTTCTTACAGCATCGTTCTGGCGTATGACAGAAATACATTTGATGCGCGTTTGTCTTACGTGTGGCGCGAAGAGTTTTACACCGGCAACGAAGCGGCCATTTTCGCCAATCCAATTCAGTTCTGGAATCGTCCCGAACAGAGTCTGGACTTCCAGCTGAGTTACGACGTAACCGACAGTATCATGGTCACCTTTGATGCAACTAACCTGCTGGACGATGTGTACCAGAGCTACTATGGCGAGGGAAATCAAAACCTGTTCAACTTTGGCAATGGAATCTATTCCAAAACCTACGCACTGGGGATTCGGTATTCCATGTAAGTTGAGAAAAGGCATGTCAATAGCCTCCTTTTGGAGGCTTGTAACCCCACAAAACCTCACTTGCACAAAGTGGGGTTTTATTCGTTAGATACGCAAGAATTATTACTCGTCATTCACAATTTATATTGATATAAGAACATAAAACAAATAACAAAAGGAGCCCTCATGATCCAATTCAGCCCCCTGGACTGGTACGTCCTCGCCGGTTTTTTCATTCTCCTGCTCGGCATCGTTATCTGGTCGCTACGACAAAAGGAGGAAAATACGACGGATTATTTTCTCGCGGGTCGTAATGCCGGTTGGCTGGTGATTGGTTCATCGATCTTTGCATCCAATATCGGTTCGGAACATCTGGTCGGTTTATCCGGTGCCGGGATGCAGTCGGGGATGGCGATGGCGCATTGGGAGTTGCAGTCCTGGATTATTATCCTGCTCGGCTGGATCTTTGCGCCGTTTTATTGGAGCAGCAAGATTTATACGATGCCGGAATTTCTGGAGCGGCGTTATTCCACGCGTTCGCGAACCTTTCTTTCCATTATTTCGTTAATCAGTTACGTGTTAACCAAAGTTTCCGTCACCGTCTATGCCGGTGGTGTGGTGTTGAAAACCGTGCTGGGTATCGACAGCGTATTCGGCATCGATTTTTTCTGGATTGCCGCTTTGGGCTTGGTGTTGGTTACCGGTATTTACACTGTGCTGGGTGGTATGAAAGCCATTTTATGGACGTCGGTCATTCAAACACCGGTATTGATTCTGGGCTCACTGGTGATCCTCTACGCCGGCCTCGATATGGTGGGCGGTTTGGCCGAGCTTGAGCGCATCAACGGCGATCAAATGCATTTGATTCGCCCGGCGAGCGATCCGAATTTTCCCTGGCCCGGCGTGATCTTCGGTTCCATTATTATCGGCTTCTGGTATTGGTGTACGGACCAATACATCGTACAGCGCGTGCTGTCGGCCAAGGGTATCCAGGCGGCGCGACGCGGAACCATCTTTGCGGGTTATTTAAAACTGTTGCCGGTGTTTATCTTTCTGTTTCCCGGCATGATTGCGTTTGCCCTGAATGCCCAGGGAAAAATCCAGGTGGACAGTGCCGATCAGGCATTTGCGGTGCTGGTAACGGAATTATTACCGGCGGGTATTAAAGGTATTGTTATCGCCGGCTTGCTTGCGGCGCTGATGAGCTCTCTTGCATCGCTGTTTAATTCCTCAGCGACGTTATTCACCATCGACTTCTACAAAAAATATAAGCCCGCCGCGAGCGAAGCAAAATTGCTACAAGTGGGGCGCATTGCCACCATCGTTGTGGTCGTGCTCGGCATTGTGTGGATACCGGTAATGCAAATGGTATCCGGTGTGCTGTATGAATATTTGCAGTTGGTGCAGGCACTGATTGCACCGGGTATTGCGGCAGTATTTTTGTTGGGTGTCTTTTCCAAACGCATTACGCCCGCCGCCGGTTTTGTCGGGTTGGTTGCCGGGTTTGTGCTCGGCATGGCGCGGTTGATATTAACCATCTTCAAAGATCAGCTTTCACCGGATGGTGTACTTTACAGCCTGGTGGCGATGAACTGGCTGTATTACTGCTCCGCGCTGTTTATCGTGATTGTGGCGATTGTGATCCTCACCAGTATGTTCACGCCACGCGCCAGCGATGAGCAATTAGCGGGCCTCACCTATTCGTCAATCAGCGCTGCGCAGCGCGCGGAAATCCGGGCGGGCATCGATAAGTGGGACATCATCCACACACTTATCATCCTCGGTATTACTGCCGCCATTTATATCCGCTTCTGGTAAATAAAAAAGCTCGCGCGGGTAAATCCCGGGCGAGCTGCAAGTGGTATCAGGTAGATAATTAGGAGAGCTACCAAATATACCGACGATAAAACGGAGGCTCATGAACGGCTTCGTTCATTTGTATTATTATATATCAAATATAGTACTTTGCCAGCGTTTTTCGTCGGATCAAAAAAACAAAGCACCGCCGGGGCCGGCAGTGCTTTGGGGGATACGAAAATGCAGTGTTATTTTTTAGCGTCAGGCTGGCGTAATCGCAGCCGCGCTTTGTCAGCTTGTCCTAGCCATTACTTCTGGCTTTGAAAGCACGAACCACAACGTTGAAATCTTCCGCAAATTGTTTCAGGTTATCCAGTTCCTGCTTTTCTTCTCCACGGGAGAGTTTGGCGCAGGACAGATAATCTTCATAGGCTTTTACGTAAGCTTTCACTTCGTTGTTGGCTTTTACCATTTGCGCGGTAACAACGGTTTCCGCATCGGGAATTTCCGGCTTGGCTGCAGGCTTGTCACAGGCCAGCGTAGGAAGTGCGAATAAAGATGCATAGCAGATTGCAATAAGAAGTAATGTTTTCTTCATGAAGGTTAATCTCATAATGGTCAATTGACTGCGTTATGACAAGGGTTGGACATTGAATCGCGGTTTCATATCACTCCCTGCTGGTTCGGTCCTTTTTGGTTTCATCCCGTTCTTTAAATTCGCGGTTTTTTTCCCATTCGATTCACTTAAAAAAATCGTTTCAAACGATTCAAGGTTGAAAATCTGCTCACGCAAATCGTCAACCGTGCATCAGGTCATTATTGAAAAATATCTCCGGTAGATTTCAACAATAACCTAAATTTTGAAACGACCCACAAGCTCGGCCATCCGCGCGGCCATATCGGCCAGGTGTTCAGTGTTGGAGGTAATCCTCACTGAACTCTCGGCAGTATTGGTCGCTACGGAAGAGATCCGATCTATATTGTGTTCTATTTGCCGCGTGGCAGCACTTTGCTGCTCGGACGCAGCGGCAATCTGGTTAGTCCGGTCACGAATGACGCTGACAATCTCGGTAATATGTTCGAGGGAGCTGCTGGCTTCACTGGCTTGTTGCACCGAGGAATTGGCCTGCGCCGTACCGGCTGACATCATCTCCACCGCTTCGTGGGAACCGGACTGCAAGCGCTCGATCATCTCGCGGATTTCCGTAGTAGAGCTTTGCGTGCGCGATGCCAGGGTACGCACTTCATCCGCTACTACCGCAAAGCCGCGACCCTGCTCACCGGCACGCGCGGCTTCAATGGCCGCGTTTAAGGCGAGTAAATTGGTTTGCTCGGCAACACCGCGAATCACATCCAGCACAGAACCGATACTGACGGTTTCCTTGCGCAGACGGTCAATCACTTCGGCCGCGGTTTTGATTTCTTCCGACAGGTTTTTAATCTGGCCCATGGTGTTGGTCACGATGGTTTTACCGGATGACGCTGCACCGTCTGCCTGCATGGATTTGTCGGCGGTTTCGGTCACGCTGACCGTCACGTTTTGCACCACGCTGGCCATTTCTTTTACAGCCACCACGATTTGCTGGATTTCCGATTGCTGGGTTTTGATTTCGCGTTCGTTTTCCCGTGAAAGGCTGGACAGCACGGCGGCGTTGCCACTGACTTCCTGTGCTGTTTCCGCCACGCTGGCGATAATCGTATGCAGGCGCTCAACAAAGGTATTAAAACACTGCGCCAATTCGGAAATTTCGTCAGTGCCGGTAACCGGTAACCGACGGGTCAGGTCACCCTCACCCTCGGAAATATCGCGCAACGCACGCACAACGTTATTCACCGGTTTAACAATACTTAATTGCACCGCGTAAGCGAGTGATGCTGCGATAACACTGATGATCACAATCACCAACAGCGCATAGCTCAGCGCTTCGGTAACAATCTGATCAACTTCCGACATATCCACCCGCAAGGTGATGGTGCCGATACGCGAACCTTCCGACTCAATGGCTTCAGTAATCACCACCACGTTGTCCTGGTAAACCACCTCAACTGCACCGGGAGTTGAAGGCATTCCCGCCGGTAATTCTTTTGCGTCCGAACCTTTTGCGTACCAGGCGAAAGGTTTATTGCCGTTGTAAATCACCGCGCTCAGCACGCGCGGGCTGACCCGCAAGGCACCCAGTGAAGCCGTTACGGTCATGCTGTCATCAAAGGTCATGGCGCCGATGCTGGACTCGCCGAGCACCTGTGCAAGGGTACGGGTATCGTTGACAATCGTTTTTTCGGTCGTGGCCAGACCGGACCGAACCGTCACCACGGTCGTAACGATCACCGCTGCCACGCAGGTGAGCGTCACGCTTAATAAGATCTTCCACTTGAGCGATAAATTATTCACACGAGCCTCATTTTTATCCCGTGGGTGAACAAACAGTTCCCCCACAAATACCTTACAGGTTTCATTAGGTTAGCAGAGGGATGTGAAATTGCACGCACTTTTTGGCGTATTTTTCGTCAATTGCGCGTTAAGAAAGGTTGATATAACGCCCCACCCTGTTTGAGCGAAGCGCTTGATTTTTAAGGAATAACAGCGGGTAAAAAAGCGGCAGGGTTTGCCGCTTTTCAATCTTCGATAACCGAAGGACGACCGAACACCGGCATCCCTTCGGCATCCCAACGTAAGGGTTTAACAAAGGTATGGCGGTCCGGGTTCCACAGGGGATCACCCTCGATTTCGGTGTAGGTGCGCGCGTGATATACCAGCATCACCGTCTGACCATCTTCACCCAGCGTAAAACTGTTGTGGCCCGGACCGTAGATGCCGTGTTCATAGCAAGTCTTCAGCACCGGCTCTGGCGATTTGTGCCAACTGGCCGGGTCTAGCAGGTCGGCATTTTCATCCGCCCACAATAAACCCATTGCATAGTTCTCATCGGTGGCGCTCGCCGAATAACTGATAAAGATACGCCCACCGCGCTTAACCACCGATGGTCCTTCATTGACCCAGAAGCCGCGAATCTCCCAGTCAAATTCCGGCTTGCTCAGCATCACCGGCGCCGCCGCCAACTGCCAGGGCGTCTTCATGGGGGCAATATAAAGATTGGAGTTGCCCTCAATGGCGTTGTCTTTTTGAGCCCATAAATAATAGAGCACGCCTTTGTGAGTAAAGGTGGTGGCGTCAAGACAAAAGGTGTCGATGCCGCTATCAACCTGCCCCATAAATTCCCACTCACCCTCCAGCGGATTGGCCGCACTATTGCGAATAGCGTACATGCGGTGCTGGAAGAGCTTGTCTTTAATCTCCCGGCTCGGCGCTGCCGCAAAATAAACGTACCAGGCAGATTCACCGGATTGTGGGTCTTTATTGAAATGAATCTCCGGTGCCCAGATCAGTTCGCTGTACGGGCCGGTGTCCGGCTTGTGCCAGGCGTCCACTGTTTTCGCCGTGGCCAGTTCCGCAATGGTTTTTGCCCGGCGCAACTCAATGCGGTCATAAGCAGGCACTGACGCGGTGAAATAATAAAAACCGTCCGTGTGTTTGTAGATGAAAGGGTCGGCACGTTGTTCGATCAGTGGTGTTAATACCTGGCTCACGTTCATTCTCCAAGAGGATTTAAATGGGTGCAGATTCGCTGCGCGCGACGGTCGCATTAGCGTCGTCAGCGGACTTTTCATGCGGCGGCTTTTGTGCAAGCATCTGGTGGTAATAATTGTCGGTGATACGGTATTTGAACATCACCAGCCCCATCAGCGCATGAAAGCCACCCGCGATAACCGTCAACATTAAAGCGATGCCGGTCAAAGCGAATTCGGTTTGGGTTTCCCCCGCCTGATAACCGAAATAGGTTAACAGCACACCCGTTAGAAAACCCGCGAGACCGGCCCCCGCTTTTTGGCAGAAAGAAATACCACCAAAGGCCAAACCGGACACCCGCTTGCCATTTTTTACCTCACCGTAGTCAACCGCTTCTGCAATGGCGGACCAGAAAATCGGTGCATGCAGGTCCACGACAAACGACAGCAAGATATATAAAGCAAATGCCAACACAATATCGCCCGGCGAGACAGCAAAGAACATCACCACACTCAGCAACGCCACCAGCAGTTGCGACCAGCGGAACAAATTGACTTTGCAGAAGCTTTTGGTAATCCAGGTAGACGCCACCATGGATACGATGGATGCTGCAATACCCGCACTGGTAAAACTCGCGGCGAGGGATTCATCGCCACCGAGATAATAAATCGCATAGTAAAACGCGACGCTGCCACGCAATGCATAACCCAGGGTACCCAATACACAACAGGCACATAACACCAGCCACTGATCATTCTTCAGGAGCAACTTAAGTTGCTCGCCCAGCGGTTTTTTATCCACGACGTGCTCAACCCGTTCGCGGGTGGTAAAAAAGCAGAACAGCAGCAACAGCACACCGACAAAGGACATAAAGCCCATGGCGAGCTGATAACCTTTGGCCGGATTATCACCGCCCCACATCAATGCCAAAGGCGGTACAGACGCGACAATAACGACGTTGGCAATCTTGGCAAAAAACATCCGGTAACCATTGGCCGACAACCGCTCTTGCGGGTCAGAGGTTAGTACCCCGATGTAGGAAATATAAGGAATCGCCACGCCGGTAAACATCAAGGTCGCAAACAGGTAAGTAACGTAAGCCCATACCAGCTTGGCGTTATAGGAGAAATCCGGTGTTGTGAACAACAGAAAGACCGCGAAGCCATAAGGAATGGCGAGGTATAAAAAATAGGGACGGAAACGGCCGAGGCGCGATTTGTATTTGTCGGTAATCAAACCCATCAGCGGATCGCTGAGTGCGTCGATAAACCGCGCAGCCAAAAATAAGGTCCCAACATGGACTGGCTTTAAGCCAAAGATATCCGTATAGAAATATTGCATGAAATAAAACATCGCCGCGATCATGACATTCACGGCCATATCGCCTGCACCAAAACCGATTTTCTCGGTGATCGATAATTTTTGTGTTTGCATTATTATTGTTACCTTATTATGGCTATCAGGCTATTTCTGAAACGCATCGTGTGTGTTTGCAGAAATCTCCAGGTTGATTATCGGGGCAAAAAAACCGGCCCTGGTGCAGTTAGCGCGCCTGCGCTTCCGCAGGCATATCAATTCCGTTACAGGAAATAATCATTTTCTATTTGTAAAACGGCCAATACATCGATGGCCTCCATCCCGGCGTTACGTGCCGCCAGCAAGCCCATCTGCGCATCCTCAAACACCACACAGCGCTTCGGATCTGCATTTAATAACTCAGCACAACGCAAAAATGTATCCGGTGCCGGCTTGGGATGACTCACTTGATCCGCACCGACAACCACATCAATGTATTGATCAAGCCCGCACAATCTTAAAATAGTTTCTGCTTCCGCCGTATAAGCACCGGTCCCCACCGCCATCGGTTTTTTACCGTGGTATTTTTTCACGATGTCTAACAAAGCCGTGGGCTTTACGTATTTGTGCATGTGTTCGCGCACAAAGGCTTCTTTAAATTCATTCATCTCAATCGTGGTAGCGCTGACCTCACAGTTGAATTTTTCGATCAACAATTCCAGCGTGCCTTTGGTGGGAACACCGGCGAGTGAGCGCATATAGGGGCGGTCGATGGGGATGGCGAAACGGGTAAGGGTTTCGGTCCAGGCAACTTCGTGTAACTGCCCGCTATCTACCAGGGTGCCGTCCATGTCGAAAATCAGTGCGTCAAAGTGGTCGTACATACATTTTTTCTCGCTGGGTAAAAGCAGCGATTAGAGCATAGGGGGTGGAGTTGGCCCAA